>CADDZJ010000026.1 GCA_902812415.1 Acidobacteriota bacterium
GGAAATCCTGAGGTTTTTCTTTGATGTGGATTTTGACGGGAATAAAGTTCTGCGCGATAAAGTTTTGCACCGGCGCCTGTGTATAAACCTCGGCATCCAGCCGAGCGCATCCCCCTCACATCGGCGCGGCGCTGAAATCCAGCAGCGCCATTTTGCCTTGCAATTTCGCCATCTGGAGTCCTTGATCTGCGTCACGAATCCATTGGATATCAGCCATAACTTGAAAACCTCCTGTTTGCGTTCCTCTCTATTGTAGCGAATTGGATGATCCCCGAATATGGCGGGTGTGGAAAATCGAAGACGCAAGTTTTGAGTCGGAGAAGCTAGAGGCGTTTGACTGGGCGGTAAACACGCTTTGATAAGCAGAATCGCTTCATCCCATACGCCGATTTGTCCGATAAATGCAATGAGGGGATCGCGGGGAGGACGATTTCCAAGATTTGAGCTCGCCGGAGGCTCAGCGATTCGGCGCTTGGCGGAAGTGAAATTTCGTAATAGGATTCACTGTATGAATAAACCTCGAGCTGTTCTCCTCGCACTCGTGTTGTCGGTTGTAATTGGGGCAGGCACATTAGGAGCCGCGCAAAAGTCCTTTTCCGGGATTAAGGAGCTGAAGCGCCAGCAGAAGCTGGAACGCAAGCAGCTTCAGATGACTCAGAAGATCTGGAAGAAGTCTTTCCGAGGGCGGCACATTCCGCGCGCTGAAAAGCTCGCCATTGAGCACCAATACAAGTGGCAGATGCGCAATCTCAAAATGCAGCAGAAAGAGCAGCTCCAGCGCATGAAAGACCAGCAAAAGGTCTGGAAAGTTCAGCAGCGCCATGTGTATTCTGGCGGAACGATGATCCAATAAATGTCCGGCATGGACCGTTGGAGGCCCGATTTCCGCAGAGCCAGCAAAAACGCCGCTCGCTTTATTTTCTGGTAGAATAAGTTCATCTTAAGCGTCGCGGAGGCCGCGATGAGATGGCTGAGTTTATTTCTGATTTGCTTGCTCTTTTCAGGAGCGGCGATCTCCAGCCAGGATAGCTCCCCGCAACAACAGCAGGAACAGCGTCCCACGCTGGGTAAAGAGCCTGAACAACGAAGACCTACCTTGGGCGCTGCTCCCTCACTGAACGGCCCTCTCACTGCAACCATCATGGATGCCCGCAAACTTCGGCGGGTGAGAACGGTTTACATTGGAATGATGGACAATCAGTTGAATCTCAGGCTCAGCGAAGACCTGAACAAGCACGGGCCTTTTCGCGTGGTCGATAATCGCAACTCGGCGGACGCGATCCTGCAGGGAACGTGTTTTGATTCCCTTCACCTGAGAGAAGTGCATTCGGAAGTTTTCCTCACCGGGCGGGATGGCAAAGCCATCTGGCAGGATATTATCCACGAGCCTTATCACCCTCCCTCGCTCGCGAAAGCCGTCGATAATACGGCTGAAAAAATTGTGCTGCACCTCCAGGAAAGCATCGGACAAGCGGGACGTCGGTAGTCCTCTTGAGGCTGGTCCTTAATATTTTTCTCTCAATTTCAATATCCTGGTGAAGAAACGCGTGGCGACGGCTTTATGGATCTTTTCACCACAGAGGACGCAGAGATCACGGAGACTTTTTCTCGCCGTTAAGATTTTTATGCGAACTGTTTCCCTCTGTTTGCGTGGCGATCTCTTTCCGGAATCTGAAATTTGAAATTTAGCTTTGGTTGCGGATCTCCCGCTCCGTGTCCTCTCCTCTGGGGTGAGTTCTATCCAGTTCTTGCCTGCTCTGTTAGAATTATTTTGCGCGGCTCCATGATTGGTGAAGGTTTTCAGGCCGCCGCACTGCGTCTGCTCAATCATGGCTGGCGCATTCTGAATCGACTTCGATAAGGGATTATCTCTTGCTCACCTTTCACAAAATTATGGCCGGCTGCGAAGCGGGTGAACCGCAGGCGTGGCGCGCTTTTCTTAGCGACTATACGCCCATCGTTCTTCAGCTTTCACGCATCCACTTGCCCGCTTGCCCCGGCCCGATGGAGTTGTGGCAACAGGCGCTCGGTGAGGCCTGCGCTGAAAATTTCAAGATTCTTCGCAGTTTTGGGCGTCAGTCTGAACGCGAATTTCTGATTGACCTTCGCGCGTTTCTCTTTATGAAGGGAAGCTCATCTTTGGGAGAGGCGAAGGATTCAATTGACTTGGGCAACCTGACCGTCGAAAACCTGAAGGAGTTGGTGAAAGGACTGCCGCTGCTCCATCAGGAGGCGCTTTTTTTGAAGCTTTCCGGGTATTCTGATCGGACTCTCGAACAAATGCTCCGAGTCACCCCGGAGGTCATTCAGAAGGGCTGGGAACGACTGAAGACAAACTACTCCAGCGCGTTGAATCGTGAAGAGGACGCGTGCATGTGCCCCGCAGCATGGCTCGCCATCTTTCATGAACTGCGAGCCGCAAGGACTGAGGCCTGCCCGCACGTCAGGCAGTTCATTCGCATTCAGGACGGCCAGGTGGGATGGTACGACAAAGAGCCGGTAGAAAAGCATCTGGTGGAATGCCTGCATTGCCTGGAAGCCTGGACCGCTCTCAAGGAGCTTTCCTACTGGCGCCGCACTGCCAAGCCGGTTTCCGAGGCTGAAGTGGATGATTTGCTTTCGGGTTTGCCGGTTCAAAAGGCGTCTGAAAAGCCCAAGTCCCTGTTGAAGAAAATCTTCGGCCCTCACTCGGCATCGTGATTGACACGAGGCAGAAGTGCTCAGTGAAAAGTGACGAGTGACGAGAGACAGGAAAAAGTGGCCACAGCGCCGTAAGCGACCATTGCTCGACACTTATTACTCAGAACTGGTCACTACCTCCCAGACTCCTTCCCACCTGCAAATCCTCAAATGACCGGCTCTCAAAGTTCCACGTCTGTCATTCTGGGCGCACCGAAGAATCTCGGTATTTCGAGAATCAAATGCGGGGATTCTTCGTTGCCTTCGGCTCCTCAAAATGACAGGTGAAGGGCTTGGCATGACGCTGCTCAAAAAGCTTTTCCAATAACATACCCAGCGCCTATAAACCGCAGATTGCTTTGTATAATCGTACCAGTGGCAAACGGAAAAGCTTGATGATCCTTCGTTTCTTCAAACCGGCAGACCTGGCTGCCCTTCACAAAATCGATGCTGCATGTTTTCCGCGCGGAGTTTCTTATTCTCTGGAGGAGCTTCAGGCGTTCATTCGCCATCGGTATTCCAAAACGTGGGTGGCGGAGGAAAACGGAGAAATCATTGGATTCCTGGTGGCGCAGTGCGTGGCCGGCGAAGCGTTGCACATCGTCACAATTGACGTCAAGGAGGGATGGCGGCGCCGCGGCGTGGGAGCGGCGCTGATGAATGCCGCAGAGGAATGGGGGAACAGGCAATCTTTAAAGCTTGTTTCATTGGAGACGGCAGAAGATAATCAGGGAGCACAGGCCTTCTACAAGAAACGAGGTTACATCCGGCTTAATCGGGTAGAGCGCTACTACGCTAACGGCGCAGCCGCGTGGGTGATGGGCAAGTGGCTGCGATGAGGTCGAGATGCCAATCAGATTAACGTCAAAGCAGTATCGCGTCATCGCTATCGCCATTGTGGTGGCTGCCGCTTCGTTCGTGATTGGATGGAAGTATTTCTCGCACGCCTTTCCGGAGGCAGCCATCCAGTTTCGCGTCGATCGCGGCAGTTCGCGGCAGATCGCGCAGCAGTTCCTGGCCGCTCGCGGCTTCCATCTGGAAAATTATCGTCATGCTGCGGTCTTCAGCTACGACGACATGGCAAAGCTTTATCTTGAGCGAACGCAAGGGCTGAAGCGCATGGATCAGCTCACGCGAGGGCCTGTGCACCTGTGGCGATGGTCGCATCGCTGGTTCAAGCCGTTTCAGAAAGAAGAGTTCCGCATCGAGGTGACCCCTGAAGGCAAAGTCGTAGGCTTCGACCACGAGATTCCCGAGGATGCCCGAGGCGCGAATCTGGCCCAGCCGCAGGCCCGCGCGATTGCCGAACAGTTCCTCAGCCAGGAGATGAAGCGCGACGTGGGCGACCTGGAATTTGTAGATGCCGAACAGAGAAAACGTCCCGCGCGCACCGACTATGTTTTCACGTGGAAACAGAAGAGCGTCGATCTTGGCAACGGCAGCCTTCGGATTGCCGTTCGGGTGGATGGCGACCAGGTAGCCGGCTATCAGGAATTTGTGAAGATTCCCGAAGACTGGCTGCGAGGCTATCAGAAGCTGCGGTCCAGGAATATCGCCGCGCAAATTGTGGATCAGGTCTTCTGGGTGTTTCTCAGCATCGCGATGCTGGTGATTCTGGTGCGCAAGCTTCGCGATCATGACGCGCCGTTGCGGCTGGCCTTGGGCTTTGGGCTGGTGGCCGCTGCGCTCGCTTTTCTCAGTCAACTGAACTCCTTTCCGCTTGCGAAGTTCTCCTATCCAACCACCGATTCATACTCCAGCTTCCTTTCGAGCTATGTCTTGGAGGCGCTGTTAGGAGGCCTGGGACTCGGCGTGCTCATCTTTCTGCTGGTAGCTTCGTCGGAGCCGGTCTATCGGGAAGGCTTTCCAGGATTTGTCTCTTTTCGCCGCTATTTCACCTGGCACGGATTGCGCACCCGCTCCTTTTTGATGGCCAACATCGTAGGCATCTCGCTGACGTTCTTCTTCTTTGCTTATCAAACAGTGTTTTACCTGCTCGCCAACCATCTGGGCGCGTGGGCGCCGGCGGATATTCCTTTTTCCAATCAGCTCAACACGCGCATTCCGTGGGTTGCGGTGCTCTTCACGGGATTCTTTCCGGCAGTTTCCGAAGAGATGCAGTTTCGCGCCTTCGCAATCCCGTTTCTAAAAAAGATCACCCGCTCATGGCCGCTGGCCCTGGGACTTGCGGCCTTTAACTGGGGATTCCTGCATTCCGCCTATCCCAACGAGCCGTTTTTCATTCGAGGTGTTGAGGTGGGAGTGGGCGGCATTATTGTGGGAATCATCATGTTGCGCTTCGGAATTCTGGCCACATTGATGTGGCACTATTCTGTGGATGCGCTTTACACCGCCTTCTTGTTGCTGCGCTCGCCGAATCATTACCTGATGATCTCCGGCGGCCTTTCAGCCGGGATCATGCTGATTCCTCTCATCGTGGCATTGATCGCCTATCTGGGCACAGGCACTTTCGCCGATGAATCTCAAATCACGAATGCCAGCGCCGGCGTTGCGCGGGCGGCGCGCATTGAAGAAGCGGCCGAGGTGGAATCCATAAACTATCAGCCACTTTCGAAGCGCAAGCTCCTGGCCGCTGGTTGTGTGATTGTGATCTTCTTTGCGCTGGGCGCCATCAGAGTTTATCGTCTGGGTCAGGGAATCAAGATTCATATGACGCGCAGACAAGCTATACAGACGGCTGTAACTTTTCTGCAAGCTCGCCACGTTTCAGTGGCTTCTTATCATTCGGTAGCGTGGCTGGATGCGAACATCGATCCCATGGCGTTGCGCTATATGCTCCAGCGGTTGTCAGTGGAACGAACAGACCAGGTGATGCGCCAGGCGACGCAGCCCCTTCTCTGGGAAGTGCGCTTTTTCAAGCCTTTGCAGAAAGAAGAGTATCGGGTCTTCGTGGATGTGGTCGGCGGAAAAGTGTTTGACTATCAGCATCTCCTGGATGAAACAGCGCCGGGAGCAAGTTTGACTCCTGAGCAGGCTCTGGCGCTTGGCGAGCAGGCCGTGGCTGCGCACGGCTATTCGCTGGCCGATTTCGCCCTTCAGGATACTGAGGCGCAGAGACGCAAAGCGCGTGAGGATTATACGCTGGTCTGGCAGGCAAAACCTGGCGATCCCCGCAACGTGGGCGACGCGCATTATCGTCTGGAAGTCCAGATTGCCGGCGACCAGGTGGTTGGTTTTTCGCGCCATTTCAAGCTTCCCGAACAATGGCTGCGACAGCAGGAAACCACCCGGCTTGCCAATTCCGTTCTGTTGGGTCTTGAAATTGCTTTTGGCGCCTTCTTGATTGCTGGAGCGGTCTGGTTGTTTGTGAGGCAGGTGCGCCACGGCAAAATCCGCTGGGTGCGGTCGTTGAAAGTGGCCATTGTTCTCGCGGCGATCCTGGCGCTGGCTGAGCTTGACCAGCTTCCTTCACTGGCCCGTCTTTATGACACTTCCATTTCGTTTTCCAATTTCGAGCTTCAGATGGCCGTGGGGCTGATTACCGCGATTGTGCTGGGCGGGCTGGCGTTGTGGTTCGTCGTGGCGCTCGTCACCAGTCTTTACCCTGATGCGTGGAAAATCCTGCGCGCATCGGCTCGAAGAGTGTGGCGCCGTGACGCCGCTGTGGCTCTGCTGGTGGGGATTGCCGTGGCGTTCGGCATGGATAAGATTTTAGGGTTGCTGGCCAATCATTTTCACGCCGACGTTGCAATGGGATTCTTTGGATCGCTTCCGGCGTTCAACACGGCCTTGCCGGGTCTCGATGTTTTCTTCCGCGCGCTGATCTATAGCGTCGCAGGCGCTTCAGTTGTTGGGATTGCGATTTATGGCGCGCTTCTGGGCTGGCGGCGGCGAGCGTGGTGGTTCTGGGCAGGACTCGTTTTGTTGCTCGTTGCCTTGGGACCGGGTGGAGCGCATTCGGCGGCTGAATATGCGGTGAATTGGATGATGCGATTTCTGCCTTTGGTCGCAGGCGTCGTTGTGCTGGCGGCCTTTTTCAGAAATAACCTGCTGGCCTACGTGACGAGCGCCTTTGCCTCAGCCGCGGCCGCGCCTCTCGTAGAGATGTTCTCGCAGCCGAATTCATTCGCGCGCTGGAATGGCGCGGCGCTTGCTGTACTCGCGGCCATAGTTCTTATCTGGCTGCTCGCGCCGGTACCCCGCATCCGCCGCGCCGATGCGGGATAAGTGGCATGAGCGGATTGACCATATCGCGGCAGAACTATAGCCCGGGCTGAATTTCAAATTTGAGATTTTGAGATTCCAGTGTTTTGCCCGACCCCAATAAGCCTAAGCTTGTTTCACAACAGCTTCACATAGGCTGCAGCGCCCAGAATCCCTCCGATGAGCGGCGCAACAATCGGCACCCAGGCATAGCTCCAGCCGGAATTACCCTTTCCAGGAATGGGTAGAATCGCGTGCGCGATACGCGGCGCGAGATCGCGCGCCGGATTGATGGCATATCCTGTCGGGCCGCCCAGCGAGAGGCCGATGGCCCAAACCAGAAAACCAACCAGAAGCGGCGTCAGGCCTGTTTGTGTGGGGGCATTGTTGGCGCCGAACGCGAGGCAGCCAAAAACCAATACAAAGGTTCCGATCGCTTCGGTGGCGATATTGGCAGCGGTGTGACGAATGGCGGGCATGGTGGAAAAAACCAAGAGCTTTGAAGCCGGATCTTCCGTGGCTTCCCAATGCGCCAGGTAAGCCAGCCACACCAGCACCGCGCCCAGGAAAGCGCCAATCATCTGGCCGCCAATGTAGGGCAAAACGTTCACCCAGGGAAAACGGCCGACCATCGCATAGCCCACCGTAATGGCAGGATTCAGATGCGCTCCGCTGATTCGGCCTACGGCATAAACGCCCACCGCCACCGCGAGTCCCCAGCCCGTGGTAATCACAATCCAGCCGGACTTTTCCGCCTTTGACTTGTGCAGCAACACCCCTGCCACCACGCCGTCGCCCAGCAGGATCAGCAACATGGTTCCCACCAGTTCCGCTCCAAAGAGTCTCATCGATTCCTCCAGGAATAAAGTCGCCGTCAAGCGAAACAGTATAGTGATTCCTGGAAGAAAAAGCGCCCCCTCGTCCGCGGGGGCTTCTTGGAGCGCGTCACCGGCCGCCGCCGGAGGAAGCGGCGTGGCGGGCGCGCGCGGGCATAATCGCCAGCGGGACGCGCGCGAAAGCCACCTGGTCGGCGGGCGCATCAAGCACGTTCACCTGCATCCAATAGCGGCCGGGAGGGAATTTTTCAAGCGGAATCCGGGTGAAGTAAAAAGCCTTGCCCGAACTGTCGCTCATCCGTTTGCCCGGATAGGGACCAGCCTCCGAAATCTGGACGCCGTGGCGGAAAAAGACGAGGGCGAAGGATGGGGCGGGGGACGCGCCGGAATTCTTCTTTCGGCCTTGCGAATTCGCGGCGCCTCCGCCGTAGGACTGAAGATAAATATAAAGATTCTGGTTGGTGCGGAAGACCCGGGTGACGCTGGGCAAAACCGCGCGCGCGCCCATTTCAAGCGGATTTCCTCGGCTGCGGAGCTGCCGGGTGTTCACCTCGCTGATCTCGTTTGAAACGACGACGGAGCTGATCTCAAGTTTGTCTTTGGTAATCGGAGGAAGAATCAGCGGCTCGACAAACGTCCCCATTTTTCCGGTTTCGTTTTCGCGCGCCACCACCTTCAGCTTGTACCTTCCGGGCGGCAGCAGAAAGCCGCCTTCGTAAAGGATATTGCCGCGCAGAATTTGCTGATAAGTGTCGGCGTCCAGCTTCACGGGCAGCGTGTCTCGGAGCGCCGCCACAACTTTTCCGGTGGGGTCGGTGGCGCGCCAGGCAAAATCAAATTCCGCGCGCCGCGCGCTGGATTTCTGCTTGAACGGAATGGCGGAGGCAGGCACTTTGGCAGCCAGCACGACGTAATATTCGCTGCTGGACTGCCGGAAGTACGCCGCATCGACAGCCAGGGGCAACTCGAGGAACGGAGTCTCGGAATCGAGAGCCTGCTGCAATTGCAGGTCTTTGTCTTCCCGGGTGAACTGCCGGAAATTTTTGGGGGCGTAATAGCCGGGCCGCGCCTCCACCTTCACGCCGCTGCGGTCCACTTCCACCTTGATGTGGCGGAAACGCCCGTCGGAGCGGGTGTTGGAGGGTGAATAGCCCAGCAGATAGTAAGTGGAATTTTCCTTCTGCACGTCGCTGAAGGCGGGCGCGAAATTGTTCAGGTCGTGAAACATCCTGCCGCCGGTATCCGTGGCGAGCGTCGAAAGGGTTTCCCGGCTGTTATGCATGGAGGAGAGGCTGGAGGAAACCGCGTCCGCGGAATAGATGGCCGTCCCGGCGGGGCTCGCGCTTGAGGCGTCTCCCCCGGGCGGCATCGCCATCAGGCCGCGTGAGTCCAGCGTGTAAAACGAAACGTCGGAGCGATTCGCTGCGTCGATGGCGGCTTCAAGCTGCGCTTCGTTATCGACGCCGGTCTGCTCGATTCCGCTTGAGAACTGAATCACGGATTTGCGCCCGGGAACGGATTGCAACATTTCTGCGAGCGACTGCATCGCAGCCAGTTTCTCATCGGTGTTGAAGATGTTGAATTCGGTCTCATCCGGCGTGAACGCGTTGCCCACATCCTGGGTGACGACGGTGTTGCCGAAAGAATCTGTCCCGCCGGCCGCGCCCACGCTGCCGTTTGACGCCAGCGAAGAGGCCGGGCCGACCTCGATGCTCCTGATCGCCTTGCTGAGCGCGTCGCGGTCGTTGGTGAATTCCTGAACCACGCGAAGGTCGCTGGCGTAGGTGACCACGGCCACAAGATCGGCCGGGGTCATCTGCTTCTGGATGAAGTTCTGCGCCGATTTGAGCGACCGCATCAGGTCGTCAAGTTGCAGCGAGGAGAGGTCGAAGAAGAGCACGATCAGCCGATGGTTCTGCACCATGCGCTTGAGAGTTGATGGCGGCGTGGTGCGGGGAAGCGCGGCCAGGTTGATCACGGGCGCTTTCCCGTTTTCCGCCTCCGCCTTTGCGAGCTGCTGGATATCCTCAAGATCGAATGAGTTGATCTTCTGAAGGACGCCGTCTTCATACACCTTGAAGTCATCCGGCTTCAGGTCGGTCACCGGATTGCCCTTCTTGTCGTAAACGCGAACATCCACCAGCACCTCGTTCCGTTGAATCTTCAGCGTGTAGCCTTGCTGCGCCTGATTCTGATAGCCGATTTGGCCAGCGTTGGAAGAAGACTGGTTGCCGGTGGACTGCGCCTGAGCGTCTACGAACGCCAGACCCGCCAGAAGGCACAGCGCCAGCGCGCCGCCAGCCACCGACTTCCAAGGTGCAAGGCGAAGCCGGGGGTTTTGGCGGGAAAAACCGTGAGGACACACTTCAAAAAAGCGTTTGCAGGCCGAGATGAAATGAATGGCTGGTCGCATAAAAATTCAGAACCTGAATCTTACTGAAAATGTCAAACTGCGCATGGAGTCCACGCCCGTCACGCGCCCGAAGGTATTGGAGTTCACCGTGGTCGCCAACCCGGTAAAGTTGACGGTGTTAAAAATATTATTGGCTGAGACGCGGAAATCTGCGGAAAGCCCTTTCTCGCGTGAAAGAGTCACCAGACGGTCCAGCGACATATTGAAATCAATCGTGGGCGGACCGGGAATGGTGTTCCGTCCGGCGTTGCCGTAGGCGCCTGCGGGTGGAAGAGCGAAGGCAGCGGGATTAAAGAAGAGCAGCGGAGTCTGCACAAAATTTGCAGGCAGCACCGGCTCGCCCGTGGCATTGGCCCTCAGACTGTTGAACGGCGCAGACCCGTTGACGTTATTGCTGAGATTGCCGGCGATGAAGGCCGTGAACGGAGTCCCTGAGTTATAGCTGGTCATATCGCTGATCGACCAATTGCCCAGAATCCGCGCCATCACGCCTCCCTGATTCAGGAAGCGCTTCCGTTCGCCGAAAGGTAACTGATAGCGGGTGAAGAAATGGAAACTGTGGGTGGGGTTAAAGCTGGAAAGTCCCCACTCATCCTGCAGGTCGAAGGCATTCTGCGCCACAGTGCCAAGGCTGCTTGTCGCGGCGGCATTGCTGGTGTTTGCGCCGCCCACCTGCATGCCGTTGATGAAAAGTCCTCCGCCGCGCGCGCCGGCGGCGCCGCCCACGCTGGCCGCATCGTCCATCGATTTGGAATAAGTGTAGTTGGCGAAAAACGAGAATCCGTTATGAGAAAATCGCCGCAGGCTGATGCGAAGTCCGTTGTAGCTGGAGGCTGCGCCGGAAGTGTCATAGACAAAGGGCAAGGCGTTGGTAATTAAAGTCTGCCCCTGGCCGGTGGTTGAGACGTTGGGAGCGAGCAGCAAGTTCAGGTGCGTGCCACGCGTCCCGATATAAGCTGCCGAGAGCACAAAATTCTGGCCCAGGTCCTGCTCCAGCATCAGGTCCCACGTTTGCGCGTAAGGGGTAAGATAGTCCGGATTCACCACAAACGTGTTGCGGGCGACGTTCGGCGCGACCACTGGAAAGCCGTTTTGCAGCGTGAGCGGCAGAGCCGGGCTGGTGACCAGCGTGCTGGTCGTGGCGAAAGGCGGCTCGCTGGTGAGATTGCCCACAATCCGGGAATAGATGGATTCGTCATAAAAAATGCCGTAGCCTGCCCGAACGACCAGGCTATGCGCGAGCCAGGGACGGTAGGCAAGCCCGAAGCGCGGAGCCAGATTGTAGGGCTGGCCGCGAAGCAGGGACGATGGCAAGCTTCCGGGATTCTGGCCTGTCACCACGCCGAGCGGCGTGAATCCCAATCCTAAATTGAGGTCTGAAAGATGCCCGTATTTCTCCGTAAAGGGAGTGTCATACTCCCATCGAAGTCCGAGATTGAGCGTGAGATGCGAAAGAACTCTCCAGTCGTCGTTGCCGAAAAAGTCGTAAGCGGACGATCGAAGATAATTGGCGCTGGTCCCGAAACGCTCGGAAGTGGTTTGCGGGAGTCCCAGGAGGAAATCGGCAAAATCGTAACCTGTGCCGTTCACCGGCGCGCCCTCGGGCGTGAAGTCGCTGGTGGTATAGCCGGTGAAGCTGAAAGTTCCGCGCGCGTCCGGGTTCGTCAGGGTGTTCAACTGAATTTTGGAAAAGTCGCCGCCCACGTGAAAGTTATGCTTGCCGCGGCTGAAGAGGACGTAATCGGAAAGACGAAACGTTTGATTGCGAGTCAGTGAAGGAATGGTGTCGTTCAGTCCGGTAAAATTGGTGAAATTGATCAAAGGGATTCCCCAGTCCATCGGATCCTGGGAGACTCCCTGAATGCCCAGTTCGCCCGCAATGTTCTGCTTGAAGGCAAAGGGATTCAGCGTGCTGATGCGCGAGCGATTGAAGTTGGCGGTCAGCAGATTCACCGCATGCGGGCTGAAGGTGTGCGTTTCGAGCACGTTCAGATTCTGGTTGCGCGTGGCGGCGGTTGAAGTGAGATCAGGATAACTGTTGACCGTCTCGCTGAGCGAAGAGTTGAAGAAGTAAAAGCCCGCCAGATTGTCCTTGGCCGATATCTCCTGGCCGATGCGGCCCATGATGAAATTACTATGGTTCGGCAACGCTCCCTGCAGGTGAAGGTTCTGCACCTCGCCCGGCAGGTTGGGCAGAGGGATGTAGTTCAACAGAGCCTGCGCCGCCGGATTGATCATCGACGCCGGAATCTGATTGCCCGGAAACGGAGTTCGCGGCCCCAGAGAATTGGAAGGCTCGTAGATGGCCGGAACAGTCCCGGCGAGCGGTCCGGACGTAATCGTTGTGCTGGAAAAATCTCCGGCGCGCTGAGCGGCTGTGGGAACCGAGTCAAAGAGGCTATAAGGGCTCTGGGCGCGCGTGGTATTGAAATGCACGAAAAAGCTTGTCTTGTTAGCCCCATGATAAATTTTGGGAATCGTCAGCGGCCCGCCCAGCGAAAAGCCCACCCGTTCGGTGTAATAGGGAATCTGGGGCTGCGAGGGCGTATTCAACGGGTAAGGACGGGCGTTGAGAGCGGAATTGGAGTAGGTGTCGAAGAGATTGCCGCGCAGGCGGTTCACGCGGGGCCGCTGGTGAGTTCCAAAGAAGAACGTCATGTCCTGGGCGCGCTCGGCCCCGCCGCCGAAGCCTGGGAGGCCTGGGGTTTTGTCCTCCATTTCAAAGAAACGAAAACGTCCGCCACCGTGGCCCTGTTGGGGAGGAGCGCTGGCGTTCACCACGTTGCCCGTCAGCAGGAAGGAGTTTTCGGCGCTGGCAGAGCCATTTTCCCCCTGATCGCCGTTTCCTTCCCCCTGCATATCGCCGGAAGCCATGGCGCCCTGCATGCCTTGCTGAGAGAATCGCAGTCCGGCTGTGTTGCTGGGTTGCATATCACCGCCCAGCGCCTCAGCGACGGCGGGCGGTTGCCCGTTGCGGGCTGGAAGCTGGGTGTTGTTCCTTGCTTCGATCCCCCGTGAATTGGTCCCGCGCGCATTTCCTCCGCGGCCCCAGGGCACCATCGGATTCGCTTCTCCCGGCGTGGCCAGAGCGAGGGAAACATCCAATTTATCCTGCGCTCCCGCAGTAATGGTCAAAGGACCTTTCATTTGTGGGCGAAAGCCAACCAGCAGGACGATGATGCGGTAGGCGCCGGGTTGAACGCCGGTAAATTGGAAGTTGCCTGCCTCGTCTGACCACGTCTCCTTGCGCTGGCGGGTGGCCGGGTTAATGAGCAGAACCCTCGCGCCAGGAACAGAAACACCCCCGGGGCCCTCCACGTGACCTGTGATCGAACCGCCTGAGACGGATTGGGCGTAAATATTCCCGCCGAGAAACAAAGCCGCCAGCAGCAAAATAGAAAGCAGTGGGATCGGAATCCGCCTGGAGCGCCGGTCGCACATTAAGTTTTGTGAAAGCATGGGGTTAGAAAAAGCACAGGACTCTGTGTTGCTCATATAGGCATAAAGACGATGGAGAGGGGTTTGAGGTTGCAGCGCCATGCACTTTTATATTTGCTGTGAACCAGGCAAGAAGTTCCAAAATATAGCCTTCGGCCCGGCTCCCGGGCGGAATCACCCTCGCTGCCAGCCGCCGCCTTCGCCCGAGGACAAACCGCAGCGCGCGGCCTCGCGCATTGCCTTCAATGTGAATCGGGACTCGCAAATTATCTTCATAACTCCCGCCGTTTCCAGCACATCGTCGGTTCGTTTTCATCCGCTCCACCGCCTTCCATCTATAGCGCCACACCAGGCGCGCCGGGGTGAGCTTGGGAGAGCGGCATAAATGGGGTCGGTTGCAATGGTTCGTCTTCATAGCGGTTTCAGGATAACAGAGCGGGCGCCGAGGATGGAGACAGATGAGACATTTGAGACACTTTTTCGCCGTTTCAGCAACGTGCGCATGGGCATCCTGCCCATGCGCACGGCCAGGATGGCCGTGCCACGTCAATTAGGGGAAACCAGATGGGTTGAAACCTGTGTGTTGGGCCGAAGCTCTTCTGAGGCTCGCAATGCGACTTCATCGCCGGGCCGGAGGTCGCCAAAGACTTCGACGAGATTTCCGGAGCTCGCTCCCGTTTTGACGTTCACCCATTCGGTCTTGCCGTCACGAATGCGGATCGCAAAGTTTGATTCCATGGTGCGAGCCACGGCAGACTGGGGAACAAAGAGGGAAGGCCGGGGCCGGCGAACAGGCCACGAGACCTGCGGAAACATCCCGGAATGAAGTTCCCAGGATGGATTCCAAACGTCCATCTCCACCGGCATGGTGCGGGTGGCGACGTCCATGGATTCGGCAAGTCGGGCCACCGTGCCCGTGAAAGTTCGGCCAGGAAATGCCGGAACGGTAAAGCTCACCCTGGCGCCTTTTTCGACGCCGGCCACATAGGCTTCGGGCACGGCTACTACAAGTCTCAGATGAGACACTTCTTCAATCCGAACCATCGACGATTGCGACCCTGGCCCTCCTGAGGGCCCCACCAGAGCGCCGGGATGGACGTTGCGTTTGGTGATGACGCCGTCGAACGGAGCGGTAATCAGAAGATAGCTTTCCATTTCCTCGACGGATTTGAGCGTCGCCTTGGCGGCCTCGGCCGTATTGCGGAGCGCCACGACTCGCGCGCGATCGGCTTCCGCAGTTTTCTGGGCGACTTCGAGTTCGTTATCGGAGATCACGCCCGGCGTTTCGGCGGCAACCTTCAGCCTCTGGTAAGTGCTTTCATCCGCGGCGAGTTTGGCCTCGGCTTCGATGCGCCGATTTTCAGCGCTCTGCAATTTCGCCTGCGCTTCCGCCTTCTGCGCAACGAGTTCAGGCGCCACAAGCCGCGCCAGAAGCTGCCCGCGTTTCACGCGCGAACCGCGATCCACGCCAATCCATTGAACAAAACCGGTAACCTTGGGGAAGATTCGCACTTCCTGGTAGGGCTGCAACTCGCCCGGCAGGGGGATGGTCATATTCAATTGCCGGGAGACAACTTTCACGGTATCGACCGAAGGGATGGCCGCAGCGTCCGGTCTGGTGTTCGTGTTCGCAGCCGAGACCTTCGTGCCTCCGGCGGGATTACACCCGCTCGAAACGAGCGCAAGTCCCAAGGCGAACGCCACCGCAAATCCCGGCCAGCCGTTCCTGCCAAATATCGAGCTTGGAAGCGCTGAATGTCGCATAAAATCTCCTTGCGTGGCACGAGCGTCCCGCCCGCGTCCATAATCTCCCGCCCGTTGCCCACGGCCGAGACGGCCGTGCCACATTCGTTGCGGCTTCGCCGCGCCGTGTGGCCGCAGGCTTTGCAAATCCGTAGCGCTACTCCGCCGTCGCGTAAGGGCTATCGGGATCAGAAGGATCAAGCGAGGCGGATTCCGCGCTTGCATGTTCCTGGGCCAGTGAGAAAATCGCGGGCAGGATCAGAAGCGTTGCCACGGTTGAAGCCGCCAACCCGCCGATCACCGCGCGCCCCAGGGGCGCCGTCTGGTGGCCGCCTTCGCCCAACGCCAGCGCCATGGGAACCATGCCGGCGATCATCGCCAGACTGGTCATCAGGATGGGTCGCAGGCGGGTTCTGCCGCCATAAACAGCCGCTTCGGTGGCGGGGCTTCGCGTTTCGCGGCGATGTACCTCCGCAAAGGTAACCAGCAGAATGGAGTTCGCCACCGAAACCCCCAGCGCCATGATGGCGCCCATGAACGATTGCAGGTTCAGCGTCGTGCCGGTCAGAAGCAAGGCAATGATGACGCCGCAGATCACCGCCGGCATGGTCGAGACCGTGACGAAGGCCAGGCGCATGGATTGGAAATTGGCCGCGAGCAGCAGGAAAATGGCCACGATGGCAAACGCCAATCCCAGACCCAGGTAATGAAACGTCTGGCGCAGCGGAGCGACCTGGCCGCGCACATGAACTTCAACTCCGTGGGGCGGCGCGCCCGCAGCTTTAATCGCTGCATCGACCTGATTGGCCGCGCGGGCAAGGTCTTCGCCTTCCACATTGGCGGTCAGCGAGATCATGCGCGCCATATCGAAGCGGTCGAATTCCCCCACCACGCTTCCGTAGGAAAGATGCGCCACATCACCTAGGTTCGGATGGTTTGACGGCCCGCCCTGCATCAGCGGAATGTCAGCCACGTCATCCAGCCCTTTCATTTCTGACTGCGGCACTTCCACCTGCACCTGGTAACCGATTCCGGTTTCGGGGTCCTGCCAGAAATTCCGGGAGACGAACCGGCTGGACCAGGTTGCGGTTTCAAGCGACTGCGCAATCTGCTGCACAGTAAGGCCCAGTTGCCCTGCTCGCGTGCGGTCGATATCCACATTGAGGCTCGGGTAGTCCAGGGGTTGCCCGTAATGCAGGTCGCGCAGATGTTCATTCTTGGCCAACTGCGCGCGAACCTTTTCGGCATAGGCGTGATTGGTGGCCATATTGGGGCCGTGGATGGCGACCTCAATCGGCGTGGGGGAACCAAAATCCATGATCTGGCTCACGATATCGCCGGATTCAAAAGTGAACGCCGTGCCCGGAAAATCGCGGGCCAGCACGGGCCGCAACTGCTCCTCCAATGCCGTGACGTGAAGGTGGGCATTCGGCTTCAGTTGAATGCGAAGGATGGCTTCATGAGGTCCGCTGGTCCAGAGATAAATCAGATTGATGGGATAGCTTGGCGCATAAGTGCCCACGTAGCCGATGCTGATGTCCACGTTTTGAGGCCCCGCAAGCCGCTTGATTTCATCCAGCGCTTTGAGAGCGATCTGCTCGGTCACTTCAATCCGGGTTCCGGTAGGCGCGCGGAGGCGAAGCTGGAACTGATTCTCGGGAATATGAGGGAAGATTTCGCGGCCAAGCTGCGGCGCCAACAGAAAAATCACGAGAATCGTAAGCCCAAGGTAAGCTCCCACCAGAAGCCGCCGCCGTCTCAGCAACCTTTGAATGAAGCTTCCATAGCGATCGCGGAAGTGATCGAATTTCGAGCGTCCGCTGCTTTCTTCCTCGCTCCGATGAAGCCGCTTGTTGAACCAGATGTACAGCACGGGCACAAAGGTGCTGGAAAGCACGTAGGAGGCGATCATCGCAAAGCCGACGGCGAGCGATAGAGGAACGAACAGCGCCCGCGTGACGCCCACCATCAGGAACGAAGGCACGAACACCGCCAGAATGGCGAGCATGGAAAGAAAGCGCGGCATAATCGTCTGCCGGGTGGCGTTTAAAACCGCGTGGGCCACTTCGTTGGTTTCCTGGAGATTGCGATGGATATTTTCGATCTCCACCGTGCCTTCGTCCACCAGAATGCCGACGGCGAGCGCCAGTCCGCCCAGCGTCATGATGTTGATGGTCTGATTGGTGAACCAGAGCGCGACCACAGCGGTCAACAGGGCAAAGGGGATGGAAGCGATCACAATGAACGAACTGCGCCATTCGCGGAGGAACAGGAACACCATCAAGCCCGTCAGAAGCGCTCCGAGAATTCCTTCCCGGATCAGGGAGGCGAGCGAATTCCTTACCCGGCCAGACTGGTCAAATTCGTAGCTCACCTGGATGTCGGAAGGGAGCACGTTCCGGAAGCGGTCCATGCTGTCTTTTACGGAATTCACCACGTCGATGGTCGAGGCGTCGGCGCGCTTGGTGACCGGGAGATAGACCGTGCGGCGGCCATTGACCAGCGCGTAGCCCAGGGTGATGTCGCTGCCATCCTCCACCCAGCCGATATCGCGCATGAAGACCGTGGGACCCGCGCCGGTGCGGATGGGCAAGTCCGCCAGGTCCTGGATGTTGGTGACGACGGAATTCATCGGCGTGATGCGGTCCAGATTGCCGGTGCGCACGTCGCCGGCCGGAGCGATGACGTTCCCGGAAAGCAGGGCTTTCACCACCTCGCCCGTTGACATGCGGTAACTGTTCAGTTTCTCCCGGTTCACGTGGATGACGATGGTGCGTGAACTTCCTCCAAAGGTTGCAGGCGAGGAAACGCCGGGCAGCGTCGTGAAGAGCGGACGCACGCGGTTGAGCGCCAGGTCCTGTAGTTCATCCACCGTGTGCGTCTTGCTCGAAAAGACGAGGAAGCCCACCGGGACGCTGCCTGCGTCAAACCGCAGCACAAAGGGAGGAACAGTTCCAGCAGGCATGTAAGCGTGCGCGCGCTCAATATAGGCAATGGTCTGAGACAGCGCCTGGTTCATGTCGGTGCCGGGCAGAAACGAAAGCTTGAGCAAGGCGAAATTCTCAACCGATTTCGACTCCACGCTTTCCAGCCCCGCGATGTAGAGGAAGTTATACTCGTAGTAGTACGTGAGATAACCTTCCATTTGCGCGGGGCTCATGCCGCCGTAGGGCTGCGCCACATAGATGACCGGCAGATTGAGGTTGGGGAAAATATCAATCGGCATGCGCGTGAGCGCCAGCACCGAGCACAGCGCGATGCCGATGATCGAGACCATCACCGTAATGGGCCGTCTTAAAGCTGCATGGACTAACCACATAAATCAGGGGGCTCCGGTTGTCAGGCTGTTGGCCAGATTGAGGAATGGATGGATATCGCCTTGCGCTGCGGCGAGATCGGCCAGCGCGCGCCAAATGCTCAGGCGGGCGAGCGAATCATCGATCTCCGCCTGCACCAGCAGCCGCTGGGCTTCGGCCACATCGACGATGGTTCCCACTCCGGCCTGGAAACGCGCGCGGGCTTGCGCTTCGCTGTCGCGCGAAGCCTGTAACTCAACCGGCGTGTTCTGGGCGACGCGGCGGGCGCCCTCGATGGTGGCCTTCGCCCGCTCCAACTGCCCGGAAAGGTTCTGAATCGTCTGATCGTAGAGCGCCTGTTCGCGGCGGCGATTGGCCAGCTCAATGCGCCGGCGCTCGTGAATGGAGGCAAAGTCAAACAGAGGAAGCGATACGGTAAGGCCGGCTTCCCAGTTGTGGACGTCCGCGCCTAATCCGTTGAATCCCGGGGCGGCCAATCCCTTCGAGTTCTCCCCGCTGCCGCGCGCCGAAGTCAGCCCTTCCAGCGTGAAATGAGGGTAAAACGAGTGGTTCAACACGTTGATTCTGGACTGAACCTCTTCGATTCTTTGCTGTTCCACGATGGCTTGCGGATGGTTCGCAACGGAGGTCTCTTGCCAGATATTTTCCGGAGGAATCTGGAGGAACGGCCCGGGTTTGATTTCAACGCGGGTTCCAGTGATGCCCAGAATTTCCGCCAGGGCGGCATTTGCAACCTGAAGGTTTTCCTGAGCAAGGATAAGCTGCGTTCGGGCGGCCGCCAACTCCGCGTCCGCTCGGGAAGCGTCGGCGCCGGGCCGCAAGTGCGCATCAACCAGCGCGTGAACCGACCGGGCAAACACCGTTCTCCGATCCACGTCGGCCTGCGAGGCTTTCACGCGTTGCTCGTCGGCAAGAACGGCCAGCGAAGCATCCGTAACCGCTGTGGCCACGCCCAGCCGAGTGAGCGTGACTTCCGCCGCCGTGCGGCGGGCCGTGGACTGCGCCGAGCGCACCTGCGAGCGGCGGTATCCAAAATCGAAGGGCTCCCAGGAAAGCAAAAGCCCCGCGCCGCTTACCCAGAAGGCCCGGTCGGACGGAGGCAAGACCGTTCCTTGCGTGCCGGTCAGGATATTGGGGGACTGAGGCAACAGAACTCCAAGAACGCTGTTGCGCGTGCCGCGATCTCCCTGCCAGACGGCGTCCAGCCGGGGCAGATAATTGGTGGCCGCCAGACCTACGCTGGCCTTGGCGGCGTTGTAGCGCTCAAGCGCCGCGCGCACGGCAGGATAGTTCGCCAAAGCGTAATTGACAGCCTCCTGGACAGTAAAGGTTTTGGTCTGAGGGGCATTGGCCTGGGCTGCCTGGGTTGAAGCGATTGAGGAGAGACCGAGAAAGACCAGCGAGAAAAACTGAAGAATATTCCTTTTTCTAAACAGCAAAAACTCCGTCACCTCCCACTGTTTCCTCAAGCGCAGAAGCCATCCTTCTGCCCTGGCCCCAAGGAAACGGCGCACACAAATGTATCGACATTGTGCATCAACTCGTTGAAATTAAAGCGTTAAATCGATGTAAAAATTTCTTAACATGGTCTTAATATCTCGGAGGGTGTGTTGTAGAGAGGGTGAGAAGAATGAAATCTTGTGGACCTGCGGGTAAGGTTAGTGAGAAGACCGATACAGCGTTCAGATGAGTCCCAGCACGTTCCACCAGTCTTGTGCAGCATGCAGGACACGCACAATCGAAACGCCATGTGATCGCGGGAGGTAAAAAATCAGGAATTTTTCAAACCCTTTCACCTGCCATTTGCGCATCCCTGCTGTCTCCGCCCGGCGCAACCTTAGCTCATGGCCCATTGCCGGATATCGGGCCAGGTCGGAAAAGCTTTCGTCCGCCGCTAATAGAGATCGCTCGGCGGTCTCAACGCCTGCATTTTCAGCCAGGTGGATGTAATGCTGAATCAGGTCGCGCTTCGCAGCCACGCGCTTATGGATCTGCGCTATTCCACTCAATGTCGTTTTTTGCGACTCCTGATTTGCCTCAAGGCTTCCTTTCGGATGTCCTCGAAGTCCTGATGCGTAAACTTGGTTTCTTCACCTTCCAACCCCTCGATCAGCAACGCCTCTAACCGCTCTTCAGCCTTGCGCTTTTCGTCTTCGCGGATCAGCGCGCGAATGTACTCACTGACGCTGCTATAGCGGCCAGCGGCAATCTGCGTGTCAACGAATTCTTTCAGCCTTTCAGGCAGGGAGACGTTCATCGTTTGCATGGCGACACCCTCCTCGTTCTAGCTTACCGTATAATGGCAATATATGCCAATCGATGCCATTCCGGGTCATGCCGACGGCGTTGACGAAAGATGCCCAGAGGATTTTGGAGCAAGACAAATGATTTCCTGTGGCTTGGGTGGCGCTTCGGCTTTCAGCCCGCGAATCGGTAGCCCAGCCCTTGCACGGTCAGGATCAGGCGAGGATGCTTTGGGTCATCTTCAAGTTTCTGGCGCAGCCAGGCCACATGAACGTCCACGGTGCGGGTGTTGGGAGTGGATTCATAGCCCCAGACATTCTTGAGCAGTTCCTCGCGGGAAATGGTTTCCCCGCGATGCTCGATAAAATAACGGAGCAACTGAAACTCGCGTGCTGACAGCATCACCTTCTGGGTGTCGCGCCAGACTGTCGTGGATTTGAAGTCAACCCGCAGCGTCCCGGACTGATAGGCCGCATTCGACGCGCCGGAAGGCGCGGGGCGGCGGAGCAGCGCTTCAACGCGCGCGAGCAATTCGAGCATATCGAATGGCTTGGTCAGGTAGTCGTCGGCGCCGAGTTTCAGGCCGACTACCTTATCCACAATCTGGCTGCGGGCGGTGAGCATTAAAATCGGTATGGTGACGTTTTGCGACCGGAGGTCACGGCAAACATCCAGGCCGCTTTTGAAAGGAAGCATCACGTCGAGAATAATCAGATCAACATCGCCTGCTGAAGCCCGGCCAAGAGCCTGCTTTCCATCGGAAGCGGTCTCAACATCATAGCCCTCGTTGCGGAGGCGGTCGCTGAGCGTGACGACAAGCCCGGGCTCATCCTCGACCAGCAGGATTTTCTTATTATTCATAGGAGAAGGTCGAAACCTGTAAGAGGCTGATTATCGCATGGACGGCGAGATTCCTCGCTGAGTTTATCCGAACCTGCAATACAGGGATTCTTCGCTTGCGCTCAGAATGACAAGCGAAGGGCTCGGAATGACACGATCAGGGAACTCGCCTCAGCAACCCGTTAAGGTGATGTCTCGACAGCCTCAGGCTGCCGTTGTGGGCGTCTCAACAGCCACCAGGCCTGGAAGATGCAGCGTAAAGCTGCTTCCCTGGCCCGGAGAGCTTGTGACGGTGATCGCGCCTCCCATCGCTTCGGCAATCTCTTTGGCGATGCTGAGTCCTAGTCCGGTTCCGTGAACTTGCAGGGTGTTTTTGATTTTGCCGCGATAGAACGGCTCGAAGATGTGAGGCAGGTCTTCCGGCTCAATCCCTACTCCGCGATCCTCAACTGTGATCCTGACTTCCGGCCCTTGCTTGCCCATTGCTTTTTCAGCCCGAAGGCCGATCCAGCGATTTTCCTGGCCATATTTAATGGCGTTTGAAATCAGGTTTTGGATGCAGCGGCTCAGAGCGGATGGATCTGCTAGGACAAGGGGAAGGTCGGATTCCAGGCGTTTCTCGACGCTGACGCCGGTTGATTCCAAGGCTGGTTGCGCATCTGCAAGGGCCGCCTCAATGATCTCGAGGATATCTACCGGACGCTGACTGTAGGATGGCGGGCCGGCCCGTCCGGCGGCAAAGACCAGAATCTGTTCCATCATCTCCGAAAGCCGGCGGCCCTCAGCCTGAATGAGCGCGCCATAATTCTTAACTTGCTCTTTTGCGCCCACCACTCCATCCGCCAGATTTTCTGCTGCCGAGCAGATGACCGCAAGGGGCGTGCGCAGTTCATGAGAGATATTCGCCACAAAATCCATCTGAAGTTTGGCAAGACGCTGGGCTCGCTGGGCTGAGATCAGGATCAAGCCCATGCTGGCCGCGAGCAAGAGCAATACGCTGAAGCTCACTGTCAGATTCCGGCGGCGCAGGCCCAATACGGCTGTCTCCACAGAACCTGAGCGGTGCCGCACGATCATCTTCCAGTTTGCGGTCCGATTGGCCGGAACAATGAAGGCGAACGGTTGCCTGGCTCCTTCGAGATTGAATGAGTCAATGCCTTCCGGTGATGACGCGCTCGCAATCTCGTCACTGACGGAATTAGCCTTGTTCCTGTCTTCCTGGAAAGGCGGTTGCATCGAGGTGTGTCTGCCGCTGAAGAGAAGGTCTGCGACGGCATCGCCGGTTGGAGAAGTGGAGTTGATTGCGCCCGAAGATGATTGGTAGATGACGCGGGCAGGGCGGCCGCCGCTCACAATCGTGACGCCGTAAGTAAAACCTTCCGGGCCGCGAAAATAGCGATCAGCCAGCATGGGCAGCAGGACTCGCTGGATGAAATTCATATCGAGCTGCACGATCACGCCGCCGCTCGGAACGTCCATTTTTTCCGGAGTCTCCGGCTTGCCGGTGGTGACTCGCCAGGCGTGATAGAGCGCTGGAATCCGCTCGTCGATGACCCATGGCGCTTCATCGGCTTTTGCCGGGCGCTCCATCCCGCCCGGAGAGGCCTGGCGCAGAAGACGATGATGCAAGGATTCGAACTCAGGCGGCCAAGGAATGCTTGCAAACCTGGCAGAGGCTGGGTTGAAGCGAAAAAGCCGGAGGCTTCCGTCGCGCCCGGTCCTCCAGACGAATAATCCCGCGACCAGGGCGGGATGCGCGGAAGCGCCCATCCAGTCGGAGTAATGATCGCCATAGGCTCGCATGATTTTGGCCGGCGGACCGCTGGGAACCGTCTGAAACGTCCAGCAAACGCGAAAAAGCTCGAGATAAAAATTGCGCCGGAATCGAGTAACGGCGATGTGAAGATTCGCTTCCAGCCGTTCACGCTGCGCCTGGCTCACCTGATTGCTCCAGCGAATTTGAAGAATAGCCAGGACGATCAGGATCACGGCCAGGGCACAGACCAGGCCAATCCAGGAAGCAGAACGGCGCGGGCGCAGCCTCATAGTGCAAGCATAGTGGGGGTTGTCTTTCGACGCAAGCGTGACGGTGTCCTGGGCGTCGTCCTTGTCAGGATAACCTTGCGGGCCGTTGCCAGCCTACCGAGAGCTGTGGGTTAAAGCCCCAACATTCACTACTGTAGCGGCGGTGTCCTCAGCGCCCGGAAAGAGCTGGTATCACCACCAGCGCCTTTTCATCATAAGACCGGCGGTGAGGACACCGCCGCTACAATACAGATTTTTCCTGTAATCTGCAGCGTCAACGATGGATGACATTTGCAAAGCCGCCCGGCTTTTGCGGCGTCAGATATTTCGGCGCATCGGTCAACGTGATCTTGAGTTCGTGGCGGCGCGCATGAAGCGGACGGAGCTCGCGGCCTTCGACGTCGGTGACAGCGAAGCGGCCATCAGCGCCGTGAATCGTAATCTGATGGGGCTGCCACGCTGCCGTCCAGATTACAAGACGCTGCTCTTGAGCCCTTGTGAAAAGCAGAATGTAATCCTGTGGGCCGCCTACCGTTAACCTCTCACTGAACCTGTAGCCATCCAGTGTGCGCGCGAGCGTCTGAAGCGCGAAATAAGCGGGCTTGGGTTTAAAGACAGGGCTTTTTCCTTTCTGATAGGGGAATTCGACGAGGCCGAAATTGGCTTCCTGATTGTTGGGATCGGTCCCATCATTGCGCCAGTCGTACCAGATGGTTAGCGGAATGCCTTCGGCAAGATCGCTGAGGAATTCACGCGCCAGCAGGTTGGCCTGCAAAGTGTTGCTCATCCCCGGCCAAAGCCAGGTGCTGGGATAGCCCCATTCGCCCGCAATGATGGGTATCGACTTGCCTTTGGGAGCATACGTCGCGATCAGCTTGCGAAGTTCGGCGTACTCGGTTGCGGTCGATTCTGGCGCGCGCTGGCGATAAGGATGGACGGAGACAGCATCCCAGTAGTTCAACAGGCCGGCCGCGAAGCATTCCTTGAGGAAACCGAGATCGATCAGCGCGCCGGCGGGGCCGATGTATGTGGCGTCGGGTGTGTTCTCTCTGAGCGCCTCGCCTACGGCAAGCGCCAGCTTGATGTAATCGCCGTCATTTCGTTTGGGCTTCCAGAAGTAGCCGTTCGGCTCGTTATACATTTCCCAGACCACGCCGCGCCCGCGAAAGTGCCGGGCTGCGGCAATGGCCCAGCGAGCAAATGCCGCACGTCCCGCCGGAGTGTGCGGTGAGAGGCCCTGATCATAGAGCTTGTTGGTATAATCGAAAATCAGAATGGGCCGGATGTGAAAGGGTTCAAGCGCCTCAAGCAGGCGATCATAGGTTGAAAAGTCGTATCGCCCTTTTGCCGGCTCCGTCTTCTGCCAGAAAAAATCCATGCGAACCCAACGGATGCCGGCGGCGGACAACTCTTCCATTTCACCCGGCTGCGGAATGGTGAAGTGGATGTCCACTCCGAGGCTTTCTGACACAGCGAGATGGGTTGGGATGGCGTTCTGAGCGACACTTAAAGAAGCCAGGATGAACAGAATGGAAAGTGACTGGAAGGCGTGTTTCACAGTGAGGAGTTCAGACTTGAATCCAGAATTCACAATTCTGAATTCAATTACAGCATTCGTTCAATGATGGATGGGACGGCCTGAAGGGATTCGTCCAGTTTGGCGGGATTTTTTCCGCCGGCTTCGGCCAAGTCCTTGCGGCCGCCGCCCGAGCCTTCGACGATCGCCGCCGCAGCCTTCACTATCTTTCCTGCATCAAGCCGTGAGGTGAGGTCTTTGGAAACGGCAGCAACCAGCGAAACTTTGCCGTCGGAGGCGCTGCCCAGGACGATGACGCCGGAGCCCAACCTGGCGCGGAGATTATCCACCATCTGGCGCATGGCGGGCCGGTCGAGCGCTTCAATGCGGGCTGAGAGGACCCGCACGCCTTTCACGTCACGCGTGTTTTCCAGCAGGTCGCCGGCGGAAGCGACGGCCCGTTTCAGTTGCTGCGCTTCAAGCTCTTTGCGCAGTTTCTTTTCCGATTCGCTCAACTTCTCCGCCGCTTCGAGCAATTCTTCGGGCTTGGCGCGCAGCGATTCGCCGAGTTGAGCCAGCGTCCCGCTGGCCTTCCTCAAATATTCGAGCACGCCCGTGCCCGTGAGCGCCTCAATCCGGCGCGTTCCGGCTGCAACGCTCCCTTCCGAAGTCACTTTGAAAAGGCCAATATCGCCTGTGCGCCGCACGTGAGTGCCGCCGCAGAGTTCCTTGGAAAATGCCCCGTCGCCGACAGAAACCACGCGCACCTGATCTCCATACTTTTCACCGAACAACGCCATTGCCCCGGAGTTGAGCGCTGCGTCAAGCGGCATCACATCGGTATGCATCTCTTCATTGGCCAGAACGTGTTGGTTGACGAGGTCTTCGATATCGAGAACGTCCTGCTCATCCAGCGCAGCATAATGCGTGAAATCAAAGCGCAAGCGGTCCGGCGCGACGAGAGACCCGGCCTGTTTTACGTGCGTCCCGAGCGTCGTCCGCAGCGCCGCATGGAGCAGATGCGTGGCCGTGTGATTGCGCCGGATGGCGTCGCGGCGTTCGGCATCAACTTGGGCGGTAACTTTCATGCCCACCTCAAGCGGTTGAAGCGCTTTTACTTTGTGGATAATCAGCCCCGAGATGGGGCGCTGCGTATCCGTGACTTGTGCAACTTCTTCGCCTGATTCGACGTAAAGACGTCCCATGTCTCCGACCTGGCCGCCGGCTTCGGCGTAAAAAGGGGTATGATCCAGAACGATCTCGACCTCTGTTCGTGCGGGGACGCGCGGGGCAGGTTCCCCGTGGACCAGCAAGGCCAGAACGCGACAATCCGTAGACTCTGTTTGTGTGTAACCGTCGAAGATTGTCGGTTGCTTTTCAGCCAATGTGCGATAGGCGGGCGGCGCAGCCTTCTTTTCTGCGCCTTTCCACGAAGCTCTCGCCCGCTCGCGCTGGCGCTCCATTTCGGCGTTGTAGCCCTTCCAATCAATTGAGAGGCCATAATTCTTGACGACATCCTGAACAAAATCCGGACGAAGGCCGAATGTATCGTGCAATCGGAACAGGTCATCCCCGCGGACAGCGCCCGGAGGCAGCGGCGCGCCCGGATGCGAACCGGCAATGGATTTGTACTCATCGAAGCGCAGAGTTTTGCCCGAGGCCAGGACCACGTGCGCCTCATCCAGCCGTTCCAGTCCCACGCGCGTGGTGTGGGCGTAACGTTCTTCTTCAATCTTGATCGCCTTGGCCACGTGCTGCGCAGTTTCAACCAGTTCGGGATAGGCGGCCTTCATCAGTTCGACCACTTCGCCCGACATTTTGTAGAGAAACGGTTCGTTCAGGCCAAGCGTCTGGCCATGGTAGAGCGCGCGGCGCATGATGAGCCGCAGCACGTAGCCGCGTCCTTCGTTTGAGGGCAGAACACCGTCGGAAATCAGGAAAGTCGCGGCGCGGCTGTGGTCGGCGATGATGCGGAGCGAGACATCGGTTTCGGCGTTTGCTCCGTATTCGACGTTTGCAAGCTCCGCGGCTTCTTCGATGAGCGGTTGGAAGAGGTCAGTATCAAAGTTGGAGATTTTCCCCTGAAGGACGGCGGCCAGGCGCTCAAGGCCCGCGCCAGTATCGATCGAAGGGCGGGGAAGAGGCGTCATCTGGCCCTGCTCATCACGGTTGAATTGCATGAAGACCAGATTCCAGAGTTCAACGTAACGACCACAATCGCAGGGAAACTCGCAGTCGGTGTGGCCCAGATCGCTGGCCGCCGGGCCCATGTCATAATGAATTTCCGAACATGGACCGCACGGGCCGGTGTCGCCCATCTGCCAGAAATTTTCCGCTATGCCCAGCTCAAAGATGCGGTCAGCGGGAATGCCCAGGGCACGCCAGCAATGGTAGGCTTCGTCGTCGCGCGGAATATCCGCGTGCGGCTCCATCGCGCCTTCAAAAATCGTGACGTAAAGTTTTTCGCGGGGAATCTTGTAACCCTCGGTGATCAGTTCCCAAGCCCAGGGTATGGCTTCCTTCTTGAAGTAATCTCCGAAGGAAAAATTTCCGAGCATCTCAAAGAAGGTGTGATGTCGCCGGGTGCGGCCCACCTGTTCGAGGTCGTTATGCTTGCCGCCGGCGCGGACGCACTTCTGGGAGGAGCAGGCGCGGGTGTAATCACGCTTCTCGCGTCCCAGAAAAACGTCCTTGAACTGATTCATTCCGGCATTTGAGAAAAGCAGCGTGGGATCATTCGCCGGAACCAGAGAAGATGAGCGCACCACGCGATGCCCGCGCGCGGCAAAAAAGTCCAGAAAAAGTTTTCGGATGTCGTTTGAAGTCATCATTAAAAAATTATGAATTCTAAGTTATGAGTTACGAGCCTCATGAGCATCGCTTCGGGAGCGAAGGCGGCCATTTTTTGTGCTCAGGATACAGGATAATGGAGCCTAAGATGCGGATTAATGCTTCCGCTTCCTCCATCAGGGGTCCTAGCTTTGGTTTCGCCATGACCCGAGATTCACCAAGCAGTCGAAGCCAGTATAAGCTTTCACGGCTTTCTTTCTGGGCAATGCCCAGCTTATGGATAAAGTCTGCGCGGCTTTCAGCGGACTGCGCTTCCTCGACATTTGCTCCTACAGAACACGCGGCACGGAGGAATTGCTTCCCGAGCACCGAACCCACGCCATTCTTTTGTTTTTCTAAATGTTGAAAAAGCTTGATGACACGAAGCGAGAAGGCAAACGAGCGCTCGCGTATTTTGAGCGATGACTGGCTGTTGGTCGAACTGTCCGCAGATTTGGAACTCACGCATTGGTCATTATTCATAACTCAGAACTTATAACTCATAACGCAGAACTTACTTCTGTTCTTCTTCAGCCTCGGGCAACTCAGTCTCTTCTGCCACCGGCTTCAACTCCGGTCGGGAGCGCATCGTTTTCATAATATCATCGGAGCGGAATCCCAGCCTCATCAGGCTCTGGCAGAGGGAATAGAATTTGCGAGGGGTTAAAGGAAGGCGGATGCTGCGGAGCTTCTTTTCAAGCGCGCGCTCGAGCAACTCGCGCTCGTTGGTCTCTTGAAAAGCCTGTTCAATCGCCGGATCGATGACCCGATAATCCACCAGCTTGGCTTTCAATTCCCGGCGAATGCGTTCCCGTCCGAACGCCCGGTGACGCGCGAGGAATGAGGCATATTGCAGGGCGAACTTCCGGTCGTCCAGATATCCAAGCTGGCGAAGGCGGGCCAGCGACTCTTTCACTTCTCCGGTTTCGCCATAGCGCTTTTCAAGCGCTCTCTGCAACTCAGCGGCGGAATATGAGCGGCGAGCCAGAAGGCGCACGGCAGTGGAAAAGGGATCGGGAGACGGCGCTGAGCCGGCCTTGCCATCCGCAAAGGATGACCCGGCCTCCGACTTCAACGGCTTCTTAGGCTTTTCCAAAACGTTCGATCTGGGTGCGCGCGGCCTGTTCCATTTCTTCCCGAGCCATGTCGCTGACCGAGCGGATGCCTGCCACGCGGAGCTTCAGTTCGTGAGGGTTGGATGACCACCGTGAAGCCTCTTCCAGTGTGATCAGACCCTTCGAATAAAGATCATACAACGATTGGTCAAACGTCTGGGTGCCATATTGGGAGGCGCCTGAGGCGAGCAGCCCTCGAATGAGGCGGGTCTTGTCGGGATTGATGATGCAGTCGCGGATGAATTCCGTAGCCACCAGAATCTCGGCGGCCGGGACGCGACCCTTGCCGTCCGCCCGTCGCACCAGGCGTTGGGAGATGACGCCTTTCAAGGTGGCGGCCAGTTGGAGGCGAATCTGTTTTTGCTCCTCGGCGGGAAACACCGCAATGATGCGCTGCACGGTTTCCTGAGTATCCAGAGTATGAAGGGTCGAGTAGACCATGTGCCCGGTTTCTGCCGCGGTGATCGCTGTGCGCATGGTCTCAAGGTCGCGC
Organism: Acidobacteriota bacterium; assembly: GCA_902812415.1. Taxonomy (GTDB): domain Bacteria; phylum Acidobacteriota; class Terriglobia; order UBA7540; family UBA7540; genus RH2-MAG17b. The sequence continues at coordinate 29,653 of CADDZJ010000026.1, forward strand.
ATTTCGCCCACCTGGAGCACATCTGGGTCCTGGCGCAAAGCCGAGCGCAGCGCGGCTTCGAAACTGGGCGTATCATCTCCAACTTCGCGCTGGTTTACAAACCCCTTTTTGTCCGGATGGTAGAACTCGATGGGATCTTCGATGGTAATGATATGGTCGGTGCGAGTTGAGTTGATGCGGTCGATGATGGCCGCCAGGGTGGTGGATTTGCCGCTGCCCGTCGTTCCGGTCACCAGTATCAATCCCCGGCGCTCCTCGCAAAGCTGATACACAACGCGAGGCAGATGAAGTTCATCGATGCTGCGAATCACGGGCGGAATGATGCGCAGGACCATCGAGATGGCTCCGCGGTCATGAAAGACGTTCACGCGAAAGCGCCCGATGCCGATCACACTGTAGGCCAGGTCCAGTTCCGCCGCTTCCTGGAATTTCTGCTTGTGGCGGGCGGTCATGACTTTGTCAGCGATGAAGTGCATGGCCTCAAGCGTCATACGCGGGAATTGGGTGAGGGGATGAAGTGCGCCGTCGATCCGCACGTGGGGAAAGTTGCCAGCCTTCAGGTGCAAATCGGAGGCGTTAACTTCGCACGCCTTTCGCAAAAGTTCGTCAATGTTCATAGGATGACCTGTGATGACTTCCCCTGCCATGCTGAGCGAAAACGCCATGAGCCTTCGGCTTACCCCATGGCATGAAAATGCAGCGCCAGCGTCTCGCTGGCCCTAGACCGAAGCCGGCAAGGCCTGCCCTGAGCGCGGCGAAGGGATGCCGGCGCGTTCGGCTATTTTCAGGGCCGCGAAGAATCTCTGTGTTTGGAGAACCCGGCCAATGTAGAGATTCCTCAAAGAATTTATCGGCGGATGGCGGGGAATGTTGAGGAGCATCCTTGTGAAAGTTGCGGTTATAAGTTCGCTCCGCTTTTGTTCAGATAATTCCGAATCTTGCGCAGGGTTGAGTAGATTTCCGGCAGCCGGGCGTATATGGCCGCGCATTTAAGCCAAAGCGAGTTTTCAATCGCCGGATAGCCTGAGATCACGCTGCCCGGAGCGACATCATGAGGCACTCCGGACTGCGAGCTGACGACCGCGCGGTCGCCAATGGTCAGATGGCCGGCGACGCCTACCTGGCCGGCAAGGATGACGTTGCGCCCCACTTTGGTGCTTCCCGCAAGCCCCACCTGGCCGCAGAGTAAGGCATTCTCGCCCACTTCGCAGCCGTGCCCCACCTGCACGAGGTTGTCAACCTTCGCCCCGTGGCGGATTCGCGTGACCCCCACGCTGGCGCGGTCAATGCAGGAGTTGGCCTGAATCTCGACGCCATCTTCAATCACCACAGTTCCTGTCTGAAGGATTTTGTAGTAAGTTTCATCGGCTTGCCTGGCGAATCCAAATCCATCTCCTCCCACCACGACGCCATTTTGCAGCGTCACATTGTGACCAATCCGAACATTTTCGCGCACCACGGAGTGCGAGTGGGCCAGGAAACGATCGCCGATTTGAGCGCCACGATAAATTGCAACGAAACTTTTCAGCACGCAGTCGTCGCCGATTTTGACATGGTCCTCAACGACGACGTAAGGGCCGATGGACGGGTTCCGACCGATGCTCGCCGTAGGCGCAATGACGGCTGTGGGGTGGATACCGGGCGTGGGACGCTCGGCGGGATAAAACAGTTCCAGAGCGTGAGCGAAAGCCAGGTAAGGATTTTCGGAGAGCAGCAAGGCGCGGTCGGGAAGTTCAACGCCTTCGCCGACGATTATCGCTGCGGCTTGTGTCTGCAGAGCTTTCCGGTAGTATTTAGGGTTCGATAAAAAAGTCAGGTCTTGAGGAGCCGCTTCTTCCAGGCTCGCCACGCCGGTGACTTCCGCGTCTGCCGGGCCTTCCAGTTTGCAATGGATGCGGGATGCAACCTCGCTGAGTTTCATGATTCCTCTCGCAATTGCCGATAAATTGGACGATGACAGTTTGGAGCTTGACCGGATGTTCGAATCCCACGATCCATTCTTTCACATTCGGGGCTGGTTAGCATCGTAGAGATGAGATCCGCGCGAAACTTCAGGAAGAAAATTCAGATCCTGATCATTGACCGGGAAGCGGTCTTCCGATTTGGTCTGCGCCGCTTGATTGCGGCAGGGGATGGTCTACGCGGCATCGCGGAAGCGGAAAACATGACGCAAGCGATCCATATGACGCGGCAGTTGAAGCCAGACTTGATTTTCCTGCAGGCGGAACTCCTCACCGAGAAGATTGCCGAGCAGTTGAACAAACTGCGTCATGCCTCTCCAGGCTGCAAACTGGTGATCACCGCAGCCTCGCTGACCGAAGGCGAATCCTTGCGTTACATCCGTCTGGGCGCTTCCGGAGTGGTTCTGAAATCGCTCGACCCGGCGCTTTTCATCAAGTGCGTCGAAAAGGTGATGCTCGGTGAAATCTGGCTCCCTAAGCGCGAAGTCACGAAGATGGCTCATATGCTGGGGAGTTCGCCGCTTCACCTTCCTCGTCCGGTGGATACGCTGACGCAGCGCGAAAAGGCCATCGTTAGCTATCTCGTGCAGGGTTGGCGAAATCGGGAAATCGCGGAACAGCTCTCGATCAGTGAGCAGACGGTCAAAAACCATCTACGCCACATTTATGATAAAGTCGGCGTCGCGGACCGGCTGGAATTGGTGCTCTACGTGATCTACCAGCGTCTCGACCTGCCCGCCGTTTCAGCCCCTCCCGCAAGCCACGGTTAGAGCCGCATTAACGCTCAGCCACAAAAGTGGCGAGGCGGCGCAGGCGTTCGTGTCGGCGACGGAGAAGCTCTTCTTTTGGGATAAGCGATAGCTCCTGCAAATTCCGGGCGAGAAGTGGACGCAGCATTTCTGCCGCCGCGTGCGGGTCAGTATGGGCGCCTTCAGCAGGCTCCGGCGCGATCTCATCCACAATGCCGAAGCTCCTCAGATCCTCAGCAGTGAGCTTCAGGATGCGCGCCGCTTCCTCTTTATGGTCCCAATCGCGCCAGAGAATGGAAGAACAGCTTTCCGGCGCAATGACGGAATAGATGGCATTCTGCATCATGATGACTCGGTCGCCTACAGCAATAGCCAAAGCGCCCCCGCTGCCCCCTTCGCCGTGAATCACTACGACGATAGGTGTTGCCAGCTTGGGAATCTCTTTCAGATTGTAGGCAATGGCCTCAGCCTGGCCGCGTTCTTCAGCGCCGATACCGGGATAAGCGCCTGGGGTATCTACCCAGGTGATGATCGGCAAGTTGAATTTCGCGGCAAATTGCATCAACCGCAGGGCCTTGCGATAGCCTTCGGGCTTGGGCATGCCGAAGTTGCGGGCCACCTTCTGTTTGGTATCACGGCCTTTTTGCTGTCCCACCACCATCACAGTCTTTCCCTCGAAGCGCGCAAGGCCGCAGGCTATGGCCGCGTCATCGCCGAAGCGCCGGTCCCCGTGCAGTTCGGTAAAATCGGTGAAGAGCATCTGAACGTAATCGAGGGTATAAGGGCGTTGTGGGTGACGGGCCAGCAAGACGCGGCTCCAGGCATCGTGAGTCTTGCTCTTGGAAGTTGCTTCCGGGCCTTTTTTTAAAGCTTCAACCTGCTGTCGAAGCCGCTCGATTTCTTCCTGGCAACCTGCGGATTCCGGCGTCTTTTCGAGTTCGGCAATCTGACGCTCGATCTCGTGAAGCGCCGACGACGGTTGCGGTTTGGGTTGAGCTGCCATAATTCCTTGTTGCGCGGTTCCCCGGATCGCCAAAAATACGCCGGTGCTACGGCTGCCCGTTGGCCGATTTTTGCCTTTCGATGGAGACCGCGTCCTGCCCGCAAAGGGTTTTGAGCCGCCCAAGCAACGGTTCATCCGCCTTAACGCCGGAAGGCTTGCGGGCGCGCAGGCGAGCCGTGAAATCGCCCGGCTGGACCAGTTCAAACGTTACAGGGCTTTCTCCTGGATGTGATGCCAGCAGGTTTTCCAGGTCATCCAGCAATGCTTCCAGCGTCTCGTCAACTTTCAGACGGATCAGCACCTCGGGCTTGGCTCTGCTGGCCGCCGCCTCGAGCGGTTGAACCTCATTCACCACCAATTTGGGCCGCGCATTCTCTTCCTGGCGGACGCGACCGCGGATCAGCAGCGCTGCATCCGGCCTGAGAAGGTTCTGCACCTGCTGCAATGCCTGTGGAAAGACCAATAAATCCACCGTTCCGCGCAAATCCTCCAGCGTGCCACTGGCCCAAAGATCCCCTTTCTTGCTGGGTCTGATGCGGATGGAAGTCAGAATGCCCGCCAGAGTGATGGGCGAATCATGCCGTATTTCTTCGAGCGAAGTGCTGTCGTGCTGAGTCAGCGAAGCCACAACGTCCCGATATCGTTCAAGCGGGTGCCCCGTAATGTAGAACCCCAGCACTTCCTTTTCGCCCGCGAGCTTCTGGCTCTCTGACCACGCGGGAACGTCCGGCAGCGGAATGCTTCGGGCGGGCTCGGCGACCAGGGTTGATCCACCGAAAAGGCCGGCCTGCCCGGCCGCTTCCTGCCGCTGGCGACTCTGACCCATTTCCATCGCGCGGTCAAGCGCCGCCATCATCTGCGCCCGATGGGCCCCCAGCGAATCCATCGCGCCTGCTTTAATCAGACTTTCAATGACGCGCTTGTTCAGCAACCGCAGATCCACATTTTCGCAAAACTGGAAGAGGCTATCGAAGCGGCCCAGCTTTTTGCGCGCTTCGAGCACAGATTCAATCGCCGCCTCGCCCACATTTTTGATGGCGGTGAGACCGAATCGAATGCTGTTTCCGCAAGGCGTAAACGTGTGGTCGCTCGAATTGACATCGGGGGGAAGAATGCCGATGCCCATATCGCGGCATTGATTGAGGTAGTGCGTGAGCTTATCCTGGTTGCCGATTTCCGCCGTCAGCAGCGCGGCCATGAATTCTACCGGATAATGGGCTTTCAGATAGGCTGTTTGATAGGCCACCAGCGCATAGGCTGCCGAATGCGACTTGTTGAAGCCGTAACCGGCGAATTGTTCCATCAACTCAAAGAGTTTCTCGGCCTTTTGGGGGGGGACATTGTTTTTGCGGGCGCCGGCCAGGAATTTTTCCCGCATGGCGATCATGACTTCCGGTTTCTTTTTACCCATGGCGCGGCGCAATACGTCAGCCTCGCCCAGTGAAAAGCCCGCCACGCTCGCCGCAATCTGCATGACCTGCTCCTGATAGACGATTACGCCGTAAGTCTCTTCAAGAATATCCTTCAGTTGCGGCAGATCATAAGTCACTTTCTTGCGCCCGCTCTTGCGCGCAATAAAATCGTCGATCATGCCCCCCTGGATGGGGCCCGGACGGTAGAGGGCGTTGAGCGCGGTCAGGTCGGTCAGCCGGCTGGGTTTCACGCGACGGAGAATATCCGTCATCCCCCGGCTTTCAAATTGGAAGATGCCCCCTGTCAGGCCCTTGCCGAGCAGTTCATAGGTTTCAGGATCGTCCAGCGGCAGGTGATCGAGATCGATCGTTTCGCCGCGCGTCTTTTCGATCAGTTCCACGGCGTCATGGAGAATGGTGAGCGTCGTGAGTCCCAGAAAATCCATCTTGATGAGGCCGATCTTTTCGAGATCGTCCATCGCATACTGGGTTGTAATTTCGTCTTTGTTGCTCTTGTGGAGGGGGACGATTTCATCGAGCGGCTGCGGCGAAATCACCACGCCGGCGGCGTGCGTCGAGGCGTGCCGCGACAGGCCCTCAAGACTCATCGCAACAGTCAAAAGGTCTGCCACGCGGGGATCATTCTCTTTCAACTGGCGCAACTCGGGAGATTGCTGGAGCGCCTCTTCCAAGGTGATGTTCAAAATATTCGGCACCTGCTTGGCGATGCGATCAACTTCCGCAAAGGGCATATCCAGCGCGCGTCCGGCGTCTCGGATGACCGCTTTGGCGCCCATCGTCCCGAAGGTGATGATCTGGCTGACGTTTTCGCGGCCATATTTCTCCGTGACATAGTTGATGACCTCGCCGCGACGCCGCATGCAGAAATCGATGTCGATATCGGGGAAAGTGATGCGTTCGGGGTTCAGGAAGCGCTCGAAAAGCAGGTCGTACTGAAGAGGATCGATATCGGTGATATAGAGGGAATAAGAAACAAGGCTACCCGCCGCTGACCCGCGTCCGGGGCCGACAGGAATGCATTTTTCGCGCGCAAAGCGTATGAAGTCCCAGACGATCAGAAAGTAGCCGGCGAACTTCATCTGCTTGATCAGTTCAATTTCCCGATTCAAACGCTCTTCATAGGCTTCGAGCGGATACCGCAATTTGCCTTCGGCGCGCAGCTTTTCGAGTTGCGGGCGTCGCCGTTCAAAACCCTCGCGCGTGACGCGTTCGAAAAGACTTTCGATGGTCTCGCCTTCCGGCACCTCAAACCGCGGAAAAACGTGCTGGCTCTTTTCGAGATGCAGATTGCAGCGCTCGGCAATTTCCATCGTGCGCGCCAGCGCTTCAGGGATTTCATGAAAGATCGCCTGCATTTCCTCATAAGACTTGAAGTAAAACTGGTCGCTTGCAAACTTCATCCGCTGGGGGTCGCTCAACGTTTTGCCCGTCTGAATGCACATCAATACTTCCTGGGCGCGCGCGTCAGACTGGCGAATGTAATGACAATCATTCGTGACCACCAGAGGGATGCCTGTTTCACGCGATAGGCGGGTGAGGTGAGGATTGATGCGACGTTCTTCGGGCACCCCCTGATCCTGGATTTCAAGGTAAAAATTCCCTTTGCCGAAAACGTCACGCAGATCGTAAGCGGCCTGGCGAGCGGATTCATATCGCTCGCCCATCAAGGCGGAAGCCACTTCGCCTTTCAGACAAGCCGAGAGCCCGATCAGTCCTTCGGAGTGGCGCGCCAGCAGGTCCTTATCAATCCGGGGTTTGTAATAATAGCCTTCGGTGTAGGCAAGCGACGCCAGCTTCACCAGATTGCGATACCCGCGCTCGTTTTCACAAAGCAGCACCAGATGATTGGGCCGGTCGCTTTCGGGTGACCGGTCGAAACGATTGGTGGAGGCCACGTAAACTTCGCAGCCGATGATGGGCTTGACACCTCGTTTCACGGCGGCATCGTAGAATTTCACCGCACCGAACATATTGCCGTGGTCGGTGAGGGCCACGGCGGGCATCTTCAGCTCGGCGGCGCGGTCCATCACTTTTGGAATGTCGCAGGCGCCGTCAAGCAGGCTGTAATCCGTATGAAGATGGAGATGAACAAATTGTGAGTTCGCCATCACCTCCTCATTCTACCAGAAAATATTTTTCGTTATTCCAGCCATCGGGTGATCAATCAGAGCGCTGCCCGATGAGGGAAAGAGGCAAGGGACGAGAAGTAAGGGGTTAATCCGCAAGTGCGGGCGGGTCAAGCTAAAACGAAGCAGTCTTTCTGCGACGCTTTTGGCAGTGAGTGTCAGCAGGAGGCTTCTCGCGGCGCGCGAAAATCCTCCTGCTCTCGGGTGAGTTCCAATGCGACGGCCCAAAAAGCTTATTGGGGCGACTCGGCTGGCGTTAACTGCGCCGCTGATTGTGGGGCATTAGGCATTTGAGGAACGAAAACGGTGATCTGCACACGCCGATTCAATGCCCGCCCTTTTCGGGTGTTGTTCGGATTGACGGGCGCTGCTTCTCCATAGCCTAAATTGTGAATCTTCACCAACGGAATATCGCCATTCAAGGTCAGATAGCGAACGACAGCATCAGCCCGGCGTTGGCTCAGTTGCAGATTGTACGCCCTCGGCCCCGTGCTGTCGGTGTAGCCCTGGACTTCAATCACATAATGTTTCAGCGTCTTGACCGTTTGCACAAACTGATCCAGACGCTGTTTGTCTTCAGCCGTCAAGGTGCTTTTATTCAAGCCAAATAAGACCGTCGCTTGTTGCGCCGGTTTATAGTTATCAATATTATTGACCATTTCCTGAGCCTGATTTGCCTGCGCAAGGCCCTTTTCGCCTACCTGTTGAGCAGCCTGAGCGTGCTGATCAGCCGTGGTAGCCGCCTGGTGAGCCTGATCGGCTGCGTTTTGCGCCTGCGCAATGCCACTTTCAGACCTTCGGTCCACATTGCGGATCTGCTCAGCGTTCTGATTCGTCTTCTGATCCACCTTGTTAAGGTTTGCTTGAAGCGGTTGGACAGATTCCTGCACTGACTGCCGAACGAACTTTTTCGTCGCGCAACCTGCCGTCATAAGCACGACCACACCTAATCCCAACGCAACCAATTTGATAGAATTTGTTGGACTCATAAACATTCCTCCGCCCATCCTACAGCACTCTGTTTGCCAATCTTTTTGAGGATGTAACTCCCTTAAAATCAGCAGACAACGTAATGAAAGGCGGGATGGGATGAGCCGTAAGGGAGATGCACTTGTAGAATTTTCCAGTACGGTGTCTATAGCCCTTGTGAAAAGACGGAGTTCAAAATTATAAGTTAGTAAACAAGGAATGACGGGTATGGTGATTATTGAAGTTGTGCTTTGCTGGTTTAGTGGGCGTGGCTGAAAGCCGATGAAAAGAGAAGTGAACTGAACGGCAAACGGAGGGGTAGCCCCTTTCATCTAATTACGCAGGCGCAAAAGAGGTGGAAACCAGGGTAAATGGGACACAGCAAGGAATTGTTAAACGGCTTATGTCATACTTTAGGAGAAAGGGCTGCTGATGAGACCTGAGATCAATCGTTACCCATTATTATCCTATTCGATTTTCCTCTTACTGGCGTTGCTGTTCGCGTGGAACGCTGCGTGGGCGCAGTCGCAGCAACAGCCGAACGCGCCCCCAAAGCTTTCGAGCCGCCCGCAGCAGAATCCCAATGCCCCGCGTCCGACGCCTTATCCCGATCTCGCCAGCATTCACGTGCAGTCCACGCTTGTTCAGGCGCCAGTCACCGTGATTGATCCTTCCGGACAGTTCGTGGAAAATCTGGCGGAAAGCGATTTTCGAATCCTCGACAACGGAGTTCCTCAGCGCATCAGCAAGTTTGGGTTGGCAATGCAGCCGGTGGCCCTGGTAATCCTGGTGCAAACGAATAAGGCCGTAGGTCCGCTTCTTAACCAGGTGAGGCCATTGGGCTCTCTTTTCTCTGGGTTGCTTCTCGGGAAGCCTGGGCAGGCAGCCTTGATTACCTTCGATGATACGGTGCGTGTGGATCAGGACTTCACGGGAGATCCAAACGCCCTGGCCCAGGCGTTGCAGCACATCACGACCGGCGGGACCAAGGCGCGCTTGAATGATGCGCTGGGGCGGGCGATTCTGATGCTCGCCAATCGTCCCACCCAGGAGCGACGCGTGGTGATTGTCTTTTCAGAAGGGACTGATAATGGGAGCGAGACCACAAGGGACGAAATTATCCGCGCGGCGACGGGCGCAGGGGTTGCGATCTATGGCCTGCGGTTCAGTCCGGTACAAGCGCTGTTGCATAATCAGCAGGAGCCTCCGCCGCCCAATACCCTCGCTCGGAACATGGCTCTTCCCGGTCCGCCCGGTCGACCCCAGACGCCGAATAATGTGGCTGTCTATAACCAGAATTCGGATATCTCGGTGATCCCGCTGGCCTCAGGCGCTTCCCAGGCTATTCGCTCACTTCATGGCAAAGATCTGGTGGAGGTTTACGCCGGCTATACAGGAGGCGTGACCTATTCTCACTGGAAAGCGAACGAATTACAGAAGCAGCTTACGAGAATTGCGCTCGAAATCAACAGCCAGTACATGTTGGCCTATACCCCCAGCACGCTGAACGAGCCGGGGTTCCACCGGCTCCAGATTGAGGTGGTCGAACCAAACCTGAGGGTGAGATCACGCGAGGGATATTTCTATGGGATGAAGAACAGGTAAGTTGGCGGGCGACTGCGAGCCTGATAGGCCGCTGAAGATTCGCGGCGACGCTCCCCCGGGAAGCTACAAACCATAGCCTTAATCAAAGCCCCGATAATCCCACACCTGGATGCGTTTGCCGGTTGAGAGCTCAATTTCGGCAAGGTAAGGCCGCATCTCCTCGGGCTGTACGCGCAGAACAAGGGCGTGCATCTGATCCCCTCGCTTATAAAGCACGGTAAAAAAGAGGTTCTTTTTACCCCCCGAGCCGTTAGGTTTCACTTTCCACGGAAGTTTCATGTGTCTGACCGCGCGACTGAGGCTCGGCCGATATTGCATCAGGGTAATCGAGTGGTAGGGGATGGTGATCGATCCTTCGGGGCATTGGAAAGTCATGGAGCTGTGTGTTAATTCCAGCTTGCCTCCGCAGCCATCCTGAATGCTCTCCGTACCGCCGGCGTAGATAAACTCCGAGGTCGGCGAGTTTCCATAGGCGAGAATCGGGCTGGCCGTCATAAGGAACCCAAAGGCCAATGCGAGGATCAGCGCCCGCGCCAGTTGATATCTTGCTTCTTCCAAAATCTTACTCCGTTCCTTTCGTCAGGCGTGACGAAACGCTTTGTTTGCAGTCGAGGAACACTGGCCTGCTAACTGGCCATATTCATCCATCGCCCTTTCGGTCATCTCAAGGCTTTGCTCTCAGCGAGCGGCACCTCCACACTGAAATACCAGGGGACGTTGATGTTCCCCCACTTGGCTGGCTTGAACTTCCACAATCTCACCACTCTCTTGGCCGTCTCGAATTCCGCGGGAGTTCCAGAGAGCAGCGTGGAGTCTACCACACGGCCTTTATCATTCACCAGTACACGCATTCGCACCACGGTCTTGGCCTGCTTGGATGAAGGCTGGGACAGAATCTGAGGAGGTTGCACCCGATCTTCCAGAAACTTTTCCGGCTGAGGAGGGAGGTGTTGAATATTCCGGCTCAGGAGCGAGAAATCAACGTCGATGGTGGTTTGGAAGGCAGTCGGCCCGGCTTTTGTCAGAAAAGGCCGATACACCCATCGATGAATCGCTTGGAGCGCGGCGACAGCCAGAAAGGGATGCCCGTGAACCACATGAATCTGCTGAACCTTCCCCTGGCAGTTGACCGTGACGAGCAGGCGAACATGGCCGCGAATATAATTGATGCGGGCGAGAGGCGGGTAAGAAGGCCGAATTTCGCTGAGCAGCAGATGGGTGGCTGTCCGGCGGTCTAATTGAAGCACCTGCGTGCTGGGCCCGGTCGCGCATCCTTGCGTGATGCTGAAAGCCGTCGTCGCCCAAAAGGCCACCGCAAGCGGCGTGACGGTCTTCAGAAGACCGCCTCTGCCGGCATGGCTAGTCATCGGACTCAAAAATGACCTGCGCCACCACATAATGATTCGCGTGCGAGAGCGAAACAGCGGCCCGCACCACGCCGAGTTGCCGAGCCACCTCCTGCGCCCGGCCGCGAAGCGCCAGTTCCGGTTTCCCGCTCGGCTGGTGAATGACCTCAACATCCAACCAACGGATTCCAGAGCGCCATCCCGTCCCCAAAGCTTTAAAAGTCGCCTCTTTGGCCGCGAAACGCGCCGCGTAGCGCTCCGCCTTATTCTTGAAGCGTTCGCAATAGGCGATCTCCTCGGGTGTGTAAATGCGGTCCCGAAAGCGCTCTCCGTAGCGTTCGAAGCTTTCCTGAATCCGTTGCGTCTCAGTAATATCGATGCCTGTTCCGACAATCACCTCGCTCGTTTCCCCGGTTCGATTCTGAGCTGAAAGTGCTTTTATCGCTTCAAGAAAGGCGGGCGGATGAGGCCGGAAGGGTCTGCTCGGTCCCAGGACTTGCGGGCGGCTTTCACGCGCGGTCTCTCAGCCTCAGGGAGAGATCGG
>CADDZJ010000027.1 GCA_902812415.1 Acidobacteriota bacterium
CGTCCATCAGTTGGGTCATAGGTGAGCCTTTTCTGTTGTCAGCTTGCGGGCTAGCCGCGAGGAATGGATGATGATAACTCAGATTGTGGAAAGCAGAAAGCGGAAGGCAGAAGGCAGAAGGCAGAAGAACTCACTACCCGACTGTCTTTTCTCAGAGACTGGACGGCGTGGTTTCAGCTGCGGAGGAATTTGGCGGGGTTGACGGGCGTTTCATGCACCAGCACTTCGTAGTGCAGATGCGGTCCTGTGGCGCGGCCAGTCATGCCGACGCAGCCAATAATCTGGCCCTTTCTCACTTCCTGTCCCTCGATCACGAAGATTCGTCGCAAGTGACCGTACTTGGTGGCCATGCCCGACCCGTGATCGATAAGGATTTCATTGCCGTATCCGGCTTCTCCGGGGCCTGCGTGCAAGACAATCCCGTCCGCTGCGGCTCGAACGGGAGTGCCAGAGGGAGCGGCAATGTCCATTCCTGAATGGAATGCGCCCTCGCCACTGAACGGGTCCATGCGCTCGCCAAAACCAGCGGTGACTTCACCCTGAACGGGCCATATGCTCGGAATCTCTCCGGGATTCACGGCAGGGCTGGACAAGAGTCCCAGAAGGGAAGGATTTCGGGAGGGAATCATGGAAGCCTGTTCGATCAAATTAAAGGCATAGAGCGACGCATTGTAGCGTGTGTCACCCGTTGAATTGCTTTGCGAAATGGTTGTGGGAGCCATATGGGCCAACACAGAAGGTGAAGTCTTCGCAAATCCATAGCTGACAGCGACCTCGGAAGCCAGCGACTCGAGCGAGCTCAACTGAGTGTTGGTGTGTTTGACCGCGCTCTCTAAAAGGTGGTATTGGGTCTTCAGGGCCTCACGGTCGGCGCGCAAGTAATTATAGTTTGAAACTTTCATCAACATCCGGGCATAGCTTTTAGCCAGAGCCGTGAGCGTGATGACCCCCACAAGACTGAACGCCAGCAGCAAATAAAGCGCATACTTGGGGATTTGAAGCTTAAACGGCCTGCCATGTGGTCCGAGCAGAAGCAGCGTATAAAGCTTTCTCTTCTTTTGATAGGCGCTGAATATCATGCTTTGTAGTCTTACAGCCGCAGAGTGGCTGCGAAAGAGCATCTTCTATTCAGATGGCGCTCGGGTAAAGCAGGAAAAAATCCTATTGGACTCTGTAAGGATTGTCAAGCAAAAAACCTGAGCGCGCAGAAAAATTAGTCCGAAATTTGGTCTCAACAGACTATAATTTGTAAATAATGTATTGTCTGATGTTTACAATAATATAAACCCCCGGAGGCGCATGGTTTCTGAGCGGCCTTTTCAGAGTGAAGAAGAGTTTGTACGCTGGCTTCAGAAGCGCGCTGTGGGAAGGGTTCAAGGACTGCGGCTCGGCATCGGAGATGATGCGGCGCTTGCAAGAGTTCCTTCAGGCCGCGAGATCGTGATGACAACCGATCTCTCCATTGAGGGAGTTCATTTCTCGACTCGCCTTTATACCCCGGAAACCATCGGCTACCGGGCGATTGCCCGCTCGCTGAGCGATATTGCGGCCATGGGTGCGGTTCCGAAGTATGCGCTTGTGGCTTTAGCGCTCTCGAAGCGCGCGAGCCGAAGGTGGGTGGAGTCCCTCTACGAGGGTATGTGGAGGCTGGCGCGCCGCTATCGGGTTGGCATCCTGGGGGGCGACACAGCCCGCTATTCCGGGAAGACGTTGTTGGATGTGGCGGTGATTGGCGAAGTGGCTCGCGGAAAAGCTTTGCTCCGCTCGGGGGCAAAGCCCGGCGATCGGCTCTTTGTTGCAGGGACGCTCGGGCTTTCGGCGTGGGGACTCGAACTGCTCAAAGCGCGTGCGAGAAAGGGAATGGCGCACGAAGCCTTGCGCGCCCATCTTTATCCTGAGCCTCAGTGCGGCCTGGGGCGGTATCTTGCGAAAGAAGGATTGGCCTCAGCCGCCATCGATGTGAGTGACGGGCTTTCGACGGACCTGCATCGACTCTGCGAAGCGAGCGGCGTGGGTGCGCGACTCTGGGAAAGCCGCATTCCCCGGCCTCAGGCTTCGGCCAACGGTCGTCTACAAGCGCGGCTGCTTCAATTCGCCCTGCACGGAGGCGAGGACTACCGGTTGCTGTTTACGTCGTCAGCGGCAAAAGTCCGTCGCATTCCGTCCTCATTTCAGGGAATACGGATTCATCAGATTGGAGAAGTGTTCGCCCCACGCAAGATTGTGTTGATGCATGAGGACGGCGCCGAGCAATTAATCATTCCTCAAGGCTATGATCATTTTCGCAAGTCATGAAGCAACGCCTGAGCGCATGATGCGGCCCTTGCTGATTTCCAGCAAATGGGCGGAGATATTGCCCAACCTGCCATCCTGAGGAGCCAAAAAAAGTGATCAGTGAGAAGGTGTGAAAAAATTAGAGGGCGGTTGTCATCCTGAGCGATAGCGAAGGATCTCCGCATTTTGTTTTCCGTACAATACCGGGATGCTTCACTGCGTTCAGCATGACAGATTCGATATTTTCACACCTTCTGACGAGTGATAAGCGCTGAGTTATACGTTGACAGGCGCAAAGCAGCCCCACATGGTCTTCACACATCATCCAACACTCATAATCGACAACTCTACCCTTGTCTCTTGTCACTGCCGTTAGGATTCCTCGCGGAGTCTGCCTTGGGTTCAAATGCAGGGATTCTTCCGCTTCGCTGCGCTCAGTGTCAGGATGACAGGCGACGGGCTCAGCAGGTCCCGGATTTGAAAATCTCCGCCGATGTCAGATATATTGCCAGAAAGAGGTGGAAGCATGCCGATCTTCGAATACGAATGCCGCGAGTGTGGAACCAAATTTGAAGCGCTCGTTTCTTCCAGCGCTCAGGAAGTTGCCTGCAAGCGTTGCGCGAGCAAGCGCGTTGAGCAGTTACTTTCCGTTTTTGCCGTCTCCGGGAACTCGGGAGTTTCTGCCGAACCTGGCCCTTGTCCCTGCGGGGCTCCGCGCCGGGGCATGTGCGGCGAGTAGCGGGGTGATTTTTGCTCACTTCCGTCTGCCCCGGCCGGAGGTCTTCGCCGATCCGCCCCGTCTCTTTTATGAACCGCATCAAGATTCGCCCTCTCAAAATTGAGAAAGAATTCCGGGCATGCGAGGATATTCAGCGGGAAGTCTGGGGCGGGCTGGCGATTTCAGCGGAAGCGCTCAGCGTAACCCAGAAATATGGTGGAGCGGTGTTGGGCGCGATAGCGGCAGGCGAAATGGCAGGCTTCCTTTGCGCCTTTCTTGCCAAGCGCAAAGGGAAGCTTATTCACTGGTCTCACATGATGGCGGTGAGGACGCGCTTCCGAGATCGCGGTCTGGGTTTTCGGATGAAGCTGCTTCACCGCCGGCTGGCGCTCGATCAGGGCATTCGCTCCATTTGCTGGACTTTCGATCCGTTGCAAAGCCGGAATGCGAAGTTGAACGTGGGGCGGCTGGGCGTTCAGATCGAAGAATACATCCCGGACTGTTATGGCGAGTTTCCCAGCCGCATCGAAAAGGGCCTTCCGAGCGACCGTTTCGTCGCTTGCTGGCATATTGCTTCAGCGGAAGTTGAACGCCGTCTGCGGCGACCGACTGAACGGCGCATCGATCTTTCGTGGCCATGCGTCAATGAAACCAGGCGCGCGTCAAGTCGCTTCCTCGAAAATTGCCAGATTGCCTGGAATCTCGATGACCGACATCTCCTGGTGAAAATTCCCGCCAACACCGACGTCATGCGCGAGCGTGATCTCAGCCTCGCAAAGCGCTGGCGGATGGAAACGCGCAGGATTTTCCGACATTACTTCGGCTTGGGATATCGGGTGGAAGACTTCGTGACCGCGCCGGAGGGTACGGAAGCTTGCTTCTATGTGCTGAGCCGGGCAAGTTCTTTGCGGGCTCGAGAGTCGCACTTGAAGAGGCAATAGGGTGAGGGCTTATGCCCGGCCGCGCGTTTTTCACACGATCGGCGAGTATTGCAAGTGAGATTGAGCGTTGCCTTCGAGGGGCGACGGTTTCTGTGGATGCAGCCCTTTACCGCATGAATCATCCCGCGCTCGCGCAAGCCCTGGCTGGCGCGATGAAGCGAGGGGTTCATGTGCGGATCGTGCTTGATCGAGGGAAATTCCAGGAAAGTGACGCGACACGAAAACTGCTGCTTGAGACGGGACTTCCTTATCGGCTGTCTTGCGGGCGCAAGAAACGGGAATCCAAGATGCACCATAAGTTTGCCATTGTGGATCATGGCATTCTGCTAACAGGAAGCTACAATTGGACTCTGGAGTCTGAGGAAGGCAATTATGAAAACCTGGTTGTTCTTTCGGAACCTGCGTTGGTGGAAGCTTACGCGCGGGAGTTTGAAACTTTGTGGAACGAATCAAGCCGGGCTGATTCGATCTGATCACGAGCGTTCGAGCTGGGCTTTGCCATCCGATCGTTTTTCGGCCTCACGGAGAGCATCTTATGGCCTCAGGAAAGAAATCATCTCAGAATAACGACGATCAGCCCTACGAACTTTATCTCATGCGTCATGGCATCGCCGCAAACCTGGAAAGCGGCGGCTCCTCGGAAGACGCCAAGCGTCCTCTCACGCCGGAGGGCAAACTGAAGCTTCGGGGTATTGCCAAAGGGCTTGACCGTCTGGGTGTGAGTCTCGATTGGATCGTAACCAGTCCGCTGAAACGCGCGGTTGAGACTGCGGAGATCGTTCGGGATGTGCTTGCGCCCTCGGCGGCGATGGATCCTTGCGAAGCGCTCGCCCCGGGCGCGGTCACTTCTCAGAAAGTGATGTCCTTCCTGTCTCAACAACCGGATCGCACCCGCGTGATTTTAGTCGGCCATGAACCCTCGCTGAGCGAATTGGCTTCCGAGTGGATCGGTTTGGGGCGCGCCGCCAACCTGGTTTTCAAGAAAGGCGGCTGCTGCCTGATTAGCTTTGACGAATCTCCACCCAGACCTCCCGGTCTTTTATCCTGGTGGCTCACCCCTCGCATCATGCGCAAGCTGGGCGCGTAAGCTCTGAATCGAGATGGTAGGCGCCGGCATCGAATGCGAACAGGAGGAATATGATGAGCCTTAATCGTTATGTAACATTGGGAAGGTCCGGACTTCGCGTCAGCCCTCTGTGCCTTGGGACGATGACCTTTGGAACCGAATGGGGATGGGGCGCCGATGAAAGCGCCTCTCAAGCGATCTTCAATCACTACCTCGAATCGGGCGGCAACTTCATCGACACCGCCGATGTTTACACCAACGGCAAAAGCGAAGAGCTTGTCGGAAAATTTGTGGCGGAGCGCAAGCTGCGCGACCGGGCGGTGATCGCCACGAAGTTCACTTTCAATGCCGAGCCTGCTAATCCCAATGCGGGCGGCAATGGCCGCAAGAATATCTATCGCGCGCTGGAAAGTTCGCTGCGACGGCTGAGAACAGACTATATCGATCTCTACTGGTTGCATGCCTGGGACACGATCACGCCAGTCGAGGAGGTGATTTCCACGCTGAACGATCTTGTGCGCGAGGGGAAGATCCGGCATTACGGGTTTTCCGATACGCCGGCGTGGTATGTGGCTCGGGCGCAAACGCTGGCTGAAAAGGAAGGCAAGGAGCGGCTGATCGCGCTTCAGCTTGAGTATTCGCTGATCGAGCGGAATATCGAACGCGAACATATTCCGGTGGCGCAGGAGCTCGGCATTGGAATCTGCCCCTGGAGCCCGCTCGCCAGCGGCTTCCTTGCGGGTAAATACAAGCGGGATGGCAATGCCGGCAAGGGAGAGGGCCGGCTTGAAAAAATGAAGACCTCAACGAATCCCGCTTTTCAGAAATTCACAGAACGCAACTGGCGCATCCTCGACTCGTTGCTTGATGTGGCAGGCAAGATTGCCAGGTCGCCGGCCCAGGTGGCGCTGAACTGGGTTGCCAGCCAACCGGGGATCACCTCAACCATCATCGGCGCGACGAGCGTCAAACAACTCACCGATAATCTATCGTCGCTTGAGTTCACGATTCCGTCTGATCTTCGGAAGACCCTTGATCAGGTGAGCTCCCCTCAGCCGATCCATCCTTACCTCTTCTTCAGCGGCGAGATTAGTGCGATGATTTCAGGAGGAACTTCCACTCAGCCCTGGATGCCGGCGCGAGTCACCGGCGCGCCTGCCTCTGCGCCCGCGTCACCTGCCAGGGCCAAGAGTGCGGAGGGATGATCTGAGGCCATTCCCTTGTCATTCTGAGCGATAGCAAAGAATCTCTGTATTTTGGTTCAGAATAAACGGCGCGAAGCATCGCGGCATCTACTGAAAATGAATACGGGGATTCTTCGTTCGCCGTGCTCGCTCAGAATGACAGAAGAAGGTTCAGGGTGACAGGTCGTGGATGTTGTCCATCTGCCTTTGTTACGCCCCACTAACTTACTCGCGCCACAGCCGGGCGGCGGTTTTCATAGAGAGGGAACTGGTCTGTGAGGGCGTAAACTTCCTTGCGAATTCGTTCAAGCACTGAGGCGTTTTCGAGATTGTTCAGCGCTTCGGAAATCCAGTCGCCGATGCGCCGCATTTCCGCCTCTTTCATTCCTCGCGTCGTGACGGCGGGCGTGCCAATGCGAATGCCGCTCGCGACCATGGGCGGATTGGCATCGAAGGGAATGGCGTTCTTGTTCACTGTGATTCCCGCGCGTTCCAGGGCTTCCTGCGCCTGCTTACCGGTGACTTTGCGCGAAAAGACATCCACCAGCATCAGGTGTGTATCCGTTCCGCCGGAGACAACTCGAAAGCCCTTTTCCGCTAAGGTTTCCGCAAGCGCTTTGGCGTTCAGGATGATCTGCTTCTGATAGTCACGGAATTCCGGTTGCAGCGCCTCGTGGAAGCACACGGCCTTGGCTGCAATGATGTGCATGAGCGGGCCGCCCTGGATGCCCGGGAACATGGTCTTGTCCAGTTCTTTGGCGAATTGCGCCTTGCAGAAGACCGCCCCGCCGCGCGGTCCACGCAGCGTCTTGTGTGTGGTGGTGGTGACGAAATCGGCGTGCGGGATGGGGCTGGGATGCAGTCCCGCGGCCACCAGTCCGGCGATATGCGCCATATCCACCATAAAGACCGCTCCGCACTTTCGGGCGATGGAGGCGAAGCGCTCAAAATCCAGTAGGCGCGGATAGGCGCTGGCGCCCGCAAGGATCAGCCTGGGCTGATGCTCCTGCGCAAGTCTCTCCACCTCATCGTAATCGATGGTCTCGGTATCCTTGCGCACTCCATAGGGAATAATCTGATAAAGCTTGCCGGAAAGGTTCAGCGGATGGCCGTGCGTCAGGTGGCCGCCGTGCGCCAGGTTCATGCCCAGAATCTTGTCACCCGGCTTCAAAACCGTCATGTAAACGGCCTGGTTGGCCTGGCTGCCGGAATGCGCCTGGACGTTGGCGTGCTCGGCGTTAAAGAGCTTTTTGGCGCGCTCAATGGCAAGCTGCTCCGCCACGTCCACATATTCGCATCCGCCATAATAGCGCCTGCCGGGCAGCCCCTCGGCGTATTTATTGGTCATCACCGAGCCCATCGCCTGAAGCACCGCCTCGCTCACAAAGTTTTCCGAGGCAATCAGTTCGAGCGTGCGCGCCTGGCGCTCGGCTTCACTTTCAATAGCTCGCGCAATTTCAGGATCGACTTCCTCCAGCGAACGCAGGCGGGCGGGCTGAGATAGGCTCATAGGACGATGTTCCTTAGCTGGGATTCTCGTAGCGGTCTGGTGTGATTTTGAGAAAGTGCGGCCACACCCCATCATAAGGGCAGCCGCAAAGGAGCGTCAACTTTGGGGCGGCTGTTTGGTGGATTACGGAAAAAATTTCCTCACCTATCATCCTGAGGAGCCAAAGGCGACGAAGGGTCGCTGCATTTGCTTGATTCTGTGAATGCAGGCATGCTTCGCGGAGTTTACGCTGAGTGGAAATACAGGGATTCTTCGCTTACGCTCAGAATGACAAGCGAAGGCTTAGAGTGACGCCTTCCTAACCCTGTTTCAGCGACCTGCCAGAAGAAACCTGTTCTTCGATCTTTGTGATCTTCTGAACGCGTTCCTCGTGGCGGCCGCCGGCGAATTTTGCGCCAAGCCAGGCGTCCAGAATTCGCCGCGCCTGAACTTCATCCACGATGCGTCCGCCCATGGTGAGAATGTTGGCGTCATTGTGTTCGCCCGCGAAACGGGCCAGCAGCGTGTTGTTGCAAGTCGCGGCGCGGATGCCCGGAACCTTGTTGGCCGCAATCGCCACTCCAAGGCCTGTGCCGCAAATCAGGACGCCTCGTTCAGCCTCATGGCGCGAAACCCGAACGGCGACTTTTTCGGCGGCGTCAGGGTAGTCGGCAGGCTGCTCGGAATGTACGCCGCAATCTTCCACCTCGTAACCCCGGCTCGCAAGGTGATGACGCACGCTTTCTTTCAGCGCGAATCCAGCGTGGTCTGAGCCTACAGCGATCCTGATCTTTTCGGTCAAGGCAGAACCTCTCGCTAGGGGATGGAAGCGCCATTCTAACGAAACTCCTCGCCGCGCGTCAAAGCTGATGATGCTAACGCCCCGGCCATCTTCCCGAGATTTACCTCCCATCTACCTCGTACGAGGGTTCTTAGAAAAACGCGAATTATCCTATCCAAACTTTCTAATTTTACTTATAGCTCGCGCGCGCATCCAACAAACTTGAGACTCGGTTTAAAGGAGATTTCAATGATCCAGGAGGGAACCATGGAGGCGCACAGACGGAATCAGGATGTCAGCACGCAGTGCTTTAACTGCGCTCGGATTTACTACAAAGCGCGGCTCACGCGTTGCCCGCGCTGCAAAAGTCACTTCATCCAGCATTTCAGTTTGGGTGATCTTGTCGCGCTGTCGCGGCAGGAACCGAGGCCTTACGTCGGAGGCTCCGTCGCGCAAAACCAAGCGATACCCTACAGTCATGACGGCGGCGAAGGGGAACGGGTTGAAGCATAGCACGGTCTTTGCCGCGACCCAGGCAGTCGCCAAGTCAAGAAGTCTCATCAATATCTGAAGAACCCAACAACCTGTCATCCTGAGGGCAGGAAAGACCAGTGATCAGTGACGAGTGATGAGCAAAGAATCCATCCGAGGTTCTGGTGGTTTTTACTTGTCACTCGCCACTTTCCACTCATTCCTGCCGTCGGAATTCCCCAGGGTTTTTACCCTAAGCCGAAATACGCGGATTCTTCGCTTCGCTCGGAATAACAGGCTGGATGAGTTTTCCAGCAACCCATCAAGGAGGATTGTCATGTTAGTTGAAGAGACACTGCGCGCGGCCAGCCCGCGCGAGATGGTGGACCATCACTTTGACCGCGCGGCAGAGCGTCTGCGATTGAGCGCCGAAATGCGAACCCTGCTCAGCACGCCGTTTCGGGAGATCAAAGCGCAGGTTCCCGTGCGCATGGACGATGGATCGTTGCGCATTTTCACAGCCTATCGCGTGCAGCACAACAGCGCCCGCGGACCGGCCAAGGGAGGAATCCGGTTTCACCCCTGGGTGAATGAAGAGGAAATCCGCGCGCTGGCCGAGACGATGACCTGGAAGGCGGCGCTGGTGAACGTTCCGTTCGGAGGCGCCAAGGGCGGAATTGTCTGCGACCCTGCCGAGCTGTCAGAAGGAGAACTCGAGCGGCTGACGCGCAAGTTCATAAGCCGCATTCATCGCCTGTTAGGGCCGTATCGCGACGTTCCGGCGCCGGATATGGGCACGAATCCGCAAGTGATGTCATGGATTCTGGACGAATACAGTTCCCACTACGGCTACACTCCGGCCTGCGTTACGGGCAAGCCTGCCGAACTTGGCGGGGCGCCGGACCGGATGCAGGCTACAGGCCGCGGAGTGGCCTACGTGCTTTCCCGATACATCGAAAGCTTCGGCCATCCTCTCAAAGACCTGGGGCTGAAGGTTGTGATCCAGGGATTCGGAAACGTCGGTTCCCATACCGCTCTGGCGCTGGCCGCGGAGGGTTGCGAGGTGATGGCCGTTTCAGACGTTTATGGCGGGATTGCTTCCAGAGATCGCAAGGGACTGCCGATTCCGGCGCTGGCGGCTTACGTGCGCGAACACGGGTCGGTGGCGGGCTTTCCCGATACGAGACCGGTCGATAACGAAGAGATCCTGACGCTCGATTGCGACGTGTTGATTCCGGCGGCGGTTGAGTGCGTTCTTCACCAGGGGAACGCTCCGCGAGTCCAGGCCCGCATGGTTGTCGAGGCAGCCAATCTTCCCACCATGCCGGAAGCGGATGAGATTTTCGCGCGGCGGGGCATCACGGTGATTCCCGACATTCTGGCTAATGCCGGCGGCGTGGTGGTGAGTTACCTGGAGTGGACGCAGAACCTGCAACAGGAAGAGTGGGACGAAAACAAAACGGAGGCGGAACTGCGCCGCTATCTCTCGCGCGCCTTTCAGGAAGTATCCGCGCGCGCCGAGGCGGAACGAATCTCGCTGCGGCAGGCTGCCTACGAGATCGCGATTGAGCGCGTGGCCCAGGCGGAGCGGCTGCGGGGAGCGTAAATCCGCATATCATAGCCGAAGGCAGCTTACGAGCTTCCGATCAGGACTCCGGCCACAAACACCAGCGTTCCGCCGACGATCACCTGGAAGGCGGCGGAGAGGAAGGGAGTATCCATATAGCGGTGCCGGATGTAGCTGATGGTGAGAAGTTCCACGCCCACCACGAAAATGGCGATAAGCGTGGCGATCCGAAAATCGGGTATCAGGAAGGGCAGCGTATGGCCGATGCCGCCCGCCGTGGTCATCAAGCCGCAGATAATCCCTCGCACCCAGGGGTAGCCGCGGCCGGTGAGCGAGCCGTCATCCGAGAGCGCTTCGGCAAAGCCCATGGAAATCCCAGCTCCGATGGAGGCCGCGAGTCCAACGAGGAACGCGTCAAAGCTGTGGTGGGTGGCGAAGGCGGCGGCAAAGATTGGCGCAAGCGTTGAAACGGAGCCATCCATCAGCCCTTCAAGACCAGGCTGGACGATCTGCAACACAAATCGGCGGCGCTGGGCCAGATCCTCCCTTTGACGCGCGTCAGGCGTAAGGTGCCGCTCTTCCAGAGATTCCGCCATAGCGTAGTGCCGGCGCTCGACCTCGGCCAGATCGCCCAGGAGTTTGCGGATGGAGGCGTCGGTCACTCTCTGGATCGCGCGCTCGTAGAAACGGCGGGTCTCCATTTCCATGAGCGCGGCCTGCTTGCGGACGGCGTCAAGCCCCAGGGGCCGCACCAGCCACATCGGGCGGCGTTCGACGAACCCTTTCACATCCTGGCGGCGGATAAGAGGAATGTGGTCGCCGAAGCGCTGGCGGTAGGTCTCAATCAGGCTGTTGCGATGTCCTTGCTCTTCGGCCTGCATTTCTTCAAACATTTTGGCCGTGGCGGGGTAGGCGTCACGGAGGCCTTCGGCGAAGTCGCCGTAAATGCGGCCATCCTCCTCTTCAAGTGAGATGGCGAGAGCGAGGATTTCCCGCTCGGAGAGGTCTTTGAAGTTTCGCGCCATGATGGCTTCTCCCGATTCTATTGATGCCTGCAGATCACAGTGACAGCCTTTGCTGTAGCGCTGGTGTCCTCACCGGCGATTTCGGCAGAAAACATTGCCACTGTAATTTGCAGACCTTGGTCGTGTGAACGTTTCTCCGGTCATCCCTTCGCGCTGCCCAGGGCAGGCTTTGAGCTCGAGCGAAGGATCTCGAATGAGCAATCAGCGCTCAGCCATCGGTATTCAGCTTTTCGACCCCCAGCTTTCTCGCTGAACGCCGTTGGCTGAAAGCTAAGTGCGATGCTTCGTGGATTCTACTCTGAGCGTAATGCGAAGACTCTTCGCTGCCGCTCAGAATGACAGATCATCGGATTTGTCATTCTATTTTTTCGTTGCGCCATACTATAACAGCACTTGGATCGTGTCTCCCGCGCGCACCGTGCCGCTGGCCAGCACGCGCGCGCAGACACGGCTCCATCCGGGATAGAGTTTTTGCGAGATCCGCGAGAACTCGCCTTTCAGGAACGAGCCGCTGATTTTGTAGCATGGACTCGTGTATCGGGTCACCCGCAGCCGCGCCTGGCCGACCTGAAGTTCGACGCCAGGAACGATTAAATTCCAGTCCAGGCCGGAAGTGGTCAGGTTTTCGCCAGCGCTTCCGATGGAGATGGGATGGCCCTCTCGCTGGAGAGCTTCGATCAGTTCAAGCGAATAGAGCAGCACGGCTCGGTCGGGACCTCCGTGATAGCGCCGGTCCTGCTGGCGGTCGCTTTCAAGACCGAATTCAGTGATCAGAACTTCGGAGACGGGTGTTTTGGGCACGCCGCCATTCGAGCGATTGATGGATTCCACTTGGCCAAGTCTCAGGTGCATGGGCAACTCATTTTGAAGTTTACAGGCCATGAAAACATAAACTCAAGATGAGCCCCAATAGCGCGTAGCGGCTGCCCGGCATGAAGTCGGCGCTACAATAGGAGAACCCTTTATGGATTGGATTGCCGATCTGGCAGCGAGGATCGAAGGCGCCACACTCAAAGACGAAGCTTCACGGGCGGCGGTCGCCTCTGATTTCGGACGCATCGTCGAACGCAAGCCTGCGGTGGTGGTGCGGCCGGCATCCGCGCGCGATGTGGCGGAGGTTGTAAAATTTGCAGCCTGCAATTCACTTCGCGTCACCGCGCGCGGAGCGGGGCATTCGCAAAGCGGGCAATCCCTTTCCGATCAGATCGCGCTCGATATGCGAAGCCTGGACCAGATTCTCGATCTCGATGAGCGGAACTGCACCGTTCGATGCCAGGCCGGGATCACCTGGCGAAATCTGCTTGAAAAGCTTCTTCCCCTTGGTCTTTCGCCTCCTGTCCTCACTAACAATCTGGACGTCACAGTTGGCGGCACACTTTCGACGGCCGGCGTTGGCGTTGCTTCCTGGCGATACGGCGCCCAGGCGGACCATTGCCTGGAGTTGGAAGCGGTCACCGGTGAGGGCAAAATCCTGCGCTCGTCCCCATCTTCCCATCGCGACCTGTTTGACGCTCTTCGCGCGGGCCTCGGCCAATTTGGAGTCATCACCGAAGTTCATCTTGAGCTTCGCCGGCATCAACCCAGAGTGTGCACGTTCTACCTGCTTTATGACGACTTGCAGGCCTTGCTCGGCGACCTGAAGGCTCTGATCGAAGAAGCGCGATTCGATTATCTTGAGTCCTGGTGCGTGCCTCTACCGCAAGGGATGAAGAAAATCGGGGGCGAGCGACAGCCATTTGCCCAGTGGTTCTTTCCGTTGCATGCCACGGTTGAGTTCAGCGGGGGCGCTTTGCCTGACGCCAGTGAAAAGCTTCATGGCTTGAATTTTTATAAATATGTTCACACCGAAGAGAGCAGCATCGCCGAGTTCTTTACCCGGCTTGATCCCTTGTTTGCATTCTGGAAGCGAAGTGGATTCTGGGATTACGCCCATCCTTGGATGGAGTGCATTCTTCCATGGGAGGCCGCCTCATTTTACATTCCCCAGGTCCTCCAGAATTTCCCGCCCCAGGCCCTTGCCGGAGGGCACATCCTGCTATGGCCTGCGCGCGGATCGGCATCCTCTGTGTCGCTCTTTGCGCGACCGGAAGGCGAAGCGGTGATGGGCTTTGGAATTCTTCCAGCGGTTCCCAAGGCTTTATTGGGCGAAGCTCTTCCGCGGCTCGAACGAGCCAGCGAAGCTGCCCTCGGATTGGGGGCTAAGCGATATCTCTCCGGCTGGTTCACCTTTAATGCGGACCAGTGGAAGGCCCATTACGGTGATAAGTGGACGGCTCTGGTTAATCTTAAAAGGAAATACGATCCGAAGACAATCTTCAATCCGGCCTTAATGAATCGCTGAAGATATTTCATGTAAGTTGCAGTTATATAAAGGTTTAGTTACATTACATCCCAAGGCTGTGCCGCTTGATGGACAACCAAATCTTCCGTCACATACCCATAGCCCTTTCCTGTCTTTTATGTAAGAATAAGTATGGGGGTGGTGACTTGGGTTCTCCTGAAAAACGAGATTGGCTGACGGGCATCAGCGACTTAAACTCCGGTTCCACTCCCTTAACCTCGCAGGCACCAGAGTCATTCGCACCAAGTCTCGAAGCGTAAAGCGCCTCCTGCTCGAAGAACAGGCTGCGGGCTTGAACTGAAGCTGCCCGGGTCGTAGCGAGTACAGCAATCGAAATCAACATTAGGGGATAAGGGACCATCATGCCTGAAGTTCGCAAAGAAGTTCTGCCGAACGGCCTGACTATCATCACCGAACCCATGTCGGCTGTGCGGTCGGTCTCGATCGGAATCTGGGTCCATGCAGGATCGCGGCACGAGCGTGAGCCGGAAAACGGCATCACGCATTTCCTGGAGCATATGGTCTTCAAGGGAACTCGAAACCGGACGGCGGAAGAGATTGCGCGCGCGGCGGATGCGATCGGAGGACACCTGGACGCTTTCACGGCCAAAGAATGCACCAGCTTTTCGATCAAGGTTCTGGATGAACACCTGCCCCGGGCTTTCGACATTCTGGCCGACTTGGTGAAGAACCCGCTGCTGCGTCCTGAAGATATTGCGAAAGAGAGCCAGGTGATTCAGGAAGAAATCAAGATGGTGGAAGATACGCCGGATGATCTGGTGCATGAGATCTTCACCCAGAGCTACTGGCGCGGGCATGCTCTGGGCCGGCCCATCCTGGGCACTCGCCAGACGGTGAGCAGCTTTAATCGCCGCCGCCTGACGGATTACTTTCACGGCCACTATACTCCGCAGAACATCATTGTTGCGGCAGCAGGCCATTTGAGGCATGCGCGGATTGTCGACTTGGTCGCCAAAGAATTCGCTGACTTGCCTTCCGGCTCCCCGCCGTCCCGCGATTCGGCGCCGGTGCCGCATCCGGTCATTCGGCATCGTTACAAGAAGAATCTGGAACAGGCGCACATCTGCCTGGGCGCTCCGGCATACTCCCATTCGCACGAGAAGCGCTATGCCTGCTACATCATGAATACGGTGATGGGCGGCGGCATGAGCTCGCATCTGTTTCAGAACATCCGCGAGCAGCGCGGGCTGGCTTACGCGGTCTTCTCCGGGCTCAGCAGCTTCCGCGATACGGGTTGTCTCAACGTCTATGCCGGTACTGCCCGGGAAAACATCCGTCAGGTGGTGCAGTTGATTATCGAAGAATTCCACCGTATGAAGACCCAACCGCTGGCGGAGGAAGAGCTTCAGCGCGCCAAAGACTACCTGAAGGGCAGCACGATGCTGGGGCTTGAATCCACCTCCAGCCGCATGTCGAACCTCGCCCGACAGGAGATGTATTTCGGCCGGCACATCCCTCTCGATGAGATCGTGAAACGAGTGGATGCTGTCACAGCCGAAGACGTGCTCGGCGTGGCGAATGAACTTCTGAACCACAATCGCATCGGCCTCACCGTACTCAGCCCCTCCAACGGCCTCAAGATCACACGCTCCGATCTGAAGTGCTGATCGCTCGCCTCACCCGCAACTGGGTTGCTTTGCGCCGCTAAGTCCCTCGTCTCTCATTGTGAACGCTGGCAAAGAATCCCCGCATTTGTTCGGCCCGTAATATAGGGCGCTTCTAGAGCTTATCCAAGCTGAACTACCGAGATTCTTCCGCTTCGGCGCTCAGCGTCAGAATGACAGGGAAAAGTTCGGCAGCGAGTAATGAGCATCCCACGGTGGCAACCCTTACAAGCGGCGGCTCCGAACAACAAGTCTGCCCCACCTGCTACCTGCTGAAATACCGGGATTCTTCGCTGTCGCTCAGAATGACAGAATGAAAAGGCTACTGCGCAGAATGGTTGGCGAAGGGCGGGAAGAGCACGGTCAAATTACTCGTAGCGCAGAGCGACAATCGGGTCGAGGCGGGCGGCTTTCATGGCGGGCCACAGGCCAAAGAAAATGCCCACGCTGACTGAGACGATAAATCCGGCGGCAACCGCCCAGATCGGGACGCTGGGGACAAGCGAAGGGAAAAGTAGAGGAACCACGAAGCTGATGACCCACCCCAGGATAATGCCCACGATGCCGCCAATTCCGGTGAGCGTAATGGCTTCAAGCAGAAACTGCCAGGTAATGTCGCTGCGCCGGGCGCCGATGGCTTTGCGGACGCCAATCTCGCGCGTCCGTTCGGTGACGGAAACCAGCATGATGTTCATCACGCCGATTCCGCCTACCAGCAGTCCCACGGAAGCGACAGTGATCATGGCAATCACCATGGTGCCGATGATGGAATTGAATTGCTGAATAAAGGAGTCTGCCGTGCCGATCCCGAAGCTGTCCGGCTGCCACGGCTTATCGCCCCGAAGTCGCCTGAGAAGGCCGGTGACTTCATCCGCAGCCTGGTCTCTTCTTCCCGGATAAGCCTGCGCCATGATGAAGTTATCCTTCATGGCGGGATAGATGTCCCGGTAAGTGTTGTAGGGAATGTAGACCACGCGATTATTGCCGGTATCGATGAAGAATTCCTTCCTTTTACCCAGGGTTCCGACCACCAGAAAATTGTGACCGTCAACGTCAATGGTTTTGCCCACCGGGTCCTGGTTGGGGAAAAGCCGCTGAACCACATCCGAACCCAGAACGGCCACGTCACGGCGATGCCAATTATCGATATCGGTAAAGAAGCGGCCCTCGGCCAGAGAGGCGTTGCTGATGGCAAAATCGTTGGGGGTGGCCCCCGTCAGCGTGCCGTCGAGCATTTGCGTGCCCTTATACTTCATGATAGGTGGCGTTCCTCTCCAGTTGACCATTTCAACCGCCACATCCTTCACACTGGGACATTGTTCCTTGATGGCCATCGCCTGCTCGTAAGTGAGCGGCTTGCGCAGCCTCATTTCCCTCGTCAGACGAAAGTTCAGGCCTGGCTGCCACTTATAGATATAGAGATTCTGTGTGCCAAACTGCTTGGCCATGTCAGCCATCTGCGTTTCCATGCCGACAAAAACGGACGCCACCAGAATGACGGTCGCCACACCGATCAACACTCCGAGCATGGTTAAAAACGAGCGGAACTTGTGCGTGCGCAAGGTGTCAAGCGCCAGCGCCAGATTCTCACGAATATTCCCGCGATAAGCCTCTTTCAAGTTCAGCCCTCCATCCTCAGGGCCTCAATGGGGTCAAGCTTGGCAGCTTTGTTTGCGGGATAAATTCCAAAGAAAAGCCCCACGAAGCTGGAAAGCAGCAGACCCACCACAACCGCCGCAACGGGCATCGAAGCTGGCATCACCAGCGCTCGGACCAGTGCCGTGATCAGAAACGCCACGATGAGGCCGATGGCCCCGCCGGCTGCGGCCATCACCATCGATTCCGTCATGAATTGCATCATAATGTCCTTGCGCCGCGCGCCGAGCGACTTGCGGAGACCGATTTCCTGATAGCGCTCCGTGACACTGGCCAGCATGATGTTCATGATAACGATGCCGCCAATCACCATAAAGACCGCGACAATGCCGACTGCGCCGCCGAAAATCGTCTTGGTCAGGCTTTGCCAGGCGCTCATCAAAGCCTCCGAGGTGTTGATGGCGAAAGTATCGTCTTCATGGTAGGGAATATGGCGGTGGATGCGAAGCAATTCGCGAGCTTCGTCTTCGAGAGCCATCATCTGGTCGCTATCCCAGGCCTGAACGAAAATTTGCAGTTGAGGCCGGGCCACAAAAACTTTCTGATAGGTGCTTAACGGGATCTGGATAAAGTTATCCTGGCTCTCGCCGAACGTGGTTCCGATTCTTTTGGCTATGCCGATTACCCGAAAAGGAAGGCCGCGAATCAAAATCTCTTTTCCCAGCGGGTCGATGTTGGCGAATAACTTATCGACCACGTCCTGGCCAATAAAACAGACCATGGAGCGGTGAAGATAATCTGAATCCGAGACGTAACGGCCATATTCAACTTCCGTCTGCCCGATATTGACCAGACCAGGCGTGACACCGCTCAAGTCGACTTCTTCAATTTCCTGCCGTCCGTAATGTGCCGGGGGGTTTGGCCAGAGTTCTGCCGCCGCCCCGATGTGTTTGTAACCCAGCAGATTGTCGCGGATAAAATCGAACTCCTCAATCGTCAGGGGGCGGTTTCTTCGTCGCGCCTTCAGCCATGCCTCATAGCCTTGGGCCCATTTAAACTCCGACATAATGAAGGTGTTGACGCCCAGATCAGCAATGTGCGTGGCGATGTATTGATTCAGCCCGTGCACCACCGACATCACCGCGATCAGGGTGGCGGTTGAGATGACGATTCCGAGCAGCGTAAGGAACGAGCGGAGCTTGTGGGCGCGAAGCTCGTTCATGGCGATTCCGAAGGCTTCGCGCGCCGTAAACCAGAAGCTGGTGTGCGTGCGCCGCTTGGCAGGATCGGAAAACGGCCTGGGTCGGACTTGGGTTTCAGTGATCACCGAGGTTCTCGGATTCCAGCCTGTTCGAGGTAACGATAGCAGGCTGACAAAGTCAATACTGAGCCCTTCACCTGTCATTCTTCCGCTGAGTGCAGCGAAGCGGAGGAATCCCTGCATTTCGGCTTAGGCTAAACTCTGCGAAGAATCGTGGCATTTGCCCAAAAGAAAATACGGGGATTCTTCGCTATAGCTCAGAATGAAAGGTGAAGAGCTCAGCACAATTTTAAAGGTCAGCGCGTGCGTTCGTCGCGGTCGATTTTTCCATCGCGGATGTGAATAATGCGATGAGCGCGCACCGCAACATCGTGTTCATGGGTGACCAGAACAATGGTATTTCCGGCTTGATGCAGGCGGTCAAAAAGGGCCATGATTTCTAGTCCGGTCGCGCTATCGAGGTTCCCGGTAGGCTCATCCGCCAGCAATAAGGATGGGTTGTTCACCAGGGCTCTGGCAATCGCCACGCGCTGGCGCTGGCCGCCGGAAAGCTCGTTGGGCCGATGGTGCATCCGCGAGCCCAATTCGACGCGCTGCAAGGCTTCACGCGCCCTCTGCAATCGCTCTTCAGCCGGAGTGCCGTTATAAATGAGAGGCAGCTCAACGTTATGCAGTGCGGTTGAGCGCCCCAGCAAGTTGAACGTCTGGAACACGAACCCGATTTCTTTATTGCGGATATAGGCCAGTTCGTCATCGGAAAGCTCGCTCACCAACCGCCCATTCAGCCAATATTCTCCTCGCGTCGGCGTATCCAGGCAGCCGATCAGATTCATCAACGTGGACTTCCCTGAACCCGACGGCCCCATAATAGCCAGATAATCCCCCCGCTGCACCTCGAACGAGACTCCGGAAAGCGCATGAACTTGCGTATCGCCCATCTCGTAGGTTTTCCAGAGGTCGTGGGTGCGAATAAGAACGCCATCCGGAGGAGCCACGCCAGGTTGCTGTAAAGGTGATGAGAGAAGTTCCAAGCCCATAGCTTGATTCCTTTCCGTTGCTGATACTATGCCTGCCAGAACAGATGTCCTGGAATCATGATCCACAATAGATCAGGAGCTGCTCGCGCTCGCCGCGTTGGGAATCAGCGGCTTGTTATTGATGCGCACTTTCGCGCCGTTGCGCAGCGTTCGGAGCACCGAGTAACTGCCGGTCACGATCGTATCGCCCGGCTCCAGTCCCTTGAGCACCTGAACGTTCATCGTGCCCATAATGCCTGTCGTCACCGGAACGAAATAAGCTCGCCCATTGCGGATCACAAAGACTCCCTGCTCGTCGTCGTTGTGGGCGCCAGGGCCAAAGCCTGAATCGGCGTCGGCTGCCGGCGGCTGGACCTCTGCGGCCAGCACTTGACCGGGTCCGCCTTTTTTGTTCTGCTCAAGCTCTTTCTTCGAGCGGATGGTCAGGGCCTGAATGGGAATGCTGACCGCATTCTTGGCCGTGGCCGTGATGATTCTTGCGGTGGCGGAAAGGCCCGGACGCAGCACGCTGGGAGGGTCCAGCAGCCGTACCTTTACTTTAAACTGCTTGGCCTCCTGGTTGGCCGTGTTGCTGGTGGATTGCGCCGTAGTCGTCTCGCCCGTGGTGCTGCTCACTGCGCTCTGACCGATTTCGGTCACCACCCCTTTGAAGGTCTGATTGGGTAAAGCGTCGATCGCCACATAAGCTGGCTGATTCAGCTTAACGTTAGCCACATCGGTTTCATCCACCAGGATTTCGGCATTCATCACGGAGAGGTCAGAGACCTGGAACAGCAGGCTTCCGGTCTGGTTCTGGACGCCGGGGACCACGTTTTCACCCACGTGCACTGGCAACGCGGTCACAATGCCGTTGTAAGGGGACTTATAGACGGTTTGCTGGAGCACGTCCGTCACCCGCATAAGCGCGGCGCGGGTCTGCCCTACCTGCGCGCTGGCCATATCCCGAGTATTCTTGGCTTGCAGATATTGAGCCCTAGCCTGCGCCAGGCGCGCCGCAGAAGATTGGACAGTGGCCTGGGCCACTTTGTAATCACTCAGCCGCTGGTCAAAGTCCTGCTTGGAAAGCAGGTCATCCTTCATCAGTTGCAAGCCGCGCTGGTAAGCCAACTGCCTCTGAGCCAGTTGAGCCTTGGCCTGGGCCAAGTCAGCCTGAGCGGTTTTCACCGCCGCCGCGGCGGATTCCACCGCTGATTCGTTGGAGGCGAGCGTCGCCTCGGCCGCCTTCAAGGCCGCTTGCTGCGCATCCACGTCCGCCTGCTGCTCAACGTCCTGAGTGCGCAGCAGAAGCTGCCCCTTGGTTACCCGCTCGCCTTCCTTGACGTAAATATCCGTGATCTTCCCGATGGAGTTTGCGTTCACGTTGGCGTAGTTTTCAGGCTCAATCTGCCCGGAGGCTGTGACCACTGACGTGATATCCTGACGGCTTACCTTTCCGGTTTGAACGGTAACCTGGCCTCGCCTGCTCCACCACACCCCTACGATCGCCAGGATGATCAGAGCCAGTATTCCGCCGCCGATCAGCAGTTTTTTCTTCCAGGACTTCATTCTGTCTCCTTTGAAGGGCAGGGAAGCGACCGAGGATGCGCTTCCTTGACGTCATTGCCTGATGAGATGCCCGAAAAGCGCCTTCTGTCTTATCGTACTTGATCTCATCCAGCGTTACTTCACGAATCGGCACGCTGGGCGGTTGTCTCAACCGCCGCGGCTCATGGCCGTTTCCACGCCGTGCCCGCATTAAAGGGCAAAGTTTGCGTTTCACCAAGCAAAATATTGGGGCACTAAGTGGTATAAGATGCAGGTTTTTGAGACTTAACGCAGCCTCGTTGAATTACCGATGCGGGAGTCTCGCCAATTCTGCTCCGTGTTTAGCCGGACCCAGGGATGTAGTGATTTCACCCCTCTTGATTATACGTTTGTGAAACGCAGAAAGTTTCGACAAAAATCGTAAAGCGAGGCTCTAGTTCGTGGGAATCCCAGAAAGCAGCCCGCCCCCTTGAGGAACGCCCTCCGCCGTTTCTGCTCGCCGCCTTCATCGTCCGTGGCACTCAAGGTTGTTAAAATCCTACCTTTGCTCATTTTACTAATTTTCGGACGAATCACAAGTAAACCTTAGCCCAAAAAGGTGTAAAGTCGTCTCTGGCATACCCAGATGAAACTGTCGCGTCGTGAATTTTTCATCCGCTCAGCCGCGGGATTGCAAGTCTTCGCCGTTCCAGCAACCAGGGCAGCGTTCTCGCTGCCTTGGTCCAGGGTCGACTTGGAAGGCCGGGCTCCCAGCGCCGAAGATTACAGCCAGACTTTTCGCCCGCAGTTTCATTTTAGTCCTCAGAAAAATTGGATGAACGATCCCAACGGACTTGTTTACGATCGCGGGGAATACCATTTGTTCTATCAATACGATCCCTTCGCCGAGATTTGGGGGCACATGAGTTGGGGGCATGCCGTGAGCAAGGACCTTGTGCATTGGGAACATCTGCCCGTGGCTTTGCATGAATACGACGGGATTATGATTTTTTCCGGCAGTGCGGTGGTGGACTGGAAAAATACAAGCGGTTTCGGAGCGGCGGGAAATCCGCCGCTTGTCGCCATTTTTACTGGAGATGGCCATGGCAAGCAGACTCAAAACATTGCGTACAGCACAGACCGGGGCCGCACCTGGATCAGATACAGGAACAATCCGGTGATTGACATTAACGAGCGTGACTTCCGCGACCCGAGGATGTTCTGGCACGAGCCCGGCGACGATTGGGTGATGGTGGTTTCGCTGGCGAGCCAGCATAAGGTTCGGTTCTATGCCTCCCCAAACCTGAAGGACTGGAATCATCTGAGCGATTTTGGTCCGGCAGGCGCAAAAAATCCTCCCAACTGGGAATGCCCGGACCTTTACCGCTTACCCGTCCAAAACCAGCCGGGCGCGAGCAAGTGGGTGCTTGAAGTCGGGATCGGCGATCATGCCGCCGCGGGCGGCTCCGGGGGCCAATATTTTATTGGCGAATTCGATGGCAAGAAGTTTACAAACGATAACCCCCCGGAACAGGTTCTTTGGGTTGACTACGGCATGGATTTTTACGCTGCTCAGACATGGTCGGATATTCCTTCGTCCGATGGTCGTCGCATTATGCTGGGGTGGATGGATGACTGGAAGTATGCCGCAAAAATCCCGACCCACCCCTGGCGGGGCCAGCAGTCAATTCCTCGGGTTGTAACCCTCAGACGGCTGCCAGAAGGGGTTCGGATGTTTCAAAGTCCTATTGCGGAACTTCAAAAACTTCGCGCCGAGCGGTTTCATACGGGTGAGCAGATGATCTCGGGCAGCCGCGACTTGTTCCCGGGGAGGAATTTGGGCGAGACCCTGGAAATCCTGGCGGAGTTTGAGCCCGGGTCGGCGGCTGAATTCGGTTTGAAGGTGCGCAAAGGAGCGTCGCAGGAAACCCTGGTCGGATATGATGTGAAGCGTAGCGAGGTCTTTGTGGACCGGAGACGTTCAGGCGCCGTCAGCTTTAGCGAAAGCTTTCCAGGAAGGCACTCCGCTCCGCTTCTGCCCGAGAACCATCGGATTCGGCTTCATACGTTCCTTGATCGTTGCTCCGTCGAAGTTTTTGCCAACCGAGGCCGAGCCGTAATCACCGACCTGATTTTCCCCGATCCGTCCGGCCAGGCCCTTGAAGTGTATTCCTCCGGCGGCACCGCCAGGCTGCGTTCGCTTGAGGTCTGGAAACTCAGGTCAGTCTTTCAACCGCCAAGGCGTGCCACTTATTGATCATGCAAATTACAGTGACAACGCAGGTTGTAGCGGCGTCGCCCTCAGCGCCAAAAAACGCCGGTGGGAACACCGGCGCTACAGAAAATGACGTCACGATAATTTCTAAGCTTTAGTAGATTCCAACCGGCTGCAATTGTGGAAAACCTCGGAGGCTTCAGTAAAATCGTCTCCATGCTGAATATTCGACCGGCCATGATCAATGACGTTCCCCTTATTCTGCAACTCATCCGCGACTTGGCGGAATATGAGAAAGCTCCGCAGGAAGCTGTGGCGACGGAAACCGATCTTCTTCGTGACGGATTCTCGGCAAACCCCAAGTTTCGTGTCCTCATCGCGGAGTGGGAAAACGAACCGGCGGGATTTGCCTTGTTTTTCTATCACTACTCCACCTGGCTCGGCCGGCCCACTCTTTTTCTGGAAGACGTTTTCGTGCGGCCTCGGTTTCGCGGGCGGGGAATTGGCAGAGCGTTGCTTGCGCGTCTTGCGAAAATCGCGGTCGAGGAAGGTTGCGGACGCTTTGAGTGGCAAGTGCTCGATTGGAATGCGCCGGCCATTGAGTTCTATCAATCGCTTGGCGCGAAAGTCATGAAGGAATGGCTCACCATGCGGCTTACCGGCGAAGCGCTTCAGAAGCTTGCTGCCGGACGCACGGCTTCCGAAGGCTGATCCTTACCGAGAATTACAAATTATAGTGACGTCGTTTTCTGTTACATTGCTGTCCACGCCGGCGTTTTTCGGCGCTGAGGACAGCGCCGCTACAGAAGTTCTCGCTGTGATTGCGCATGGCCGCGCTGGGTTTGAGCTACTGGCCTTTCAGTCCAAAGCAATAGAGCGTCGAATCATGGTCCACGGCGAAGACGCGGCCATCGGCAACCGCAAGCCCGCTGAAGTGAACCCAACCCGTGATGGCGCTGCCGCTCTGATAGAGCACCTTGCCGGTTTGAGCATCGAGGGCGTAAAGAACGGCATTATGCGTGTTCTGGCTGCGCTGCTGATCGGTGAGAAGTTTCTGGCCGTGATAGATGACTGTGGAGCCCACGGTTTGCTGCGTGTTCTCGCCCGTTGAGAGTGCAAACACCACCCCATTGGCGATTGCGACCGGTTCAGGAACGTCGAAATCACCCGAAATCCATACGGGTTTGAGCGTGGGCAGTTTGGTTGCCGCATCGATGACAACTTTGAATGCCATGATGCAGCCATGAGGATGATTTCCGTTTGTTACAGGGAAGGTGGGCGACTTCTTTGAGGCTGGACCCCAGATGGGAACATAAAGCCACGTCTCCCCAGCGGGATCACGCCAGGAGGAAAGCTCGCCCCAGATGCCCTTTTCCTCAAACTCCAGATCATCATTGGCCAATTTCTGCTTATAAAGGGGCGTTTGATGATCGCGGGTGCCCAGGTCATCGGCGTTCAGCATGTAGAGCACTCCCTCTTTTCCGCCGCCAGCCACCAGGTCGTAGTTCCGATAAGGGAACCAAATCAGACTTGAAGCGGAAATATCGAGGTCGTATTTTGTGATCTTGAGGAAATTCAGGGGAGAATAGTAGTCGAGCACCCGCAACGACCCGAGCGAAGCGGCAATTACGCTGCTGCCATAGTCCCCTTCGGAAGGATTAAAGTCGCCGTCTCCGGTGGAGGCGTAAATGCGTCCATTTTCTCCGATCACCGCCCCTCCGCGCCCCCAGATTCCGGCGCCCCCATCCTTGGAAACAAAAAGATCACGAATGGCAGGGCGGTTACGGTTGCGGATATTGATGGAATAGATTCCCGAAGTGGCGCCTCCGCAACCCTGAGAAATGGATGTATAGACAATCCCGTTCCACAGATTCAGACTCCAATCCTTGGAGAATGGCGGAACGAATTGCACCGGGCCGAAACGGATCTGCCCTGTGCTGAGGTCTAACCCGTAGAATTTGCCGTCAGTGGCAATGACATAGAGCGAATTGCGGCCTTTGTCGACGACCGGGGTGGAGTTCAGATTATTCGGGCAAAGCCACATGCCCGCGTCCTTGGGAAGCGCGTGCGTCTCAAAGGTCTTGCTCCAGAGAATCTTCCCCGTCTGGACGTCGATTGCATAAACCTCATCCGAACTTCCCGCGACGTAAACCACGGTTTTCGGGCCTGACGCCGTGCTGATGCCCTCAGCCACGACGGGGGCTGTCAGCGCGGTGAGGGATTTCGGCTCATTTTTAAGCTGAGTCTTCCACAAAAGCTGCAATCCCGAAACGTTCTTGACGTCAAAAGTCTCCTCGCCCGACGCCCAGCCTGACCGTTGCGGGTCGTGCCCGAAGGTCGGCCAATCGGCGCTCCGGAGCGCGGCGCAGCCGAGAAATAAGAAGCTGATCGTGCACATCAAGGCGAGCTTCTTCAAGTGCATGGACAGGAGTCTCCCAAAGGTTTTATGAGATTTCTGCAATTCACGAGTTTGATTCAAGGCGGAGTTATCCCCTGCTGCCGGGCAAGCTGCTGGGCGCGCTCCACCGATGGCGTTGAAATCTCCGCAAAGCGTTGCATTGTTTCCTGCGCTAGGGCTTTCTGGCCGGTTTGCCGATAAGCCTCGGCAAGCTCATAAAGGATGGGTTTGGCGTCACTCTGCGACGAGGCGGCCTTTAAGAGCGGAATCGCCTGCGCCGCCTCTCCATTCCTCAGGTATGCAAGCCCCAGCGAAGCTTGCGCCGGCAAATTGCCGGGCGAGAGGGCTATCGCCCGCTGGAGATAGGCGATGGAGTCTTTCACCCTGCCCAGGCGAAGCAGGGTATCGCCCATCTCGAAATTCAGTTCCGCGGATTCTGAATTCTGCAGAAGGAGCTTCGTGAGCAGCGGCAACGCTTCCTGATAGTCATGATCAAGCCATAGCGACCGGGCGAGGCCTTCCTGCAGTCTCCGGTTCACGGGCGAAAGCGCAGCCGCTTTTTTCCATTCTGCGACGGCGGAACGATATTGTCCCTGAATGTTGTCGGCTTCCGCCATCAGCTCATGAATTTCGGCAGACTCCGGCATTTGGGCAAGCCGTTGAAATGCGCGAAGCGCGAGTTGCTGGCCGGCGCGCGCCTGCCAATAATATGCGGCAGGATCAGAGTTATTTTGCGCCTTGCTGATGACCTGCGCATAGCGACCCGCCAGAAAGTCGCAGGCCAGAGGGCTTCGAGCGCAATCAGGCGGAGGCAGGCTTCGTTCGCGCTCCTCTTCGATGGCGGCCCAGTCGCTATGGCCGGTGTTGCGATAAATTTCGGCCAGGGCGCGATGAATGCCGGGAAGATTGGCCGGCTTCGCCGCAAGAGCCTTTCGATAGAAGTAAAACGCCAGGCGGTATTGATCCTGACCGGCGAGCGATTCTGCCAGAAGCGCATCGTGGTAAGCCGATCCGGGCGCGACTTTTTCGATTTCCCGAAAGGCTCTCCGCGCAAGGGCTGCATAACTCAGCCCCAATCCCTGCCATGCCCTGGAATTATCAGGGTTTCGCTCTGTGATCTTTTGGAATTCTTCGATTGCTTCTCGCGGGCGCCCGGTTGAAAGAAGAGCTTCGCCCAATTGCAACTGAGCCAGGCTGTTATCCGGCTCTATTTTCAACGCTCGTCGAAGCGCGGCAATGGCTTCTTGTGATTGCCCAAGTTTCACTTCTGAAAGGCCGAGCATCAGCCATGCAGAGGCGTTCTCCGGCTGGCGCTTGGTCACTATGCGGAACTGGTTGACGGCCTCGCGGTATCGGCCGTCGGAATGCAAAGCCAGGCCGAGATTGAGATGCAACCCTGCGTTTTGCGGAAGGTCGTGGACGAGTTCCGTATAAAGCGCGACGGCTTGCTTGAAGTCGCCGGTTTCCATGGCCCGCTGGGCCT
Source organism: Acidobacteriota bacterium (assembly GCA_902812415.1). Lineage (GTDB taxonomy): Bacteria > Acidobacteriota > Terriglobia > UBA7540 > UBA7540 > RH2-MAG17b. The sequence continues at coordinate 26,976 of CADDZJ010000027.1, forward strand.
GCTGCGCCTTAGGCGCCAGATCGTTCGCCTGCGCCCATAAAATCCCGCTGGCGCACAATCCCACCGCCGATAGAAGCCAGATCGCGGAAGCGCGACCGTTTTTCCTCCACTTGCCCGCATCCCAAACGTGTTGTTGCCGCTTCCACAAACTCTCAGTATATACACAACGGCATGATGCAGTGATGTTCACTTACCCTAAGCGAAACTACAGGGATTCTTTGCTCTCGCTCAAGATGACAGGCTATCGACTTTATCAGTCTGCTTTCGTCACACCACGCGAGCCTCTGAAGCAAAGGCTTAGAAGCTGTGAAAATATCGAATCTGTCATGCTGAACGCAGTGAAGCATCTCGGTATTTTACGGAAAAACGAAATACTGGGATCCTTCGCTCTCGCTCAGGATGACAGCCGCCCCGAATTTATTCGCACCAATTCAGAAGCTGATCTTGAGGCCCAGTTGGATATTCCGCGGACTGTTAATCGTTCCGAAAGCCTGCCCAAAGGTATTGCTGCTGAAGAAGCTGTCAATCGTCCCAAATAGTCCGCCGAATTGCGGAGTGTTAAAAAGGTTCAGAAAATCGGCCCTGAATTGCACGCCCACGCGCTCGGTCGCCTGGAAGGTCTTGGCCAGGCTGAAGTCAACATTCCGAATCCAATCTTCGCGTAGATTTGAAATGTACCGAGGCGAATTGCCGATCGTAAAAGGGGGCGCCGCAACCCACGCCACCGGTTGAGTGGGGCTCGAGCAGCCGGAACGGATCGTGGGATTGCCCGAGGAGTCGAGGAGCAGGGAACAGGTGTTAAACCACTGCGCGGGCGTGCGGTTCGGAATATTCAAAGCTTTGGCGCTGACCAGGTTAGGGTAGCCCACCTGGAAGCCATAGTTTCCGTTGAGATTAGGGCCTTGAACCTGAATCGGAAAGCCGCTTTGCAGCCGCACGATTGTTGAGGCCTGCCAGCCGCCGATCACCTGATTGAGCGCGCCAGTTGCACCTCCGGCAAACCGCTTGCCGCTGCCGAAGGGAAGCTGATAAACCAGGCTGGTGACAAAGCTCTGCGGAATATCCGCCGCTCCGACCGAGTAATCCAGTTTGCGATTGTAATAATCGCGCCAAGTATCGCTGATTTCCCAGCCCTGATTTTCCGACGCATCATCAAGCTCTTTGGACCATTGATAATCCGCCAGCAGCATCAGACCGTTGGAAAACCGACGCGTGAATTTAAGGGTCAAAGCGTCGTAATTGGCCGTCGCTCCCGGAAGAGAGCGGGTGAAATTGATGTTCCCAAACTCAGGGTAGGGCATCAGCAGTTGAGATTGAGCGATGGTAGGCCCGTTCAGAAAACTTCCCGGGATAAGACCGGCGAATGGATTGGCCACCTGGTTGTTGAGGGCATTCCCCATGCTGAGGTACTGGGGATTCAGTTGGTTGGCGTTCAGGCTGGGATTGCCAAAAACGAGGTCACGCGCTCCCCAGCCGTTGAAACCTACGGTCAAGACCGTTCCGGGCGAGAATTCATACTGAATGTCAAAGCTGTAATTCTGCATGTAACCGGTGGGGTGCGGCCCCTTGGGCCAGATCTGGAACAGCCCTTGTCCCACCTGGGTCAGCAGACCCTGAGCGTTGCCGGTGGGCTGGCTCTTGCCATTCGGAAAGGGATTGCTCAGAAGGTTTTGAGGGATGAAGCCCCCGCCTCCCACGCTGCTTACCCAGGCGGTGGAAGTCGAGAACCCTTCCGATTGCCCTGGGCTGTCAAACGTGATGAGCGCTGAAGGCTGCATGTAGAAGACTCCAAAGCCCGCGCGCACCACAAGATTCGGCTTGACCTCGTAGGCCAGGCCCACGCGCGGCGCGAAATTGGTAGTATCCGTCTGCCACAGGCCACGGTTGCCCGGGCTGGCGTAAACGAACCCGCCTTTCAGAGGCAGCCCGGTGGACTGGCTGAGAGGATTTGTGGCGTTGAAATCAAACAGGCTCCAACGATTAAACCGCTCGGTCGCTCCGGGCTGGATTTCATACCGCAGGCCGTAAATCAGGTTGAGCTTGCGGGTCGCATGCCACGTATCCTGCGCGTAAAGGGCGTAGTAGGGCATGCTGGCGGCGATATCGGGATTGAGTTGAGCGCTGCCGCCTGATCCGGTTCCGAGCAGGAGGGAAGCAACGCTGTTTCCGGTAATGCTGCTGTCCTGCTGGGCAATCGAGCCTGAGGTCATCCCACGGTTGAAATTGAACTGGGCGCTGAACCGGTCAATATTGTTCAGCAGGTCTGACTCGCCCATAAAGCCAAACTGGATGGCGTGCGCGCCCCTCACGTGCGTCGCGTTGACTTGCAACGTATTGGCGTAGCGGACGAAGTTCCGAACCTCATCATCGCCTAACGAGGAATAATTCTCGAAGTTGAAATTCGGAATAAGCTGCGCCTGAAACTCGGCAGGGTTAAGGCCGACGCTTGCCGGCGTCAGGACTCCGGTGCTGGGCGAAACCTGAGACTCATTCCAGCGGCTGGCGGACACCAGAACGTTGATGACCGTCGTCGGGCTGGGCACAATGGTGTTTCCCCACACGGCCTGGTAGTCGGGATTTTTGCCGTTAAAGTTGGTGTCCGCGCCATTGCAGTAAAAGCAGGGAACATTGTTGTTCACCCGGATTCCCTGCGTCCAGCGAACAAACATGGTGTGTTTGGCGCTGTGGGCCCAATCGATGCGGCCGCTCACAATGTCATTCACCACGTCTCCCGCGCCGACTTTAAAGAAGTTGTTGGCCTGGGTCATGGCGTCTCCGGGCCGGTTCGGCGCCGGAAACAAACCCATCACCTTTTGCCCGACCGCATCGATCAAATTCTGTGGAATGGCATTTCCCGAGCAGGTATTCGGGTAGGTGACGCCCACACAGGAGGCGTCGAACGGATCGCGCAGAAACTGTCCGGGATTGTTCGGGTCGGGGCGCGTTGAGAAAGGATTGTAAATTACAGCCAGCGACCCGTCGGGATTGTAGGTCTGGGAAAAATCACCGCTGCGCTGCGCCGTGGTGGGCACGCTCTGAAGGCCGCTGTCGGAGGAGTAAGGCTGGCGAAGTCCGTCATAGGCGGCAAAGAAATAAACGCGCCGGCTCTTGGAGATCGCTCCGCCGATGTCGCCGCCAAACTCGTTCCGCTTGAAGGGAGGCTTCCCGGATCCGAAGGCATTATCGCTCCAGGAGTTGGCGTCCAAAGCGCTGTTCCGGAAATAATCGTAGGCTTCGCCGTGAAGCTGATTGCTACCGCTCTTGGTCACAATGCTGACCACGCCGCCGCCGGTTCTGCCATACTGGGCGTCATAGGTGCTTCGGGTCACCTGCATTTCCTGCACGGTATCGATGGCGGGCAACACCATGAGTCCGCCCCAGTCCGAAGCGGTGGAGGGTATGCCGTCAATGAGGATCAGGTTGTTCATGTCCCGGCCGCCATTCAGAGCAAACCGGCTCTGATCCTGAGGGTCCACATCATTGCTGAGCCCCGAGGAACCCCCTTCGCCGAGCGCCGTCGTGCCCGCCATGGCGAAGACAAAAGCAAAGGGAGTGCGGAGGCTGGTGGGAAGCGCTTCCACCATCGCCCGCGTGAGCGTGGTGGACTGGTTTGCAGACTGCGTATCCAGCATCACCCCGCGCGCGGAAACCTGAACGGTTTGCGACACCGACCCAAGTTGCAGCGTAATGTTCAACGCTGCGGACCGGGCGGCAAGCAGGGTGATGCCGCTCTGCACGTACTTCTTGAAGCCGGTCGCTGTGGCGGTCAGCTCATAGGTGCCGGGGGCAAGCTGGGAAAACGTATAGCGCCCGTCAGAGGCCGTCACCGCGTGCCGCACCGCATTGGTGTTGGTGTCTCTCAATTCCAGGGCCGCATTGGCGACCACCGCGCCCTGCGGGTCGGTCACGATTCCGGTCAGGGTTGCCGTAAAGACCTGGCCCAGGCCATTCGCGGCTCCGAAAAGAAAGACAGCTAAAGCGAGAATCCACAGGCCGTCACCTGTGGGCCGAAAACAGGAAACAGCAGCTTGATAACGCTTCATAGAGAACCTCCGTCCCGCGAATTAAAGCATTAACTCATGGGCGCTGTCAAGGATCAAGTTGGGCAATATTTGAACCGATATATTCCTTGTAGAATAGGGGTTTTAATGAATTCTCAGCGATCATCGAACAAATCCGAATTGGGCCATTTAAATGATTAAATAAGGATTAAATCAGGCGCTTTTGGCTATAATCAGAAATCAGCATGGCAAGCATCAAAGAGATCGCGGCCCTGGCTCGAGTTTCGACCGCAACAGTTTCGCACGTCCTCAATCGCAGCGCCTACGTAAGTCCTGAGCTCGAGGCTCGCGTGATGAAGGCGGCGCAGGCGTTGAACTATCAGCCCAACCAGCTTGCCCGAAGCCTCCGCACCCGGCAAACGAGAACCGTGGGGATGATTATTCCCAATATCACGAACCCCTTTTTTCCGGAGGTGGTGCGGGCGGTGGAGGACGTTCTCAATCGCGAAGGGTACACGCTGGTGCTGGGGAATTCCGACTACAACATTCAGAAAGAAGAGGCATACTACCGGACTTTCATGGCCAAGCGTGTGGACGGGCTGATTCTTGAAATTACGCCCGTCAAGCCGCCTCAGCACCTTTATCGCCATGACTGGGAAGAAGTTCCGGTGGTTTATATTGATCGGCTTTACCAGGGCCTCGGGGGCGATGTGGTTCTGGTGGATAGCCTTGCGGGCAGCTATGAAGCCGTGTGTCACCTGCTCGATAGGGGTCACCGCCGCATCGGCGTCATCACCGGCCCGCTCAGCATGCTGATGGCTTCGAAAAGGCTTCGCGGTTATCGGATTGCATTGAGGCGTCGCGGCCTCGCTCCCGATCAGGACTTGATTCGGGAAGGCCGGTTTGATTTTCAGTCGGGCTATGAGCATGCCCGAAGTCTTCTGCAGCTTCCTTCGCCCCCGACGGCCATCTATGCCTGCAATGGATTGATGGCGCTTGGGTGCCTTCAGGCGATTCGGGAACGAAAACTGAAATGTCCGGAAGAGATCGCGCTGGTCAGCTTCGATGATCTTTCGATTTTTGAGATGATGCAGCCGCCCCTCACCGCCGTGTCGCAACCTGTTTATGAAATCGGCTCGAAGGCCGCTGAAATGCTGATCGAACGCATCTCGGGAAAAGTGACGGGGCCTCCGCGACGAAAAATCCTCAGGACTCGATTGATTGTTCGAGAGTCCAGCAATGGCCGTCTTTGGCGTTGTCTCAGCGCCCCGTGATTGACCGGCCGCTGAGAAACGTTTTGACCATCTCATGGGGAGCCCTTCACCTGCCTGGCTCAACCCATGCCTCGGGCAGGCAGTCGTTTCCATTGTTTCTGCAATTTTGCCAGCCGGTGGAAAACCTCCTTTCGTGTTCCATCCGGCGACGCGAGCAATCCGCCGTTTGGCACCCATGAATAAGGGTCAACAAAGTCATACCAACTGATGGCGTGAATGTAAGGCTTGCTGTAGGCGAGGGTGTACAGATCCTCCATCCATTCGGCCTGAAGATTCTCATCCCAGGGCCGATGCCAGGCGTAGAGGCCGGTTGGCAATTCAAGCCTTCCTGATTCCACCGAAAGTTTCGTCGGCCCCGAAGAAACGCCGATTTCCGTCACGTATATCGGCTTGCCAAGGCTGGCGAATTTCTCGACGATCAGGGCGATATCCGCCAGATCACGGTCGGGAAAATAGAGCTGAATGCCCGTGATATTGAAATCGACGCCGGCCTCGATAAGTTGCCTGACGAATTGAAATGGCGTGCGCTGAGGGTACTTTGCTTCAAGCTCTCCCCATTTTCTCTTCTGCACGTAATCGCCGAAAAGGCAGCAATTGTTAATGAGGCGGAGCACCTTCGGGTTGGTAGCCCGAGCCACTTCGCAGGCCAGTCGCGTGACTTCGATCGTTTGTTCGTGATTAAGCTGGCATTCATTGGACCAGTCGTGCAACTCATTCACCACTTCCCAGGCGTACATCCCATCGCCGTAATGGCTCACCACGCTTCGCGCGTGCCTTTCCACAAACTTCAGAAGCTCGCTGTATTTCATCCGCTTGAGCCACTCCGGAGTGGTGGTCCTGTAAAAATAGAGAATCGGCCTTCCTTCAACGGTGATATTCCGGGCGCGAAGATCGTTGAAAAGCGCGGTGCGAAGAGCAAACCGCTCCTGGCCCGGCGCCGGTTCAAAGTCGTCAATAAAACCGCCCTCCAGATAGTGCGTGATGGTGGCGTAGTTGAAGAGTTCCGTAAACCGGGAAAGGAAAAGCTGCACATTCATCTGGAAATAAGCCCGCGCGTCGCAACCGAAGAAAAACGCCGGACGATAACCCGCGCGTCCGATGTCGTGCCGGGCCTTTTCAAGCTCCATCTTTTCGCTCGCCCAAAGGGCGTAAAGCAGGGATTTCTGCGCGAGCTGAGCGCACGTCTCATGAGCGGGCTGAGCCTTTCGCGCGTCTTCCAGATACCCTTCCGATAGGTCAGCAAGCGCTTGCGCCTCGCGGGAGGGCTTCCACCCTTGCTCGAGGAAGAGATTCAGCCGCTTTCTATTCCGAGCGACGCGGCTTTCCGCCAGTTCAAAATTCAGGTTGAGGGTCGCTGAGCGCCCCGCCTCGGGAAGCTCATAAAATTCACCGCCATGATCTGCCGTGAGATAGAGATAACCGAACGGTTCCACATCCCAGCGGACATTGATCCCAAACTTTTTCTTTCCTTTCGTATCGAAAATTCTCACCCCTTGCGCGTCTGCGGTAATGCCTGCATAGAAAGCGTCCCAGTTTGAATCGGTGACGTAGCTCCCTTCAAACCAGCGAGGTTCTGGCCCGGGAGGGATGAAATACGGGCGGAACACCAGTTCCCCTGCCGCGGCTGAGCGTTCAGCCTTGCGGTCCGTCAGAATGATCGGGGCGGCAGAGGAGTTCTCCCAGGTCAAGGCGGCGCTCGCGCCGCTCAGCGCCGATTGTTTCATAAAACTTCGTCGATTGATGTTTGGCATGAGAGAGGCTTCCGGTCGTCCGGCGCGAAGGGTGGAAAAAATAGGTGAGAGAACTTACGAAGCGCAGCTCTTAGTCCCCAGGGTTCAATCCACAATCCCTTCTTCCTCATACTGTTGTTTGAGCTTCGCCACCACGCCAGGGTCGGCGAGGGTCGTGGTGTCTCCCAGCACCCGGCCCTCCGCAATGTCGCGCAACAGGCGGCGCATGATCTTGGCGCTGCGCGTCTTGGGCAGTTCTGACGCAAAGAAGATATCGTCAGGCCGGGCCAGCGCGCCGATCTTTTTGGCCACGTGTTCCCGAAGCTCTTTTTTGAGATCGTCGCTCGGCTTGACGTTTTCTTTCAACGTCACAAATCCGGCGATTCCCTGGCCTTTTACTTCGTGAGTCTTGCCGATCACGGCGGCTTCCGCCACGCAAGGATGATCCACGAGCGCGCTTTCAACCTCAAAAGTGGAAATGCGATGACCGGAGACGTTCATCACGTCATCCACCCGGCCCAGCAGCCAGAAATAGCCGTCCTGGTCGAGCTTGGCGCCATCGCCGGTAAAGTACTTGCCGGGATACCTTGACCAGTACTGCCTTTCATAGCGTTCGGGATCGCCATAAATGGTGCGAAACATGGCCGGCCACGGGCGAGTGAGCACCAGATATCCACCTCCCCCGGGGCCAACAGGCTGGCCTTTCTCATCAAGCACCTGCGCTTCAATGCCGGGGAAAGGCTTGGTTGCAGATCCGGGTTTTGTGGCCGTCAGTCCAGGCAGCGGGGTAATCATAATCATGCCGGTCTCGGTTTGCCACCAGGTATCGACAATGGGGCAGCGCTCGCGCCCGATGTGCTGGTGGTACCACACCCAGGCTTCCGGATTGATCGGCTCGCCGACCGTGCCCAGCACTCGCAGCGAGGAAAGGTCATACTTTTCCGGCCACTCTTTCCCCCAGCGCATAAAAGTTCGGATCGCCGTGGGAGCGGTGTAGAAGATATTCACCCCGTACCTGGCCACAATTTCCCAGAAGCGGCCGCGATCCGGATAGTCCGGGCTGCCTTCATAGATCAGGCTTGTGGTTCCATTCGCCAGCGGACCATACACAATATAGGAATGGCCGGTAACCCAGCCGATGTCAGCGGTGCACCAGTAAATGTCGTTTTCCTTGACGTCGAAGATGGCGCGGTGGGTTACGGAAACGCCCAGCAGATATCCGGCGGAGGTATGCACCACCCCTTTCGGCTTGCCGGTGGTGCCGCTCGTGTAGAGGATGTAGAGAATGTCTTCCGAATCCATCGGCTCGGCTTCGCAGCGGTCCGAAGCGTGGTCGACCAGTTCATGCCACCACAGATCGCGGCCCGGCTCCATCCGGCAAGGGGTTTTGTCGCCGATGCGGCGCAGCACGATGACCTTCGAAATGCTGGGCGTGCCTTTCAACGCTTCGTCGGCGTTGGCCTTGAGCGGCACCACTCCGCCGCGCCGCCAGGAGCCATCCGCCGTGATCAGGACTTTTGCCTGCGCATCGTTGATGCGCTCACGAAGCGACTCGGCGGAAAAGCCGCCAAATACCACGCTGTGCGGCGCGCCGATTTTCGCGCAGGCCAGCAAGGCAATGGGCAGTTCCGGCGTCATGCCCATGTAGATGGCGACGCGGTCGCCCTTTTTCACTCCCAGCGATTTGAGGGCGTTGGCGCACTTATTCACTTCGCGTTGCAGCATTTCAAAGGTCAGCACGCGCGAATCGCCCGGCTCGCCTTCCCAGATGATGGCGGCCTTGTTTCTCCGAGAGGATGCGGCGTGGCGGTCCACGCAGTTGTGCGTCACGTTCAGCTTGCCGCCCACAAACCACCTGGCCCAGGGGGCCTTCCATTCAAGCACCTTATCCCAGCGCTTGATCCAATCCAGATTCTTGGCTTCCGCAGCCCAGAACGCTTCGGGATCTTTGCGGGCCCGCTCATAAACAGCGGGATCAGACCAGTTGGCCTGCTTGCGAAACTCCTCCGAAGGCGGATAAATCCGCTTCTCTTCGAGCAAGGCTTCCAATCTTTCACGCTGAGATACGCTTGGCTCTGCCATGAATCAGACCTCCCTGATGAGGGGATTAGAACCTGTTTCAAAGCCTTTCGACCATCAACAGCCTGGTGAAAAACCCACCCAACTGTCATCCTGAGGAGCTGAAGGCGACGAAGGATCACCGTATTTTGCTCAGCATGACAGCCCCCGGCTTTTCAGTAGCCTGTCAAACGAGCGAAGCGAGGCTTTGCAACCGTTTTTAAGTAAGATCACACTCCAAATAATGTTGCGCGCGAAGCTGCTTCCCGCAGAACTCCATCGCGTCCTACAGCATACTCAAAAACGCTTCGCCAGAAAACCCGGTCGTTCGGTTGCTGAGTCCACGCGAGCTAATGCAGCTCCACAATGAACACATCCGTCCGGCAACGCCCGCTGGCAGGACAGCCATGCGAGCCTTGCTCATCGCCGAGGCCTCCTTCCCAGTCGGACGTGAACATGTAAAACTTCCCATCCTGCGAGACATTGCCCCTGGGAGTCGCCCAGAAGTTTGAGGGCGCGTTGCGACCTTGGTTCCAGTTTCCCGTCGCGCGATGATGAGCGAACCGCCACACCCGCGACGGCCCTGACGTGGCGACACAAACGATCTCTCCAACATAGGCTCGTTTGAAAGGGCCCCCGGAGCCATAAAATGAACCGCATACCGGCATGGTGTCGGAAGGGTTGGCATCGTTCCACGACCAATGGCTGCCGGTAAACTGATGGGGCGTCGGCAAGGGATTAACCAGCATGGTGTAGTGCTGCAAATCCGAAAGGGGGCGGATCAAGACGTCTGCAAAATCATGATCGTTCGGGTCGTTGATCATATGAGAGTAGCCCAGCGCCTGATGCCCGCCACAATTATCATGGCCGAAGGTGCAGGTGGTGATCTGGTTTGTTCCCGCTTTCCAGAAATAGAGCGTATAACCCTGCTGCGCATCGATGCGAACGTAGGTTCCGTCCTTGCTGAGCCTCGCGTTGTGAACGTTGTATCCTGCGATGCTGGCTTGAGGAGGGCGCCGTGATCCGGTATTTAACGGAGTTGACTGAACGTAATTCCCGCCGCCTACCGGCCCGCGCAGATTTTGCAGCGTCTCATTGCCCCGTGAGGTTCCGATGTAGACGTTGAAGGGCGTCAAGCCTTTCAGCCCCTTGGTGGGCACGCCGCCCCAGTTTCCTCCCGGCACCATAATTTCAGCCCGATCGGCGAGTTCAGAAGGCAAGGTGATCACGAGACTTCCGGGAGAGGCAAGGTGGATGGGGCCTACTTCCTGCGAAGGAGTGGTTTCGCCATTGTGTGGGTTCATCTGCGTGGCGGCGGTAATCTCAACGTAATAGTCCCCGGCAGGGAGATTGCCGGATCCCGGTTGAGCCGTGACGTTCGGGGCGGCAGGTGGAGCAAGCTGACCCACCCCGCTGGCCACCGGGGTGGGAGCCATGTTCGTGCCGCCCACCATTCCGGTAGACGTGTCATACCAGTAGCATGCGCCCGCGCCCTGGTTGGCGGAGCGATCGTAGTAAGTGACCAGCGTCGTTTCCCCCTGGGCGCGCCCTCCGAAGTAAAAGCTGAATTTGGTGTCATCCCCGCTGTTGGTGACCCCTCCGCTGTAGCTTCCCACGTGTGAAGGGAGGCCAGGACAGGATTCAAAATTATAAAGGGATGTCACCCGCCCGGTGGACAAATTGAGCGCTTCAAGCCGCCTCTGGTCTGTAAAATAGAGCACGTCCGGATCTGTATAACTGAAGGTCCCGCCCACGCTCAGCAATCCGCCCGCGGAAAGAACGCCGCCTCGCTTCTTGCCGGTCAGTGGACTCACCTTCATCGTGGTGGCATCAAGCGTCAGCGCCAGCGCCCATCCGCCTCGCGTGTAAACCAGGAAGCGATAACCGCCGTTTGCGCCCAGAGTTGGATCAAACTTGCCCCATTCGTTGGCTTCCGCGGAAGCGTCGGTCATAAAGCTGGCGCCGGTGAACTGATTCCCCCGGCCAGCGACGCCAGTCAGGATATTCGCGTCAGTGGCGCGCACCATGCGTGAACCAAAGTCAGGATCACGAAAGGGAGAGTTTACCGGCGGAGGGGCCATGGGGGTCTCCTGGACGATATTTTGCGTCGAGTTGGCGCAATAGTCCGGGGGGCCGCCCTTGCAGGGTCCACTGTTGGTTTCGGATTGCATCGAGGCGCGCTGCAGGTTAGAATCGCGCGGCGCAAAGGCGATCAGCGCTGCGGCCAGTACGCCCCAAAAAACAAGATAAGGAATCAGCTTCATTCAGCCAGTCTCCTAACGAGGTGTGCTGCTGCCAGCTCATTGACGATTCGAGAACCAGACCGGGCATCTGGGAAGCGCTGTTTTGTCTCCTCCCCGCCTGTTGGCCGAGTCAGCAGGCCATTTTACCGCGTTGCGGCAGCCGGTTTGCGGATTTTCTCGGCTTGCCGGGCATTCCTGATGATCATGACAGCCTTTGCTGTCGCGACGAACTGTGTTCGCCGATTCGTTCTTTTCGGCGATCGCAGATCGCCGCTACAACATAAAACCGGGCTTTTCACCCAGGCGCGGCCTCGCCGATTGTCATCAATCCGAATCGGGACTCGCAAATTATCTTCATAACTCCCGCCGTTTCCAGCACATCGTCGGTTCGTTTTCATCCGCTCCACCGCCTTCCAGCCATGGCGCCACACCAGGCGCGCCGGGGTGAGCTTGGGAGAGCGGCATAAACGGGGTCGGTCGCAATGGTTCGTCTTCATAGCGGTTTCAGGATAACAGAGCGGGCGCCGAGGATGGAGACAGATGAGACGTTTGAGACACTTTTTGCGCCGTTTCAGCAACATGGCATGGGCATCTTGCCCATGCGCGCGGCCGGGATGGCCGTGCCACGGGCTTTGCGACATGGTTTGGAGGCAACTAAGCAACAATCTCTCGAATCAGATAAAGGAGCGAGAGGAAGACTTTTTTGTGGGCGTGGGTGGGAGTATACTCAACCTAAGAGGGATTGCCGAGCAGGGATGCGACCGTCTCATCCAGCGTTCTATGTACAGGAAATCCATCGCATCCTGAAGCGTAGGAGCAAAGATCGGGCCCAAGGACCCCATCGCTCTTCATGGATAGTTTACTGAGGTTTACAAATTATCGTGACGCCGTTTTCTGTAGCGCCGGTGTCCTCACCGGCGTTTTTCGGCGCTGGGGACAGCGCCGCTACAGTTTTCGTTGTCACGATAATTTGTAATTCTCAATGAGCAATTCAATGAACTGGATGGGGAAGGAGGCGCAATGAAAAGGACATTTCAGATTGCAGGGGTGATGCTGGCTCTCTGGGCGTTGGCCGGGATGGCCCTGGCTACCGAGGCTACCCAGCCTGCGGCGACGCCTCCGCCACCTATTCCTGCCGGCACAACCCTTCGGGTGCAACTGGATACCACTCTGACCGATAAAACCAACAAGTCGGGCGATAAGTTCACGGGCGAAGTCAGCGAACCGGTATTCGTTAACGGAAAAGAGGTTGTCCCCAAGTACAGCACGGTGAACGGCCATATTGCCTTCCTGAAGCCTTCAGGCCGCATCGCCGGCAAGGCTCAGATGCGCCTCGTGATTGACAATATCTCGACTCCGGACGGCGTTGTTTACCCGCTTTCCGGCACGCTGGAGGAGGCCCAGGGCGGCGTCTGCGCGCATACGGCGAATACCGGCAAGACGAAGGCCGATGAGGAAGGAACCATCACCGGCTGCGGCAAGAGCAAAAAGAAGGCTGCCGAGGCCGCCGCGATTGTGGGAGGGATGGGCGCAGGCGTCGGCGCAAGCATCGGCATGGGCAAGGAGATTGAGTGTGACTGGTATGGTTACTGCCCTCCGGGCGGATCAGGAATGGGCACCGACATCATGTATGGCGCCGGGATTGGAGCAGGAACCGCGCTGATCTACAGCCTGCTGAAGCATGAAAAGCACATTGTGCTGGTTCAGGGCAGCACCCTGACGTTCATTGTGAACCGCACGACGATGGCGGATAAGTCAACCGTTGCCGCGCCGGGTGAGGGGGCGACCGGTTCTCAGTGAGGCCTGGCATGAAAAGCGTCAAAACCGCTCTTTTGATGATCTTTGCCCTCGTCGGGGGATGCGCTCTTCTGGCGGGGGCTGAAAGCTCTCAATTTACGCTTCCTGCCGGGACGCGGATCGACGCCCAGCTTACTTCGACGCTCAGTTCCGCGGCCAACCAGCAAGGCGATCCGTTTACGGCGAAAATTGAAGACCCGATTTTTGTGAAGGGGATTGAAGCCGTTCCTGCGGGCAGCACGCTGCGCGGCCACGTGGCTTTTGTGAAGCCTCCGGGCCGGGCGAAGGGTAAAGCGGAGATGCGCCTGGTGGCGGATTATATTGTCACCCGTGACGGAAAGCAGTACTCATTGAACGCTCAATTGACCAATAATGATTCCGCGAATGGAGTGAAAGTGAAAGGCGACGAGGGGACGCTTCAAGGGCCGGGGAAGAGTAAAAAGCAAAGCGTCGAAGAGAGCGGCATCGGCGCCGCCGCCGGCGCCGGAGTGGGCGCAATCGCCGATGGCGGTACCGGCGCGCTTTACGGAGCGGGCATCGGCGCGCTGGCCGGAGCTCTCCATGCCCTCGCCAAGCACCATAAGGATATCGTCCTTCACCCAGGTACAGAATTGACCTTCGTATTGACCTCCCCTGCGACGGAAACCAAGGCCACCCAATCATCCGCCGTCTCAACCCCGTTTGTTTGCACAAGCTGCCGTTAAGCCTGCCTCGACAGCGCCGCGACAGCGTGGTTGGGGCGATCTGTAGCGGCGATCTGCGATCGCCGACACCCGCGATCTGCGATCGCCGGAAAGAACGAATCGGCGAACATAGTTCGCCGCTACAGCAACGAATCGGCGAACATAGTTCGCCGCGACAGCGTGGTTGTAGTGATCTGTAGCGGCGATCTGCGATCAGGCTTGTCCAAATTAGGTTTTCAAAAATGGGGCGGAATCCCCTATAAGTTGAGTTTGGATTTTCCCATGTTCAATCTCAACGATAGGAGATTCCGCCGTGAACCGAGTATGCAGCATCTTCTCGC
>CADDZJ010000028.1 GCA_902812415.1 Acidobacteriota bacterium
TTGGAAGCAGCATGAAATTTGTTGTACTACTCTTGTTACACACTGAGAGCGTAAGAAACTAATGTCTAGGGAGAGGTTGATAATCCCCCTCTTCATAGCGCCCACCTCGATTATGCCCTCGACGGATTTTTTATATTTCAGGCATTAATCGTCTAGCGTCTTGACGAAAGACCGGTCTTGTGCAAAAAATCCCCTAGGCAAGGAGGGGAAAATGCCAAATCCGGTCAGGTTTTACCGGTTTTCTCGCTGGTTATTCACTCATCGGGTTCCAGTCGCGCCTGAAATCTTAGACCACCTGAATACTTACCTGTTCCACTGTTACATCCCACATACGGTCGAGGCTGGAGAGGGCCTCGAACTCGCCTATTGGGGCATCGGCATCGTCATCCATCCCAAAGTCAAGATTGGGAAGAATGTTTTCATTGGACAGCAAGTGACGATCGGGGGCAGAGGCGGCAATCCGAACCTGCCTCGGATTGGTGACAATGTGCTCATCGCAACCGGAGCAAAAGTGCTCGGCGATATTGAAATCGGCTCCGGCTCCGTAGTCGGGGCCAACGCAGTTGTCATTCATTCCGTTCCACCTCGTAGCATTGTTGCCGGAGTTCCTGCCCGCGTCGTTCGGGAAAACGTCGAAATTCGCCAGTACTTCAGCGGCTTTCATTGGCAAATTAAAGGAGGGATACAACAATGAGGATGAAGATTCTGGTCATGCTGGGAATGTTTCAAATGATGTTCTGGGAAGGATTAGCCTACTTTGGGCATAAAAAACAGCAGAGACTTGGACGCTACTAGGTTGTAACAGCATTGTGCCTACGTCGCGCCCGCCCTCTTGCAGTAACCTCACTGCGCCACTCATTGGTCAAAATGTCTGCGGCTTGCACAAATTTTCCTTGCGAGGCAGGGACGTCCCGCCTGTGACGCTGCCGAGACGGTCGCGCCACAGGGGTTGCGGCGCTGCCGCGCGGTGCCGTCTGCGCCCGAAGTCCTAAGGTTGGAGCGTTTGTTGAAAACTATACGACCCTCGACTGGAAGCCGGGGGATTGGGGTTGTCGATTGGAAATTGACAACCGTCAATATTCCGCTCGGCTTCTTGTTCGTCAGTGTACTCGCGAATCATCTCGCTGGTCATGTCGCCGGGGCTTACGGCCAGACATCCTCCGGCCCCGAAATGTCTCATCCTGAAATTTCTTGGGCCAATGGGGAAACTCCTTCAGCAGCACCCGCGAGAATTCTCTTCAACCCCTGCATGATCTGGTTCACCCGCTGGTCAGGGTCCCGTACGAATCCAAACAGGCGTAACGTGGTCGCGTGAGATTTCGGGGCCGCAGCCAAAGTATCTGTTATTCTGAGCAAGCCCTTCGGCTTCGCTCTCAGGGTAAACTCCGCGTAGTGAAGAATCCCTGCACTTATAAGGCGAAATACGGGGATTCTTCGTGGAGTTTATCCCGGCGTCATACCGGGATCCTTTGCTCAGAGCCTGCCGTGACCAACACGAAGGGATGACCAGCGAAGGACTCCGAATGGCAAGGCCCAGAGTTTTTGCCGCCCGCGCTTCCGAGGCGGCAAAATGTCTTGATAAACTCTTTAAGTCCGACGCTTTGATGGGAGATGAAATGGGCATTATGCGGAGCGTTTTACTGGCTTGTTCGCAGAGCCGTTGGCTGCGCGAACAAGCGCCGAGACAAGTCTTCATGCGGCGCGCCGTAACGCGATTTATGCCGGGAGAGTCGGCGGAGGATGCGCTGGCCGCGGCCGAAGAACTCAGGAAGAAATCCATCGGCAGCATCCTGACCCATCTCGGCGAGAACGTTTCAGACCCTGCCGAGGCTGAAAGGGTGACCCGGCATTATCTTGAAGTTCTGGACCGCATTGGAGTAATGAACCTGAACACGGAGCTTTCGGTGAAGCTCACGCAGCTTGGCCTGGATCTGGACCACGAACTTTGTTACAGCAATCTCGAAAGAATCATCCAGCATGCCGATGAAAAGGGCGTTGTCTGGATCGATATGGAAGCCAGCAACTATGTCGATGTGACGCTCGAGATTTATCGGCGCGCTCGCCGGTCTTATCCGAATGTCGGAGTGTGCCTTCAGGCGTACCTTTATCGCACCGCGAGAGACCTGGAATCACTCATTTCGATGGGGCCGGCGATCCGCCTGGTGAAAGGCGCCTATCGCGAGCCCCCAGACCGCGCATTCCGCCGCAAGCGTGACGTGGATGAAAATTACTTTTCTCTGTGCAAGACGCTTTTAAGCCCCGGGGCGCGCGCTGCGGGCGCGCGCGCAGCTTTTGCAACTCATGATCGTCGCCTGATCCGGCGCATCATGGAATTTGTTGATTCCAACCACATCGGAAAGAATGACCTCGAATTTCAGATGCTCTATGGCATTCAGCGCGCGGAGCAGGCGCGCCTGGCGCGCGAGGGCTGGCGCGAGCGGGTGCTGATTTCTTATGGAAGCTACTGGTTCCCCTGGTTTATGCGGCGGCTGGCAGAACGACCGGCCAACGTCTTCTTCCTGCTGCGCAATCTGTTTTGACGCGAATCTAACATCAAATGTTGATGAAATCGAGGTGGCGCACGGATGGCAGCTTGGGTCATGTGTGTGACGTTCGATGGCCCCTACACATCCCAAACGACGGGATGAACGCGCCACCCCAGATTGAAACCTTACGTCTGCGGCGGAATTGGCATGAGAGAGGCAAGAGTCCGGATGCCTGAACCTGGCGCGGCAGAATCACCGGAAAGCTTGCGCAGCGCGGAGAGCGAATTCGTGCGCGGTCTGGGCCTCTTTGACTCGGTGATGATCGTGGCCGGCACGATGATTGGTTCGGGAATCTTCATCGTTTCGGCGGATATGGGACGCAAAATCGGCAGCCCCGGCTGGCTGCTGGTGGCCTGGGCGTTCACGGGAGTCCTCACCATCGCGGCGGCGCTTTCCTACGGCGAGCTCGCCTCCATGATGCCGAGAGCCGGCGGCATGTACGTCTACTTGCGCGAGATTTACTCTCCCGTTCTCGGTTTCCTTTATGGCTGGACGCTTTTCATGGTGATTCAAACCGGGACCATCGCCGCCGTCGCGGTGGCTTTTGCGCGCTTTTCCGGAGCTTTGTGGCCGTGGATTTCGGAGGATCACTATCTGATCGCTCCCTTTCATCTCTCCGCCGGTTATGCCGTCTCGCTTTCAAGCGCCCAATGCGTGGGAATTCTTGTCATTATTTTGCTCACCTGGACCAACAGCCGCGGTCTCGAATATGGAAAAATCGTTCAAAATTTTTTCACGGTAGCGAAGACAGGGGCGCTCTTCGCATTAATTCTGGTGGGGTTGGCGGTGGCGCGCAATGCGGGAGCCATCCAGGCAAATTTCAAGCATGCCTGGAGCGCTCGCGGTTTGACCCCGCTGGCGGCAGGTCTTGACGCAACCACGGCCTTCGGACTTTTTGTGGCCATCTGCGTTTCGCAATCCGGCTCGCTGTTCTCCGCCGATTCCTGGCACGACATCACCTTCGCGGCTGGTGAAGTAAAGAATCCCCGGCGCACCCTCCCGCTTTCGCTCGCCATCGGGACGATTCTGGTCATCGCGCTTTATCTGCTCACCAATGTGGCCTATCTCTGCCTGCTGCCGTTTTCCTCGATCCAGCATGCGCCTTCTGACCGCGTCGCCACCGCCGCGCTGGCGTCGGTCTATCCCGGGATGGGCAAGACGCTGATGGCCCTGGCTATCATGATTTCCACCTTCGGCTGCATCAATAGCCTGGTGCTGGCCGGTCCGAGGGCTTACTATGCGATGGCGCAGGACGGTCTCTTTTTCCGTTCCGCCTCACGCCTGAATCGGGCCAAAGTGCCGGGATGGTCGCTCTGGATTCAGGGCGCCTGGGCGGTGCTGCTGGTGCTGCCCCGGACGTACGACCCCGCCACGCGGCAGTATGGGAATCTCTACAGCAACCTCCTGGACTATGTGATTTCCTCGGCTTTGATTTTCTACATCCTCACGATTGCGGGCCTGATCCGCTTGCGGAAAATTCATCCCGACGCTGATCGGCCTTATAAAACGTGGGGTTATCCTGTTGTTCCCGGAATTTATATTCTGGGCGCGGGAGCCGTGCTTGCAGTCCTCTTTGCCTATCGCCCCTCGACCACCTGGCCCGGCCTCTTAATTGTCCTTCTCGGATTGCCCATTTATTGGGTTCTGTCCGTTTCCAAGTCGATCCAGAAGCCACTCGATGGCTGAACTCAATCCCACTCAAGGATCACTTTGCCGGATTCGCCGCTCTTCATCACTTCAAAGGCCTTGTGAAACTCTTCATAGTGAAAACGGTGAGTGATGACCGGGCGAATATCGAGACCGGATTGAAGCATCACTGTCATCTTGTACCAGGTCTCATACATTTCGCGGCCATAGACGCCCTTCAGGGTCAGCATATTGAAGATGACTGTGCGCCAGTTGATCGACATCTCGTTCGGCGGAATCCCCAGGATGGCGATCTTGGCCCCGTGGCTCATGTTGGCCAGCATTTCGCGGAAAGCTGAGGGATTGCCCGACATCTCGAGCCCGACATCGAAACCCTCGGCCATTCCCAGTCTTTTCTGCACATCGGAAAGCTTTTCCTGCCGCGCGTCCACCGCCTCGGTAACGCCCATCTTCCTTGCAAGCTGCAGGCGATAGGGATTCACGTCGGTCACCACGACGAATCGCGCGCCGGCATGACGCACCACGGCCGCGGCCATCAGGCCGATGGGGCCGGCGCCCGTAATCAACACGTCCTCGCCCAGCACCGGAAAGGATAATGCCGTGTGGACGGCGTTCCCGAAAGGGTCGAAAATCGCCGCGATATCCTGGTCCACCGAAGAATGATGACGCCAGATATTGGTCATGGGCAGCGCAATGTATTCGGCAAAGGCCCCTGCGCGGTTAACGCCGACGCCCTGCATTTTCGCGCAGAGGTGCCGCCGGCCTGCAAGGCAATTGCGGCAATGGCCGCAAACCACGTGTCCCTCTCCGCTGACAATTTCGCCCGGAAAAAAGTCAGGGACGTGAGCGCCCACCTCCACGATCTCGCCCACGAATTCATGACCGATCACAAGCGGCACAGGAATGGTCTTCTGCGCCCAGTCGTCCCATTGATAAATGTGGAGATCGGTTCCACAAATGCCGGTGCGCCGCACTCGAATGAGCACGTCATTGATGCCGATTCGGGGAGTTTCCACTTCTTCAAGCCATAGTCCAGACTCTCTTCTGCTTTTGATGAGCGCTTTCATTCGCCGCCTCTTTTCTCGGGCAAAGCCGCTGACGGAGTTTGGCCGTCCGGCATTATCGCCTCATTGTAGCGTGAATGTTCCAAACAGGGGGTAGCCGCCGTCAGTGCTTTTCTGACTGTGGGGTCTTCGCTATCGGGAGAAATCCACGGTCAACCAGAAAGCCGGTTGACTGCGGATTTCAACTTGACGAGCGCGTGGGAATGATGATAACCTTTTAGTAAATAGCGGCGCGCTATTTTTCCCTTCGCAACGCACGCCTTGATGTAACTTTTTCCCCTCGATTGAAAACGAAATGCCTATTTTCGCGGAGAAAAGTCAATGCCCTTGACCGACGTCGAAGACGTTCCGCAACTGCCAGAAATCGCGCCGGCCTTATTGCTGAAAGACGCTCCCTCTGTCATTCTGCGCGGAGCCTCCCGCGCCGTCATTCTGAGCGGAGCGCAGCGAAGCGAAGAATCCCCGTATTTGTCCGATTCAATGCGAATTCCGGGATGCTTCGCTGCGCTCACCATGACAGGGGCTGGAAGAGTTTTCGAGCAGCTACGGCGCAAAACCCAAAGGAGCATTTCGATGGCATTTGCTGAAAAACACCGAGCGAGCGCCCAGCAGTTGGTCGCCCCTCGCGGTGCCCAAATCCACCGACTGCTCCGAAAAAAAGAATGTTTAGGTCTAGCGAGCGCAAAAAATAATCTATCGCATTGAAAAAATGGATGTTATTGGCTTCTTATTCGATCAGCCTTTACGAACAATTTCCAAAACTCCTTGTATGTTAAAGAAAATAAACCACTTATTAATTTAATTTGTTCGTTGCGCGCAATCATACAGAAAATAAAAGACTTAATTGAAAAACAGGGAAATTGTTCGTCATTTTGTGGCACGAAATCAGGCCAAATTGAGCGGCCCGGAAAGAAAAATGGAAGATCAGAAATTGTAAAAAAAAATCTCGCTGTAGCGGCGATTTGTGATCGCCGACGCCCGCGATCACAGATCGGCGGGTATTTAAAAACTTCGGCGAACATAGTTCGCCGCTACAACGGCGTGGATTCGTTGATTCACAGCGCGACGGAGCCGCAATCCATGTGGCACGACCGTCTCGACCGTGGGCGCGAGCGGGACGCCCGTGCCCACGCAAGGAAAATTGGTGCAAGCCGCAAAGATTTTGACCCTTATAGAGCGCTGCGTTATTAATGCAACACACCTCTGTTGAAGGGCAAATTTTTCCGGGTTTTTAAGCTTGCGAGCCATTGCATTGTTTATGCCTTTCTCTGTAGTCGTGCAGAAAGAAATGACAGCCGCAGGATACGCTCAGAATGACAGAACCCCGAAGTTTGATCGAGTAGAATTCCGTTGACAGCGCGCGTCCTGAATGATAGGCTAGTACTGTAGGTCTATTATAATCGCTGAAAAAGAACAGGCTCCATCCATGCGGTTATCCCCGGAAAAGGAAATCAAAGCCGGATTTGGTCTGGCCCTGGCGACGCTGGTCGCGCTGGGCGTCGCCCAGTATCAGAGCGCGCGGCATTTTGCTCAGAAGAGCCATTGGGTGGTTCACAGCAACCAGGTCCTTCGGGAGCTTGAGGCGACGGTGAATCTCATGGATGACGCCGCGGCCGCAGAGCGCGGCTACGTGATGACAGGCGGAAGCAGCTATCTGAAGACCTACTGGAAATCGGCCCGGGAAGTCAACGACCACCTGAACCAGCTTCACAACCTGACAGAGGATAATCCAGACCAGCAACAATGGCTTCAGCAGCTTCAGCCGCTTGTTTCCAGAATATTTCACATCTTCCAGCGCTCGATGGCCTTGCGCCAGAGCAACGGTTTTTCATCGGCAAGGGAACTCATTCTTGCAGGAAGCGCGGAGGAAGCGATGACCTCGATCCGGATGCTGGTGGGGGATATGAGGGGTGAGGAGTTCCGATTGCTGAGGGAGCGGAACGCCGCGGCGGAAGCCGGCCATTGGAAGACGCTGCACTCCATTCTCCTTGGGACGTTCGTGGCCCTGGTAATCATCAGCGCGGCGGCCTTCCTGATCCTTTCCGATGTTCGGCAGCGCGTCCAGGCGGAGCAGGAATTGCAGTGCGAGCGCGACCTGCTGCACACCTTGATGGATAATGTCCCGGATTTTATCTATTTTAAGGATCCGGCCAGCCGATTTACCCGAATCAACCGGGCCCAGGCGCAGGCGTTGGGCTTAAAAGATCCCGCCGAAGCGATCGGGAAGACCGATTTCGATTATTTCACGCTGGAACACGCCCGGGAGGCTTTCGAGGACGAGCAAACCATCCTGCGCACGGGCGAACCGGTGATTAACAAAATTGAGCGGGCGAGCCGGTCCGGTCAGCCTCCTGTCTGGGTCTCCACCACCAAAATGATCATCCGTGACGTGAAGGGAGAGGTGATTGGGACCTTCGGTGTGAGCCGTGATATGACGGAACGCCGGCAGGCTGAAGAAGCCCTCCGGGCCAGTGAGGAAAAGTTCCGGGCCGTGACTGATACGGCCAATGACGCCATTATTTCGGCAGACCAGTCTGGAACTATTCATTATTGGAATGCGGCGGCAGAACGCATATTTGGCTATTCGGAAAGCGAAATTCTTGGCAAGCCGCTCACCCTGCTGATTCCCGAACGTCTTCGGGACGAGCATGAAAAGGGCATGCAGCGATATCTTGAAACGGGGCAATCCCGTCTGCTTGGCAAGACCGTTGAACTGGCAGGGCTGCGCAAGGATGGGAGCGAATTTCCGCTGGATCTCTCACTGGCAAGCTGGCGAACCGCCGAGGGCGTTTTCTTCACGGGCCTCATTCGGGATATCACCGTTCGCAAGCAGGCCGAGAAAGCGCTGCTTGAGGCGAAAGACGATTTGGAAAAGCGCGTCGCCGAGCGGACCGCGGAGTTGGCTGAAGCCAACGCTCAACTCGAGAACGAGCTGGCTCTTCGAAAGCGCGCGGAAGAGGAAATCAGGAAGCTGAATGAGTGCCTGGAGCGCCGCGTTCAGGAACGCACCGCCCAACTGGAGGAGGCGAATAAAGAACTTGAAGCCTTCACGTATACCGTGGCTCATGACTTGCGCGCTCCGCTCCGGCACATGAGCGGATTTGCCAGGATTCTTGTGGAAGAATATGCGCCGGCGCTCGATGAAAACGCACGGCATTATCTCGATCGAGTCAGCGAAGGGGCGCGGCACATGGGCCAATTGGTGGATGATCTGCTCAATCTGTCGCGGGTAGGGCGCAAGGAGTTGTCTCTGCAGCTCACGCCGCTGGATTCCCTGGTGGAAGCCGCCTTGGACGAGCTTGAGCCTGAACTTGCAGGCCGTGAGATCGAATGGCGATTCAGTCCGCTTCCGAGCGTCCGTTGCGATGCGACGCTGCTGAAGCAGGTTTTCGTGAATTTGCTGTCGAATGCCGTGAAATACACCCGCACGCGGAAGCGGGCGGTGATCGAAGTTGGGCACACGACCCGCGATCAGCAACCGGTCATCTTTGTGCGCGACAACGGCATCGGTTTTGACATGGCTTATAGCAAAAAGCTGTTTGGGATTTTCCAAAGACTTCATAGCAGCAAGGATTTTGAGGGGAACGGGGTAGGGCTCGCCATTGTTCAGCGCATTCTGCAGAAACACGGATGGAAGGCATGGACGGAAGCGGCCATCGATCAGGGAGCCACGTTCTTTTTTACGGTCGGGGCGCCGCAATCGCCTGGCGTGGATTCCTCAGACCGTTCGTCGAAAAATGGCGCGTCGCCGCGCTGCGCAAACGGTTTATCGAATGAAAGCCATGGCGCCGCAACAGCAGACCCTGCCGAGTCTCACCAACCTGCTAAAAATCAACCGACAGAGGTTCATTATGGCTGCGCCCGAAGTTGAAATCTTGCTGGTCGAAGATAGCCCTGAGGATGCCGAGCTGACGATTCACACGCTCAGGCATCACCGGCTGTCCAACCATATCCATGTTGCGGAAGACGGCGCGCAGGCTTTGGATTTTCTCTTCTGCCGCGGGGCCTACAGCGACAGGTCGCCGGAGCATCCGCCCAGGTTGATCATGTTGGACCTGAAGCTTCCCAAGGTCGATGGGTTGGAAGTGCTGCAAGCGATTAAAGGCAATGTGTGGACGCAGCCTATCCCTGTGATTGTGCTGACCTCCTCCAAAGAGGAGTTTGACCTGATGAAGTGCTATCAACTGGGCGTCAACAGTTATATTCAGAAGCCTGTGGACTTCAGCCAGTTTCAAAACGTCATCCGGCAGTTGGGGATGTATTGGCTTCTGGTCAATCAACCTCCGCCCAGTGAATTGTTTCACCACTCGTGAAAGCTCCCGTTGCAAACGAGCGCTCAAGCAAGCCGGTAAATCCGCTTGGCATTTTCATAAAAGAGCTTCTGCCGGTTTTCAGGGCTCTCGTTCTCGGTCAGAAATGAGAGCGTTTCCACCCATTTTCTGAGCGTCGCAGAAAGCGTGCAGACAGGCCAATCGCTGCCAAACATCACGCGATCCCAGCCAAAGCTTTCAATCACGTGCTCGATAAAAGGGCGGAGATCCTCGGCGGTCCAACTCTTCGGGTCGGCATAAGCCACCAGCCCGGAGATCTTGCAATTGACGTTAGGAAATCTGGAAATAGCGCGGATGTGTTCGCGCCAGGGGTCCATAACCTTCTCTTTCACCTGGGGAACCCCGCAATGATCCAGAATAAAGGTGACATTCCGACATTGCTTCACCAGATTGATGGCAATGGGCAGTTGACGCGCCAGGACACAGATATCGAAGGAGAGACCATAAGAACTGAGCGCTTTGACATTCTCAACAAACACAGGATCCTGGCCGACTGCGTCGGGCTGAGTGTGCAGGACGCGCCGGATGCCCTTCAAGGCGGGATGGCCTGCAATCTTTTCGACATACTCTCTGAACCCTTCATCTTCGGGTCGCCCGCAAGCCACCACACCCGTCAGGGGATTTGTAGGGTCTTCAGCGAGCTTTAGAATATAGCGGGTTTCATCCAGCATGTAAGGCTCATCGACATCGGCTTCCAGGTGCACGGATTTTTCGATGTTCAATCCCTGGATCGCTTCCAGATAATCCTGCATGCGGAAGCTTCGATTCAAAACAGGCTGGTGTTTACACCAGGTGAATGAGAACAAATCCATATCCCAGAGATGTTGGTGTGTATCGATGATTTTCATCACTTTGGTTCCTCTCGTTGCTGATTCATCGCAAATTCAGGAGATGGTCCGCAATAGATTACTGAGGTTTACAAATGATAGCGACAACGCGGACTGTAGCGGCGCTGTCCTCAGCGCCGAAAGAGGCCGGTGAGAGCCTGTCCTGAGCGAAGCGAAGGAACTCCGGCCCTACAGAAAACGACGTCCCTATCATTTGCAAACCTCGGTGGATTCCATCATGAGTTCTTTCTGGAACGTTCATAGAGCTGTTGCATTTCCTGGATCACCGGTTGCGGATCGCCGCCTTCATGCAGGAATTTATAGACCACCGGGCCTGCCTCATCCTGAAAGTGAATGTAGCCCGCATAGCGCGGTCGCACATACGCGCGGTCGAGCGCCGGAAGGGTGTTGCGGAAAAAGTTATGCGTCAGGCGATTGGTCTCTTCATCGATCCATGCGGAGCGATGTCCCGGCTGGCCTCCGCTCTGCGTGTAAAGCGTCCGCTGGCATTCGGGAGACGCCACGTAGCGCGCATATTCAACGGCCGTCGCCTGATTCTTGCAATTCGCGGAAATTGCCAGGCCGGTTCCTCCCAGAACCGTACGGGCGCGTTCGCGCCCGCGAATACAACATAAATCGCCGAATTGCAGCGGCGTTCGGGCATAGCCAGGGCGGGCATAGTTGGAATATCCATACGCGAAAGGGCAATATGCAATTTCGTCGCGGCTGGTCATGGCCTCATAGGTTGCAATCGGATTCCGGGTCAGTATTTCAGATGAACAGAGCGTTACCAGTTCCCGGAGCTTTCTTAAAGCCTCGATGCCCAATAATGGGTCTACCAATAGATCGTCAGAGGCTGGAAAAGGGTCCTGGCTCAGATTGCAGCAAAGCATGAAAAAGTTCATGAGGCTATCAATCGCAATAGAGGGGAATGCCACCCGCCCCTGCCTGGCCAAAGCCAAAAGCTCGTCCCACGTTTCGGGCACGGCGATTTTGAATTTCTCAAGGAGGTCCGGTCGCCAGGAACTTACCGGCGTGGCAGCGTCAATGGCCAGAGCCCATTGGTGATCGTCATCCATATAGCTTCGGTGCGATTCGCCCACGGAATTCTGATTCTGCTCGGCCAGAAAATCCTTTTCGAGATGTTCATCCAGCGGAATAAAAACCCGGTGCTTTGCGGCAAACCCGATAAAAGGGTGATCGATCACCAGGAGATCAAAGGTTTCGGCCAGCTTTTCCACAGGGAAGTCCGCAAATTCTTGCAGGCTTCGTTTTTCCCAGTGGATCTCGACGCCCGGGTGACTTTCAGCGAAACGCTGAGCCGTGGCCACCATGGGCAGAAAGCCCCGCGAATGATTCCAGGTGATGCCTCGAAGCCGAATTGAATCAGCGGATCTCATGTTTTTCACTCAAACTCCTCGAACGGGTTCGCCGCCCTGGTCACTTGATCGATACGCCGCTTCTACCAAGGCCATGGTCTTCAGCGCATCCTCGACAGAAGTAGCGGCCGGGTCATCGGCGTTTTCAGCCCAGCGCATCACGCTGGCCATTGTCCCGATAAAAGCGTCAGGGAACCAGCTTCCTTCGAGCGCGACGGACTCCCATTGGGGCGCGGCTCCTTCGCGGAGGACGCAATATTCCATCTCGTCGGGTTCGCCTTGAGGATAGTTCATCAGAAGTCCCATTTTGGCAATGATCGCGCCCCGGGTCCCTTCCCATTTAATGAAGCTTTCCTGATGGCGCAGACCGAATACGTGACCGTGATTTGTCGAGATGCAAGCCCTGAATCGGTCGCCGTAGTCGAGAATCATCGTGGATCGGGTTGCGGCCAGATCGGGCGTCAGGGGATGCTTCAGCGTCTTGGCATAAATACCCAGCGGCTCGCCCAGGAACGAGCGAAGCAAGTCAAGGTAGTGAATGCTGTGATAAAGAATCTCAACGCGTGGAATCCCTTGCATAAAGCTCCACAAGCGCCAGGGTGTGTAGACGGTGACGCGCACTTCCATATCGTGCAGTTCGCCGATGGCACCCTGCTCAATCAAGCTTCGAGCGGCCAGGACATAAGGCGCATAACGAAGCTGAAAATTGACAGCGGCTCTGAGCTGTTTCTGCCGGCAAAACTCGACGATTCGGCGCGCCTGGGTAAGGTCCATCCCCAAAGGTTTCTGAATCAGAACAGCGCGCTTTTCCGGCAGTTGAGGAAGAATATCCAGAATCGCAGAGGCTGGCACGGCAACATCAAAGACGGCGTCCGGCGGGGCTTCTGCTATGGCGCTTTCAAGCGATGGAGAGACTCGCTTCACCCCGAATTGGCGGGCAAGCGCCTGGGCGCTTTCAAGTTTCAAATCATAGATGCCGTCCACGTGAAAGCCTGCCTTGCGGTAGGCGGGCAGGTGAGCGTCTCGAACGATTCCGCCAGCCCCTATCAGGACGATCGGTCGAAAGACTTTGGGCAGAAGCGGCTTCTGATTGACCCGTACTTGAGGCATAATAAGTCTCTTCTTCCAGTTGGGGGAGGGCCCTCCTGGATTTTTGAGCGGCTCTGATAGTTAAACGCTTATTGAAACTCTTTTTCTGGCGTTTGCGAATGGAATCGACGACCTCGCAAGAGACCGCGTGAGCCAAGCCGTCGCCCTCGGCTAAAATTTATCGATGCTTCTCTGGGAATATGAGTTTTACCAATAAAGAATAGCCTGTCAATGAGAAACTCGAACAGAAACTCTCAAAAGTATTACGTTCCGGCCCTGGAGAAAGGGCTCGACATTCTCGAGGCTCTCGCTTCTTCCCCTGTTCCGCAGTCGCTCTCCGAACTGGCGCATAGTATGAACCGCACCAGCAGCGAGCTATTTCGCATGCTGAACGCCCTCGAGCAGCGGGGTTATATCGAGAGAGACCCTCTCTCCGGAAAATATGGGCTGACGCTCAGATTGTACGAATTGGCTCATACGCATTCGCCGGTTGAAAAACTGCTCCGGGCCACCATGATTCCGATGCGCGCTTTGGCCGAGCGAGTCAAAGAATCCTGCCACATCAGCACTTTGGATAATAATCGTCTGGTGGTGCTTGCCCAAGCCGATAGTCCCGAAATCTTCCGATTCTCAGTGGAAGTGGGTTCGACATTCTCTCCCATCCACACCGCTTCCGGACGCCTGCTTCTTGCCTATCTGAACGAAGAAGAGTTCCGGCGTTTTGCTGAGACTTCCGAGGGATATCGCAGGCTGAGCCGCGCCGCCCGGAAGAAGCTTGCGGCCCGATTGGAGGAAATCCGACGAAAAGGGGTTTCGACCGCTCAAAATGAGCCCGTCATTGGAGTGCGAAGCTACGCCGTCCTGGTCGGAAAGCCGGAAATTGATCTCACGGCGGCACTGGCGGTGGCGTCGTTAGATATGCGCGGAAAAAAGAACAATTCTCAGCAGATTCTTGCCGGCTTGAAGGCGGCAGCCGTCGAAATCAATCGAAATATTGGCTTGAGACTATGATCCAATCCAAATACTTTGAGGATTATCAGGTCGGATCGGCGCGGGAAAGCCTGGGACGAACGATCACGGAAACGGATATCGTTTTACACGCGGGCCAGAGCGGAGATTTTTACCCGCACCATATGGACGCTGAATGGTCGAAAACCCAGGAATTCAAGCAGCGGGTGGCGCATGGCACGCTGGTATTCACGGTCGCTGTCGGTCTTTCTGCATCGGAGGTCAATCCGGAGGCCTTCACTTACGGCTACGACCGGCTGCGTTTCATCAGACCTGTCTTTATTGGCGATACTTTACGCGCAAGAGTCACCCTGAAAGAGAAACGCGAATACCCCAAACGGCCCGATTGTGGAATAGTCGTGGAGCTTGTCGAGGCGCTGAATCAACGGCAGGAAACGGTTTTAGCCTGCGAGCATCTTCTCATGGTCAGGAAGCGCTCAAGTCATGCAGGCCAGAAATAGGGCCAGGAATTGTAGCGCGGCCTATGGTTTGCGGCGAATAGCCACCTCAGACGCGTTGAGCGTTGTCACTTCGTTTGTAGGCGGAAATCCACGGCGGAACGGAAATTGGCGCCACGCCTGTAGGCGCCACTCCCGCATAGGCGGGAATCGATAGATCGGAAATGAGCTCCTGGGGTAACCCGTAAGGGCAATATCGATAAAAACTCGCTTATCGCAAAAATAATAAAAAAGTTGTTGACAAGTCGATTATCTTTGGATACGTTGTGTCTTCGCGCCCAACAGAGAATTAATTTCTCCGGGGCGGCTATACCACCATTATCCACCACGCAGTATGGGTAAGGTTCATGTAATGAAATTTAACATGTTTTTACATCCGAAGTTTTTTTAAAAAATAGTTGACAAAGGAAAAACCTTTCTCCTATATTGAATGGGTCTTTGTTAGGCAGGCATTATCTTGAACATTTTTAGAAACCCGGGTGAGGAGTGACTAGCTCCTGACCTTAAGCAAAAGGAGTTAACCACATGTCGATGAAATCTCGGATTACCCTATTCCTCCTCCTGCTGGGGATCGTGGGTGCGGCTCCCATTTTTGCGGGTTCGGCCGCTATTGGAACGGTAGCTGGCAGTTTGAACGCGACCGTAAGCGGGCAAACGCTACTTCCCAATAGCACGATTTTTAGCGGCGATCCGTTGCAGGTGAAGGATGGGGCAGCCGTCATTGCTTTAGAGAACGGTAGCCGTATCACTCTCGGCAGCGAGACTCAAGCTCGCTTCTTTAAGGAAGCAAGCGGAGTATCCATTGCCCTCTCCAAAGGGAATGTCGCGATGTTTCACCCGGCCAAAGGATCAGGGCTTGCGGTGAACGTCGAGGACTGGACGATCACCCCCGGAAAAGGCTATAAGACCGTGGGTGAGGTTGCCATGCTGAACGGCGCGGTGCTTGTGACGGCCAAAGAAGGTTCCTTGGACGTCGCTGGCCATGGCCGCACGTTGAAAGTCGCCCAAGGAAAGACGGTCACTTTGCTTCCCAAGAATGCCGCTTCGCCTCAGGCTGGAACTTCTCAGAAACTGGTGGGGGGCAGCACGGCGCTAGAGGGAGCAACGCTTGCCGCTGCAGGTGTAGGCGCTGTACTGGCTGGCATTGGGATGTCTCGCGCTGGCGATGCCAGGGACGCTGCCAATGCGGCTAACAGTCAGGCTGCCGCGGCAACCTCGGCCGCCAATGCCGCAACTTCGGCTGCTAACGCGGCAACCTCTTCAGCAACGGCTGCTGGCGATGCTGCCAACGCTGCGGGTTGCGCGTTGAATACACAGGCTAACGCGGCTGGCCAACCTAGCCCGTATACCCCGCCTGCTGGCTTCACCTGCCCGTAGTTCCTTTGGGGCACGCTTAAGCGCGGTGCGATAGCCTTTGCTTTGAATTGAAGTACGGCAAAGGCAGCAGAATATTACCGAAAAGAGAATACTATATGAAAGGCGGCGACCATGCGTGGTTTGCCGCCTTTTTTATTTCTATGCTACGGCTCAGTCGCTTGCGGAGAAGAAAGAACCAGCTTCAACAAGCGCTTTGACCCTACGCGGAAAGCGACTTCCTTCGTATGCTCGCGCGGATCAAAAGTCCATACAGGGTCGGTGATTCGCTGCCAGCGAAGCTCGCCTGAAGAATTCAAATCAGCAAGATGGACCGCCCCTTCCTTGATCTTGCGTTGAGCCTCGGCATTCGACTCCGCAAGACCTAATTCCGTGAGCAGGCGGAAAAGCTTGCGGGGCTCTCGCAGTTCAAGCCGTTGAACGGGAATATCCCCCGGCAAGGCCTTATCCCGGAATTGAGCCTCGAAATCCTTCTGGGCCTGACTTGCGACCGACGCGCTGTGGAAATCCGCCACCAGACGCCGGGCCAGATCCTTTTTAACCTGGAGAGGATGCATGTTTCCAGCTTCGACAGACTGCTTGAGCGTGGCGATTTGCTCCGCCGTCAGGTCGGTGAGCAACGTATAATAGCGCCACATCAACGCATCCGAAATCGACATGATCTTGCCGAACATCGTCGTCGGCGGTTCCTGGATGCCCACATAGTTGTCAAGCGACTTGGACATCTTCTGCACGCCGTCGAGGCCCTCAAGAATCGGCATAGTCATAATGACCTGCGGTCGCTGCCCGTACTCCGGCTGAAGAGCGCGCCCTACCAACAGATTAAATTTCTGATCCGTGCCGCCTAACTCCACGTCAGCATCCAAGGCCACTGAATCGTAGCCCTGCGTGAGCGGGTAGAGCAATTCGTGAATGGCGATGGGCCGTTGCTCCGTCATGCGCCTGGCAAATTCATCGCGCTCAAGCATTCGGGCCACGGTATATTTCGAGCACAGGGTAATCCAGTCCTGCCCGCTGAGCTTTGCCAGCCAGCGGCTGTTGAAGTCCACCACGGTCTTTTCCGGATCAAGAATCTTGAACACCTGAGCCTTGTAAGTCTCCGCGTTCGCCCGCACCTCTTCCGGCGTCATGGGTTTGCGCGTGACCGACCTCCCCGAGGGGTCGCCAATCATGCCCGTGAAATCGCCGATCAGGAAGATGACGGTATGCCCGAGGTCCTGAAAGTGCTTGAGCTTGCGGATCACGACAGTATGCCCCAGGTGAAGGTCTGGCGCTGTAGGGTCAAATCCGGCCTTCACCCGAAGCGGCTTGCCCGTCGCGGCGGAACGTTCGAGCCGTTCTCGCAATTCTTCCACTCGAATCGTTTCTTCCGCCCCTTTGGTGAGGTAAGCGAGTTGTTCATCAAGGGTCATAAAGAAGCTAGCAGCAATCAGCTTTCAGCCGTTGAGGATTACAAATCATCTTGACGGATCTCTGCCGGAATCGAGGCCTTATATGCTGTCTTTTTTCAGCAGCACCCGGCGGCCATCAATCTGGATTCGATCTTCCGCCAGCAGTCTGACCGCTTCAGGATAAATCCGGTGTTCCTGTTCCAGGATGCGAGCCGAAAGCGTCTCGACCGTATCTTCATCCAGGACAGGCACAGCCGCTTGAAGCACAATAGGGCCTGAGTCCACACCTTCATTGACCAAGTGGACTGTGCAACCCGTCATCTTGACGCCATGTTCCAGGGCCTGTTTCTGCGCGTCCATGCCGGGAAATGCAGGCAGCAGGGAAGGATGAATGTTCAGAATCCGATTGGGAAACTGCTTTACAAATTCTGGACTCAGGACTCGCATGAACCCTGCCAGGCAGATCAAATCGGTCTGAAGGGTTTCCAGAGTTTCCCGGAGTTCTCCTTCAAAGTCATCACGCGGACGGCCTTTGGATGGAATGAATCGGGCGTTTAATCCCATTTCTCTGGCCAGTTCCAGTCCGCGCGCCTCTGCGCGATTACTGATCACCGCGACAATGCGCGCTGGGATTTTGCCCGAAGCGACATTCCGGGCAATCGCCTCGAAGTTGGAGCCGCGCCCGGAAATCAGGATGCCAAGATTTTTCATGTCCGTCAGTCAGGACGCCGCCTATTGCACCGCCAGGTTCACGGTCGTGCTGCGGCTCGTGCCCGTTTGGCCCGAGGAGCTCTGGGAAGGACTGAACGATCCGCTGATGGTGATCGTATACACCCCGGAAGGCGAACCGGTGGGCGCAGGATTGCTCCCGGTAAATCCGTAATAGCCCAGGTTGCAACCCGCCAGCAGCAATGCAAGAAGCGCAAGCGCGCCCAGCGTCAACCAAACTCGTTTGGGACCTCTCAGCCAGATGGCCAGAACCAGGCTCAGCAACAGGGCCGCAAGCAGCAACTCACGGGTTAGTTCACCGCCCGGATGCTGTGACGGAGGGTTGCGTCGATCTCTGACCGGCGCGACCAGGCCCTTGGAATGCGCCGTTGTCGTAACCGTTAAGCTTGCGGTCGCGGTCGAGCTTCCATTGAGGGTCACGGACTGCGGTGAAAAAGAGCAACTCGCTGCTGCCGGAAGGCCTGAACTGCAACTCAGAGAAACCGCCTGATTGAAGCCATTCACAGGCGTCAACGTCACGGTGTAGGTTGCGGATTGCCCCGCTGTAACTGTGGCGAGCGAGGGCGAGGCCGCGAGCGAAAAATCCTGAAACTTTATGCTGGCATCAAGCGTTGCGGATTGATTGCCGCTCGTGCCAGTCACCGTAAAATTCAGCGGATTGCTGGTGCTTCCAGAAAGACCACTTACGGTCATCGTCGTGCTCTGTCCGGGCGTAATCGTGGAAGGGTTGAAAGAACAGGTTGTTCCGCTCGCGCAACTGAAGCTGATCTGGCCGTTAAAGGAAGAAAGCAGCGCCGAAGCTGCAATCGTGAGCGTCGTCGAGGTCGCGCCAATAATTGGGGTGCTCGAAGGGCCGGATGAGGAGAGCGAAAAGTCCGCGACCGCGTCGCCATTCAGGTTAACGACAGGCGGGGTTTTCTCGTTATCCGTCAGGCTGAGAGCCCCTTTGTTGCTGTCTGTGGTGGAACTGCTCGAGCTGCTTGAACTCGAAGCGCCCGTGGTTTGCGTGGGGCTGTAGGTGACGCTGATTGTGCAGCTCTTGGATGAAGACAAGGTGCCTGGGCAATCGTTGGTTTCGGCAAAAGCGCCAGAGATTGTAATCTTGGTGATCGTCAAATCTGCGCTGCCGGTATTGGTAAGTGTCACCGTCTGGGGCGCGCTGGTGGTGCCCACCAACTGATTATTGAAATTCAGCGTGGACGGCGAGAAAGTGGCCACGGGCGCGGGAGTGGTTCCCGTACCGCTAAGGCTTACTTGCTGCGGGCTGCCTGCGGCGTTGTCAGCAATCGAAAGATTGCCGGTGACGGTCGTTGTATCTGTAGGCGTGAAAGTGACGCCAATGGCGCACTGCCCGCCGCCCGGCGCCACAGTAGTGCAGTTATTGGACTGAACATTGAAGTTGGCGCTGGTTGAGACGCTTGAAACAGTCAGGGAAGCGCTGCCCACATTGGTCAAAGTCACGGTTTGCGGCGAGCTTGCGACGTTGAGCCCCTGATTGCCAAAGTCAATCTTCTGCGGGTTCAGCGCCACGGCAGGGGTGTTTTGCGGGCTGATTTTCGCCACAAAACCGTTGCCGGAAGTTCCTGAACTTGCGTAACTAGGTTGAAAGGCGCCAGACACGGCAGGGAAATTCGAGGAAGCTGTCGACCCCACGACATAGGCGTTTCCAGCAGAGTCCACGGCAATAGCCTGGCCATAGTCGGGGCCGTTGCCGCCAAGATAAGTGGAATAGACCAGACCGCTGCCTTGGGGGTTGAGCGCCGTCACAAATGCGTTGGAACAGGGAGAACCGCACGCACCTTCGCCCAGCGTGGACTGCGTGGGAGTTTGCATTGGGAAATTGATGGAGGCGGTCGACCCGATTACGTAGGCATTTCCTGCGTTGTCCACCCCCACTCCGTTCCCCTGATCCACATCGCTGCCGCCAAGATAAGTAGAATAAACCAATTGGGAGCCTGCGGCGTTTACTTGTGCGACAAAAGCATCGGTATTGCCCCCCGGCGTAGTCTGGTAAGCGCCGCTGGTGGTGGGAAAATTGGGAGACTGAGTCGAGCCTGTAATAAAGACATTACCCCCGGCGTTCAATGTTAAACCGAGGCCTCGGTCATCCGCGCTCCCACCGAGGTAAGTTGAAAAGACCAGTTGCGATCCGGCAGCATTCAGTTTAGTGACAAAGGCGTCCGCGCCGCCGTTATTGGCCGCTTGAAGCGGACTCCGGGTGGGGAAATTGGTGGAAAAAGTAAACCCTGTCACGTAAGCTTCGCCTGCGTTATCGACAGCGATAGCCTGGCCGGAATCGGAAGTCGAGCCGCCCAGGAATGTGGAGTAGAGCAACGTGGCTCCTGCCGGGTCAAGCTTGGTGACGAAGGCATCGGAGCCGCCTCCGGATGTGCCTTGTAAGGCATTGGCGACCGGGAAGTTGGCTGATTGGGTTGACCCCGTGATGTAGGCATTGCCTCCCGAGTCCACGGCGATGCCTTGCCCGAAATCTCCGCCGCTTCCTCCCAGGTATGTGGAGTAGCCAAGGGCAGACCCTCCAGAGTTCAGCTTCAGCACGAAGGCTTCGGAATTCCCGTTCCCCTGATAAGTTGTAGAGAACGCCTTGGAGGTGGTCGGGAAGTTCGCCGAGGAAGTATAGCCGGTCACATAAGCATTTCCAGAGGAATCGATGGCGATGCTCGTTCCCTTATCAAAATTGCTTCCACCGATATAGGTGGAATAAACCAGAGAACCTCCGGATGGGTTCATCTCGGTCACGAAAACATCAGAGCCGCCTCCGGTCGCCTTCTGCTCTGGATTGGAAGTTGGAAAATTCGATGAAGTGGTGCCGCCGGTGATGAAAGCATTGCCTGAGCCGTCGATCGCAATGCTTGTCGCGCTGTCACTGCCGCTACCGCCAAGATAGGTGGAGTACACCAGGGTCGGGTCAATAATCAAACCTTTGCGATGATCGTAAGGCCCCACTTGAATCCGAATGTCTCCATTTTTTTGAATAACATAATGACTTATGACGGATTGCCTGCGGGTCTGCTTTCCGACTCCGATGATCTGATAAGCAACGGGCCGCAGGTAGCGGAATTCCCCGCCTGAAACGCCTACCAGGAGGTTTCCCTGCGGATCGAGTTGCAACGGAACAGCGCCGTCAGGACCCTTGATATGAAAGCAGATGCGTTCAGGATTGGCGCCCGGCGAGATGGCAAAATCATACTCCAGTTGTTGCGGGTTGCCATAGTACGTCAGGTCAATCCCTGGATAGATACTCCGGTAGCGAACCTCAGCATAGTGGGGGATACCGGTTCGCCAGAGCCGCGGATCGCTGCCAATGAAATAATTGCTCTTGCCCGGAAGCTCATCAAGCCCGGCCACTTGAACTTTCTGCCTTTGTCCGCGCAATTCCATGCTCAGCCAGGAGGCAGCGGCTTTCGGGTGGAACGAAGACGACGACGACGGACTCTGGTTGGGAGCCAGGAAAGACAGGGTCGCGCCGCCTGATGTGAGGAAAAGCGTGTATTGGAGGCCGTGGGCGAGAAATCTTACATTCGCGTCAGTCTGGCCCTGATTCGGCTCAAAGCTTAAACGCAATCGGGCAAACAGGTTCTGCGGATGCCCATGCGAAACTGCCGCTGCGCTCTGCGCTGGAGAGGGAGTCTTTTCACTTCTCCAGTTGGCACGAGACAAGATAGCGGAGCTTCCCTCGCAGAAGCTCGCGCCCGCGACAAGAATAGATGCGATCAACAAAAGGCCGGCGAGCAAAGCTGCGGTTCTACGACCTTGAGAAGCTCCGCTCACGCGGAGCCTTGAAAAACCTTGCCTACTCAAATTGAGCATCAATGAGCCCTCTCCTCATCCCATGCCTCACCGCGGCTTCCCGTATTGTGCGGCGGTCTTATAAGCGCCGAAAACCGCTGAGAATTCAAGATCAAGGTCACAGGCAGCCGTCTAAGCTTTAATTTAGCCTAGCTGTCTAGTTAGATTATTCTCATGGCGTCAGGAAAAAGCTTGCAGAGCGCGCATTCCCATGCGCCCCTGCGCTCCTGGTTCGTAACGGTCTGAGGCTCGCGGGGTTTTATTCTCCACGCAACAGGCTGTCAGTCTTTTTCAGCGACCCGCTAAAGGAAGACGACCGATTGAACGCCGGAAATCTCAAACCGCTTTCGACACCGTGGATTCTTGCACTGCACGAGATCATCGCGCCGCAGCATGTAGGACCGGGCCTTGGCAAACCGGAGACGATCCTGCTCTTCCACCGCGCCCCGCAGCGCCTTTTTCTTCTTTCGCACCAGCCAGCGGATTTCGTACGTCTCAGTCTGGCGGCAGTGGAGACAGGAAAGGGTCATGGGTTTCCGCGTTTCACTCTCCTCAAAGAAATCTCGTTCTTCCATAAACTTTTCATTTTATCCTCAAATAGCCGGGAACTCCAAGGAGTTCATCGCGCTGACGCTGGTCGAAAAATGCCTACTTCTTCCGTTTCCCCGCGTCATTCCGAGCCTACTACCCGGCGATAAACGTAGCGAATCTCCTGCTGGACTTCATGCATGCGATGGGCAAGGCTCTGCTTTCTATCTTCGAGCAGACCCCAGCGGCGGGCTAATTCCTCGACTAGCGCGGCGTGACCGACGTGTTCGGGAAGTCCGGACGCAGACTTGCCGGTGACGACTCGGATAGCGTGATCCACCGAACGCAGAAAGCAGGCTCCGGCGTTGAGCGTTGCGGCATCCTCAGGCCGCAGGATGCCGAGCGACGCCAGCATCCGAATCTGCTCCGGAGTATTCGAGGCTGGCGGAAGGTTCACGCGGCGCCGCAGTCGCAGATATGAGAGAGCGTAATCGATGTCGTAGTACCCGCCCGGAGCGGACTTGGGATCGGTGGGCGAGGAAGCCAGTTCTCTTTCCAGACGGCGGCGCATCTGCTGGAGGTCGTTCTCAAGATCGGGAAAGGAACTGAAGCGGCTCAGGATCCGCTGCAGGGCGTGCTCGGCCACCACCTGGCCAAATGCCATATTGCCGGCCACCGGTGAGACCTTCAAATAAGTCAAGCCTTCCCATACCTTGGCCGTCTCATCCAGATAATCCAGCAGGCTGCCTTCGGTCACCACCAATTCCCCTTCCTGGCCCAACGGTCGCAGCCTTGTGTCCACCGCAAAGAGGGCGCCATCGCTGGTATAGCTCGAGAGCGCTTCGATAATCTTTTCGGCGCGCCGCGCCCAGAACTCAATCTCCTGCTCGCTCGTTCCGGAAGGCACCACAAAAATAAGGTCAGCGTCTGAAGCCAGGTCAAATTCCAGCAACCCCAGTCTCCCGAGGCCCAGAATGGCAAACGGCATGGAGGCGGGCGTCTGAGCCGGATTGGGGGCGCTCGAGAGCGGCCCACAGACCATGTGGCAAGCTGTGGAAATTAACCGGATGCCCAGCGCCGACCAGTTCTTGAGAGAGGTAAAAATGGAATCCATCGCCGCCCAGTCGCGGCTGCTGAGGGCTAATTTCTGCGCCCGGTAATGGCGCCTCAAAAGCGTCATCAGCTGGCGGATGTCCCAGCCGGAATCAAGCATCCAGAGAAAAGGAGACGTCCCTGCGCGCCAGGCCGAAACCGAATCGCCGCCCGGCGCGCCTTCCAATTCAATCTGCAACTGGTCAGGATGGGAGTCGGCTGAGGGCACACCCGCCGAATCGAGAACGAGCATGTCTTCCGGGTGATGAATGAGCAATTCGGCCAGATAATCGCTGGCGCTGATCAGTTCCAAGGCCAGGCGCAACTGTTCCGGGTGTTGCTCCGCCAACTCGAACCGCTCTGAAGAGCTGAAGAGATTGCTCAGAAAGCGCGTCGCGTTCTTCTGCGCCCGTTCCGGCACGGAAGCCTGACGAATGCACTCTGCGAGGCGGGGAGACTGGGCGGAGAGAAAGCTCACCGCCTCCTTGTAGGAAAGGGCCGTGCGATCCTCGAGGAGCGGCAGGGGAGCTTTCAAAGCGTAAACTTCGCCCGAGGGTTGCCTTGCGGCGCCGGGATGGATTACCTTCTGATAAATTTCATCGACACGTTTGAAAGTCTCTTGCAGTTGCGCGGTAAGCGCGGCGCCTGGGTGCAAAGGCTCCTCCGCATCGTTGGAGCGCGCCGCCCATGCTCGGCCCTCCAGACCCGCGCGGCGGGCCAGCCGATCGAGCGCTTCGGGGTCCGCAGGCAGGCGATGCGTCTGCTGGCCCCGGTCGAGCTGGATGAGATGTTCCAGCTTGCGCAGGAACTCGTAAGCGCCGGTAAGCGAAGCGTAGTCCCGATCCGAGAGCCAGCCTTTATCGTTCAATTTGCGCAGTGCCAGCAGCGTGCCGCCCGAACGCACCCAGGGATCGTGGCCGCCGTGCAGGCGCTGAAGGCACTGAGTCAGAAACTCAATATCCCGAATTCCTCCGCGGTGACGCTTCACGTCAATGCCGCCCGCGCGCGCCTCCTTGAGCTTGCGGGAGATGCGCTCGCGGGTGAACAGCACCGTTTCAATCGCTGCAAAGTCCATCGGCGAACTGTAAATATAGGGCTCAACGCCGCGCAGGAATTCGCGCGTCAGTTTTTCATCGCCCGCGGAATGCCGGGCCTTGATCAGCATCTGCAATTCCCAGTCGCGCGCGCGATGCTCGTAATACTCCAGGGCCGACCGCAGCGAAATGGTCATATCGCCCTGATCGCCTTCAGGCCTTAAACGCAAATCCACGCGAAACACCTGTCCGTAGGGCGTGCCCTGGGTGATGGTCCGCGTGATGGCGTTGGCCAGACGGACAAAATACTCCTTATTCGAGATGATCGAATCCGGCTCGTTGCCGCCGGAAGTTTCGCCGTCGTGGGAATAGAGGAAAAGCAGGTCGATATCCGAACTGTAATTCAGCTCGTTTCCGCCCATCTTTCCGAGTGAGATCACGCTGAACTCGCTGCGCGCAATGCGGCCCTGCGCGTCGCGGTATTGCGGTTCCCCGTAGCGCTTGCGCAGTTCCTGATCACAATAGATCAGCGCGTTGGTGACAATCACGTCCGCCAGTTCGGAAAGCTCCAACGTGGTTTCAGCCAGGGTGCTCATGCCCAGCACGTCTTTCAGGACAATGCGCAGATATGTTCGGCGCTTGAATTGCCCCAATTGCGCCGAAAGCCAGGGATTCGGCGCGGCGGTGGCGAAGCGCGCATAGTCCTGCATCACATCCTCTTTGGACCGCAGCTTGGTGAAATTTTTGTCGCGAGCAAATTGAATAGGCAGATGAGGCTCGGCGAGAAACGTTTCGGCCAGAAAGCCGCTGTACCCGAAAATGGCGATCAGATAAGTCAGCGCCGAAGGATAGCGCGCAAGGTCAGCCCGAATATCAGCGGGGGCCTTACTGGCGTAACGCTCGAGCAGGTTCAGCGCGCCATCCGGGTCCGGCGATTGGGCGAGCAGGGAAGCGAGCGGATAGCGCAAGGAGGACGGCAACAACTTTTCGAGCTGGGCAAGGTTCGCTTCCGCTCGGGTGACATCCTGAAAGGCGATAGTTGTGAACTCAGGCGGCATCGTAGAGGATTATACCTTGGATGGAAACCGCTTAAAGGAGCGAAACTTTTCAGACGTTTTTTTTCACCGTTGTGATAACCTTGATTCAAACCTGATGCATCTATTGAGAATGACGACTCAGGGCGATGGCGTTTCCTGCGGCGTGGGCGTTCCCGTCGGCGTCTTTCGGCGTGGGGGACAGCGCCACGGCGCGTGCGTTGCCACGAAATTCGTGAGTCTCAATCGGTAAAGGAGCATTGAGGTGGAGTTCCGGAAATATCTCAAATGATTCTTTTCTCACGCGGAGGGTGAAATGAAGACCAAACCTCGCATTCTGCTGATCCAGCCCACCACGGTTCATCTCGACCGGACACCCCATAAGACGCGGCGGCGGCTTATTATCGGGCTGATGCTGCCCCTGATGGCGGGCCTCACCCCGCCTGAGTATGACGTGACGCTCTGCGACGAGCGCCTGGAAGACGTGGATTTCGACGCCGGTTGGGATCTGGTCGGAATGACGACGACCATCGGCGCATCCCTCCGCGCTTATCAGCTTGGCGATGAGTTCCGCAAGCGTGGAATTCCCGTGGTAATGGGGGGGTTCCACGCCACGCTTCAGACCGAGGAAGCGTTGAAGCACGCCGACGCCGTGGTGCAAGGCGAATCGGATTATGTCTGGCCCCAGCTTCTTCAGGACTGGCGCGACGGGAAACTCAAGCGCATTTACAAGGCGGACAAACTGCACGACCTCAAGGGTCTGCCGCGCCCGCGTCACGAGTTGCTGAAGTTGAAGCGCTATCTATTCAAGGCTTTACCGATTCAGGCAACCCGTGGCTGTCCTTACCGCTGCTCTTTCTGTGAAATTCCGGTTTTCTACGGAGGCACGTTCCGCACACGCCCGGTGGGCGAAATTGTTGAAGAGATCAAGCAGAACATCAAAATCACGGGCTTCCGGCGTTTTCAGTTTATTGACGATCAGATTGCCGGCAAACACCGCTTTGCGCGGGAATTGTTCAAGGCGCTCATTCCGCTGAATATTCGCTTTTCCTGCCTGTGGACTATCAACTCGAATCACGACGAAGAATTGCTGGACCTCGCGGCCAAGGCGGGCGTCTTCCATGTGAACATTGGCGTCGAGTCGATCAACCAGGACAGCCTGCTTTCCATCAGCAAGGTTCAAAACCACGTCAAAGACTACAAACGTCTTCTCCAGCGGCTTAAAGATTACGGCATCTATTATTCTCTGAACTTCCTCTTCGGCCTCGATGAAGACACCCCGGATGCTTTCGACAAAACGCTGCAATTTCTGCACGAGGTCAAGGCTCCGGAAGCGTTTTTCAACACCGTGACCCCTCGTAAGGGCACGCCCATGCGCGCGCAGCTTGAGGCCGAAGGCCGGGTGATTGTCCCCGACGCCGACATGTATACCAACAATTTTGTCTGCATGTTCATCCCCAAGAACATGACCCCTCGACAGGTCGAAGAAGGCGTATGGCGATGCACCAAGACGTTTTATTCCGCCAAATCCATGTTCAAGCGCCTTCTGATGCCGCCCAACAAATACACGATTCAAGGGCTCACCGAAAATGCGCTTTTCTGGTATGGCGCAAAACGCCATATT
This sequence comes from Acidobacteriota bacterium, assembly GCA_902812415.1. Classification (GTDB taxonomy): domain Bacteria; phylum Acidobacteriota; class Terriglobia; order UBA7540; family UBA7540; genus RH2-MAG17b. Next base: position 26,963 of record CADDZJ010000028.1, read on the forward strand.
GACCCTGTCGACTATTATTGAAGCCTGCGATGCTGTTTCAGGCTTTCACCAAGCAGCCCTCAGCCGGAACGTTTCGGGGCGAAAAAGTTGAATGCTCGCGGCTGATGGCCGTTCGCTCGGAATGGCAGGCTTGGCGATTCTTTCAGCAGCCTGCCAGGAGACAACGACTCAGAAGTTTTGAAAAAATCCCGCTGTAGCGGCGATCTGTGATCGCCGACGCCCGCGATCGCTGATCGCCGGATTTGGTTTTCAAAAACCTCGGCGAACACAGTTCGCCGCTACAGTCATCGTTACAGTCATCGTTCGTCGCGACAACGGCGCGGATTAACGTATTCACAACTCCTCATGATCCCCCAAATGGATTGGACTTCAATCCGAATTCCAGCAAAGGCCATGCGCAAGCGAAGCGGGCTATGGGCGGCAATAGCTTTTGGAATGATGATGGCGTGGACGCCTGCGGGCCTGGCTCAACTCGCTACGGTGAAAGTTCAGCCGCAGCCGCTTGGCCTGCGCATACCTCAAGATTTCCTAGGCTACAGCATGGAAGTTTCAACCAGCGGGCAGGGGTTGCAACCTTATCGTGGACATCAGGCTGTTTCTCGCACTGCGAGCGAGCAACCGCAGTATGCCCTGGGGCGGCCCGACGCGCCCAATCAGGGCTTTTTCCAGTTCATGCGTGATCTGGGTCGCGGCGTCTTGCGGCTGGGTGGGAACAGTCAGGACAACACCTGCTGGGACCCTGAGCGCGCTCCTCATCCGGCTGAGTGTCGCGGCGCGCTCACTGCCGAAGACCTTGCGCTCTTTTCGAAAGCGGCGACAGCAACCGGCTGGCAACTGATCGTGGGTTTGAATCTGAAGCAGAATTCGCCTTCCTGGGCGCTCAACGAAGTGACGGCAGGCATCGCTCGAGAAATGAAGCCGAGCGAGATCTTTGCGCTTGAAATTGGCAATGAGCCCGACTTGTTCCGACGGGGCGCCCGACCGCCCGGCTACTCTCCCTCCGATCATGTGCGGGATTTTCTGGGTTATCTGAACGCGTTCCGTCAAAACTCCGTAGCGCGGCGCTATGGAATCGCAGGCCCGGCCACTTGCTGCGGCTGGCGCAACGCGCATGATCTCGAAACCTTCATCGACGGCGTTGGCGCTCATAACCTCAAGCTGGTGACGGTGCACAACTATTCAGGGGCTGTGTGCGGCGGACGAACCGTGACCATTGGTCAACTTCTCAATCCCGCACTCATGACCCGCTTCGATCAGAGCGCCCGAAGCTGGGTGGCCGCGGTTCACAGCCGGGGTCTACCCATCGCGATGGCGGAAACCAATTCCGCTGCCTGCGGCGGCATGCCGGGCGTGAGCAACGCCATTGCCTCCGCCGTCTGGGGACTGGATTACATGTTCCACCTGGCGCAGGATGGTTTCCGCTACGCCAATTTCCATTTCAGCTACCGGCCCGGGGGCGGCAGCTCCTACAATCCCATCGATACTTACGGCAGCCAGCAGGAAGGAGGGCGATGGCAATATCGCAACGTGGCGGAGCCGCTCTATTATGCGATGTACCTCTTTGCGAAGCATGCGGCGGGCGCTCATTTGCTTCCTCTTTCCATTTCCTCCAGGGCGAATCTAAGCGCCTATGCCGTTAGTGAGTGCGCCGGATGCGACATCAACGTCTTCCTGATCAATAAGGACGCTTCGGCGGCAGGCGAGGTGCGCGTCCACGTTGCAGGCGCCCGAAGAAGCCAAGCCAGCCTGCTCATGCTGCGCGCTCCCAGCCTGGCCTCGCTTGCGCCGGATGTGCGCTACGGCGGCGTCCAGTTCGATTCTGAAGGTCGCCTTCCCCCACCTCATGTCTCAACGCTTCAGCCAGATGGCGGCGGCGACTGGGTGTTCACGCTTCCCAATGCCAGCATCGCTTTGCTGACCGTGCTGAAATAGCGTCGGGCTTCAGCAGGTTGCTGAAAAATGATTCTGAATGTGGTCATTCCGAGCCCTTCCCTTGTCATTTTGACGCCGATCTCTTCGGCTTCGCTCAGAGTAAACTCCGCGAGGCGGAACAATCCCCGTATTTCGCAGTACAAATGCAGGGATTCTTCGCTCGCTTATTGAGAATTACAAATTATCGTGACAACGCGGACTGTAGCGGCGCTGTCCTCAGCGCCGAAAAACGCCGGCGAGGACACCGGCGCTACAGAAAATGCTGTCACTATAATTTGTAAACCTCAGTAGAATGACGGTTTTTTTGGCTGCGGCCTCGCAACGGCGCTACGCTACGGGATCACCGAAACTTTTCTCCGGCTTAAGGTTGAGGCATTGCTGCCTACGCCAGTGGTCGTTGCCAGAGCTTTCAGTAGATAATCGCCCCTCTCGCGCGGAGCTTCCACATCAAACCAGAAAGTTTGCTGGCCCAAGCCAGGCACGCTGAACGGCTGGCTGAGGCGGGAGATTTCCTGCTCGGCCCTCGTAAAAACGAGTATGAGATCGCCGGATGCCGGTTGTGGCAGATCGTTCACCACCATCACCGCCATGCGTTGCTTTGAACTGGCTGGAAGGGAGGGCTTCCAGAAATCGATGTAAACGCCCAGGGGCTTGAAAGCCTCGCCCATGTAGTCCTTGAATTCAGGATGCAATTCGAGCTTCTCGACGTCGCGGAAATGATCGCTGGTAAACACGCCCGGGTAAGAGCACGTGAGATAAACGAAGTGCAACACGCCGGCATAATTCCGATAGGCCCGCCAGAACTCGGTGAGTCCGGCGAGCAGGTAAGCATTCAGCTCAAGGCGTTCGGCGGCGGTTGCATGAGGGCCAAGAAGTCCCTCATACACGCGGGTGGTAAGCTGGGTGGGCGAGCCGTCGCGATTCAACCAGAGCCAGCCATATTCATTGTTAATCATGGCGTGACCCTGAGGCGGCCGGGCGCTGTTCTGGGAAATGCCCGACATCGTTTCGAGATCAGTCATCCGGAAAGGAGTTTCTGTTCCGAACTGATTGCGGATGAAAAGATACGGATGGTCTTCAACCGGATCGTTGAAACCTTGAGGACCGTTGTAGCTGTTTTCCCACGGACGGTTGGAGAGGTCAAGATTTCTCACTGCTGGAATAATGCTCCGGGCAAAGACCGGATCGAGCGTCTCATTATTCGCGTCCCAGATGATGACGCACGGATGATTCCAATTATCCCGCATCCACTCCGAATACTCCTTCACCATTTCGGGGACATTCCATTGACGACCGCTGTATCCCCACGCGGGGCTGCCGGTCCAGATAAAATACTCGTTCTGGATCAACAGGCCGGCCTCATCGGCAATATCCAGCCACTGCTCAGGGACGGGCCCGATGCAGAACCGGAATGCGTTCCAGTGCATCTGCCTGGGAATTTTGATCAGCAATCTCCGCAACCAGGTTTCATTCCAGGGAAGCGAGCCGCTGAGAGGGTCTTCAAAAAAGCGATGCAGAGTGATGTTGGAACCCCGCAGGAAGTAAAGCTTGCCGTTCAGATAAGCGCGCTTTGTCGCAGTGTCAAACCGGAACTCCCGCATGCCAAAGCGCGTTTGAAAAGAGTCTCCGCCCGCGCTGGTTTCGATGACGTAGAGAAAGGGATCCTCAGGCGACCAAAGCCGGGCATCGGGGATGCGGATTCTCTGCGTTTGCATTGTTCGCTCACCCGGCTGAAGCCGGAGGCGCGGGCTGGAAGCTCGGGCAACTTCGCTCTTTTCTTTCCAAGTCGTCACGCGATGTGCCAGCCTGAAATCCACAGGCTGCTTCCCGTGGTTTATGCAAACGACCTGGACAAGAATTTCTGAGTTGGCGATGACGGGAGCCACCTGCAGGGTCTTGATGACGGGGTTATCGCTCACCAGAAGCGACACGTCATCATAAATGCCCGGAGTCCACTTCCTTTTCTCAAAGTCTGTTCCTGTCGGCACGCCGATGGGCAGCACGCCCGGATGGGCGCCGACCCGGACGATCAGTTCGTTCTCAGCTTCCCAACGGATGGTGTCGCTCAGGTTAAAGAAGCCGGCGGTGAAGCAGCCCAGATGGTCGCCCATCTTCCGCCCGTTCAGCCACACTGCCGTTCCGAACTGAGCTTTATTGATTTTGAGGATTGCCACTTCTTTTTTCTCAGGCGCCCGAAAAGTCCTGTAGTACCAGAAATAGTTTCGCTTCTGAAGGGAAATTCCCGGGCTATCCTTGTTGAGCGATGTCCATGTGGACTCTGGCAATTCGCCAAACCGGACCAGGTTCCAGATGTTTTCCCGGCTTTGATATTCATCCACGTTTGGAAATGCGGGCTTCGCCAGATGCGCCAGGCCGGGCACGGGAACCGTGTGTTCGAAATGCGCGGGTATTTCGTCGGGAGCGACGCTGTCTGCGGCGTGCCACTCGCCGTTTAAGCTGATTGTTTGTCTTCCCATGCCCTTAGGCGCTTCATCGGCAGGCCTTGCGCCATCGCGCGCCGCTTCTGCATGCAGCATTGACGTTGCGCCAAAGGCTCCCACGGAGCCTTTCAGGAATTGGCGTCGCCCCAGCAGATTTCTTTTGCCCATCATCGCTCCGGAACAGTGAATTCGTTGCAGGCTTTGCAGGCGCCGAAAGACCCTGGAGGTCTTTCACAATGAGCCTTCCGCCTGTCGTTCTGATGCCGAAGAGTTTGGCTGGAAACTGTTTCAAAACCTATTTCGTGGCGTCGGAAGCACATTGCAGAGGCGGCTTTACGCGGCCATTTTGGGTGGCTGGATAAACCCGCCACAACTCGACGCAAACAATCCGAGGTTTTTAAACATCCCATATTCATGACACTATTCAAAATAAAATTTTATCACTCTGTATTAATTTAATTGTGACTTGCGCCTCAAACTGCCCCATTTGGCCCAATTACACGTCGTAGAAAAACGAACAATTTCCCCATTTTTAAGTTAAATCGTTCATTTTCTTAATGTTGATTATAAACAAACAAATTAAATTCATAAGCCATTTAAAATCTTTTAGATACAGTAATTTTTGGAAATTGTTTGTAAACGGTGACCGAACAACAAGCCAATAACTTACCTGCTTTCAATCAGGTAGATTTTTATATGCGCTCTCCAAGCCTAAACATTATTTTTTTCCGGCGTTTTCCGATTGGATCTATGATCATGAAATACACAATATGATTTATAGTCTCGTATAATAAAATTAAGCCACGATCGAGCAGCGCGCCCATTGCTATTTTGTCTCTCATTTTCGATTCCGTTCCGGTTTCGCACCCCCCGCCTTTCCAAGGTCGCTGCCGGCGATCCCCTGAGTCCGAGATCGCCAGAGAAATATCTTCACGAATTAGGCTACTATAATAGCCCATGACAGGTCAAGGCCCTGGCCGCAATGGGTTCGCCGAAGTTTTGGGAAATAAAAAGCCGGCGATCACCGATCGCCGCTCAGGGCCGGGCGAATCCAGATCAGGACGATGAGCCAGAGCGCGGCGTAGAGGGCATACCAGAACGTCTCCTGCGCGGGCGAGAGCCGCGCGGGATCAAACATCACCAGCGACGCCGTGAAACTGACGTGCATCAATTGGGCGAGGAGGAGGCTTTGCGTGTGGCGATACACCCAGACGATCAGCACCCGCACGGCGGAAACGATTGCGATAAATGCGAGGAAAAAGGGCAGCCAGTAGCGGCGGCGCGGCGCAGCGGCGCCAAGGTAATCCACCACCGGGGCATGCCAGAGTCCCCAAAGGACGCCCAGGAGCAATGCGGCTCGGAAAGGCTGAACGAACTTGCTCATGTGCGGATAAGCGAACCCCATCCAGCCAAACTCTTCAAGGAATCCGGGCATTACGGCGAAGGAGATGCCGAGGATGAAGAGGTTGGGCCGAAACACCGGCGAGACCAACCGCGCCAGCGCTGCTTGCTCCGACACGATCGTTCCATCAACTTAACCTTGTATTGCCAAGGTGATGGTGTAGAAGCGTCGCGGCGCTTCAGGAGGGGCGACAACCCATTCGGACTTTCCGCCCATCGCACATTCCGCCTGAGCGTAGTAGTCCATCAGCGGGCCGGCGGATGCAGGATATTGAAGTTCGACGACAAACGTTCGTCTGCCGGCCTGTCGCATGTCATAACGATTCCATCGGGCGGACTCTCTTACACGCGTGAAGAGGGTCACATTCCTGACCTCGCCGCGTCCCGGCACAACGGCATGGATTCTCACAAGCTCGCCCGGACGCAAAAGCGTCGGGCGCGTGGGCACAAAAATTCGGGGCCTGGCGCCAGGATCCGACTGGCGAACCTGCGCAAACAATTCTTCAACTTCCGGAGGAAGCTCTCCCAAAAATTCCTTCATCGAGGCTCGCAAGCGGAACAGCGCCAGCCGTTCGTACTTGTTGTGCATTGATGCCAACTGGCCCTGGTCGTTGCGGGTGCTGATGATCGGCTGATATTCCAGAAAGACTTGCCGGACCAGCGGCGCGAGCTTCAGCCAGAGAGGCACTCCTTCGCTTTGAATTAAGGCTTTGGCCTCACCAGCCTTGCCTTGTCTCTTGAGCGCGAGAGCCTGTTCAAGCTTCTGGTTCAGATGGAATGCCAGCGACCACGACTCAGCATAGGCGGGCATGAACCCCACAAATCCAGCCAGGTAGCCGATTCGCTCACGTTCGGCAGGTCTCGTTGCCGAATCGGCGAGATGGCGCAATTGTCGAGCCACTTCCGCCTGAGACCGCATCACCTTTTCCGAGGGCTCATAGCCGTTCCAGAACTGGAAAGCTTCATCGTAATCGCCAGTGTATTCATGGATTTCATGATGGCCGTTTTTGATCTGGCCATCCCAGGAACAGAGAATCAACCGGTCGCGATCCGTATCATCCAGCAACCGGGCGAGCGAAGCGGCGCGCGGTTCACGCGCCTGGACGGCGGCAAACGACTGGAAGAACCGGGTGGGAGTCAGGTCTTTCTGCCAGGAATATCTGGATTGGAACCCCGCGTTAGCATCCATGATGCGATGCCGCCAGTGAATGCCCATCAGACCCTGACAGCCGTATTTTTCCGCCAGGTCCATATCCCGAACGAACCGGTACACATGGAACTGCGGCAGCCACATGGCCGGATCGTCTTCAAGCCAGGGAATGGGCCAGCGCTCGCGGCCCCCGAGTTTTCCAAACTCTTCGCTGACCGGATCCCAACCCAGGCTGTCGTTGAGCGCAGAAAAGATCACATCCTCCGGCAGATGTTGATGGAAGTAGGCGAAGTGCCGCACAACACCGCCCCATCCTGAAATCACCATGCGTTTTTGCGGGGCGTGGCGGCGCAGGAAATCATAGGCTTGCTGAAAGGGCGTGACGGAGAGGGGCACGCGCTCATTGCGGCTGGCCCAATTGCTGGCTTCATCTTCCCAGAGCCAGACATCATCGACCGTGGGATAGGTTTCCAGCAACCGCCCCAGTCGCGCCTCGAGAATATCCCTGGCGGCTACCGACTCGGGATCGATTCGCGGACCGGGGACCTTGGGATTCTTCGGCACGTAATGCGCTTCCGGCGGTGTCGCCCGGAAAATTTCATCGGGAATCTGATAAGGCTCGAATCCCACGCCCGTGCGAATGCCCAATTGCTGGGCGTATCGGAAAGCTTCGCCCCAAAGCCGCTGAGCGAATTCCTCGTCTTCCCAGCAACTCCTTGCCTGCGTCGTGGCTTCAGAGCCGAATACTTCATCGGCAAAGAATTCCGGCGCTCCCATTCCGTAACGCGAAGTTTTCTCCGGCAGGTAGCCCCAGCGGTTTGTGGCCGTGGTGTCGGTGTAGGCGAGATGACCCGCGCCGGCATATTCAAATGAGAGGAACGACTCGGTCCACTGATCGGCGCCGGAATAGACATGCACGCCCAGCGTATTGAAGCGCATTCGCACCATGGCTTCGAGATAGGCGCGCCAATCCTCGCGGTTATAGACTGTAACGCAATTTAAAAAATCGGGCCACGGAACCAGCCCGCGCACTCTGAAGCGCGGTTGCGCCCGCCAAGATTGGCCCGGAGGAGGCAGAACAAGACTCTTTGCGGACTCCAGGGGGTAAACTTCGCCATCCAGGCCAAAGAAAGCGCCCTGACGCTCCAGAAAATCAAACGCAGCGTAGAGCGCAGCCTGCGACGTAGCCCCCCTCAGCGTGATTTGAGAAGCCGTCTGATGAGCAATCTCGTAAGCTTCGGGATGGGTGAAGCGGCTCCGGTCAACTTCCAGGAAAAAGATCAATCCATTGGATGGCGGAGCCGCTGATCCGCGCGCAGTCTCAATCGGCTCGCGCACAAGGCCCAGATTGCGAAGGCCGCGCGCCAATTCACGGGAAGCGAACATCTGCTCAAAGCCGGAGTCTGGCTGGCGGATGATCCAGACCGTTTCAGTTGGGCTGAAGTTTGCCCTCATCTGCAAATCGCCTGGTGATTTGTCCACTTGTGAGGCGATCCCGGCAGGGGCGGCCGCCATAGAAGGTGGCTGGCGATGGGCAGCCCAGGAGCCGGCCCCTAAACAAAAGGCTGTATCCTGCAGGAACTTGCGACGATCCATCGGTTTATTGGCCATTCAGGTTCTCCTGAAGCTGAACTAAATTCTCGCTCGCTGAGAATGCAAATTATAGCGGCATTACCGTTCTGAGGTGAGGTTCTCAGGGCTTTAAGGTCATGCTAAGCCCTTCGTTGGTCATTCTTCCGCTGAATGCAGCGAATCTGGCTGATTTTTATAAATAATCGGACTGCTTCGAAAAGCCCGGCGCAAACCGAAATAGAGGGATTCTTCGCTCGCTGCGCTCGCTCAAAATGACAGGCAAACGTTCAGAGTGACAGGGTGGAACCAGTGTGAGAAGGCTGAACGATACACGGCAGCTGCGCTGTCCTCAGCGCCGAAAAAAGGCCAGTGGGGACACCCACGCTACAGAAAACAATGTCACGATCATTTGTAAACCTCAGTCGATGCCCGCAGAACAGGAGGAAATAGCAGGTCCCACCCAGGCCCAACCGTAGGAAGGCCGGCTCGCTAAAAGGTGAGCTTCAAAGCCAGTTGCATAATCCGGGGATCGTAGGTGCTGGTGACTTGTCCAAAACCGCCGGTTCCCAAGGTGGTATCTACAGAATTGAAGTTTACTGTATTCCAGATGTTGAACATTTCCGCTCTGAACTGCAAACTCATTCGTTCGTGAACACGGAAGTTCTTGAAGAAGCCGAGGTCCCAACTATTCATCGGCGGACCCCAGATGGAGCCCACTCCGGCGTTTCCGTAGAAGCCAAAGGGCGGGGCTATATAGGCGTTGGTATTAAACCACTGGGCCACAGTTCGGGGACCTGAGGTGCGCTGTCCCTGAACAGCATTGGGTCGGGTTGCGAGGCCCTGGGTGGGTGAAGAGTAACGCACCGTCAGTGGAAATCCCGTCTCAAGACTGACCAGCCCTGTGGCTTCCCACCCTCCAAGCAAGGAACCCGCCGCTCCCTTCAGGCTATGGAAGAACGGCAAGTTGTAGACATAATTGAAAACCAGGACGTGCGCTCTGTCGAACGCCGCCGGCCCATATTCCGCCCTCAGGTTGTAAGGATTCTGCGGGCCGGAGCCTAATCCTTCTGCGCCCGACAGCGCCATGGTTTTTGAATAGGTGTAGGCCACGCCGTAAGTCAGCCCTTCTGAGAATCGCCGTTGCACATTAATCTGGAGGGAATGATAGATTGACTTTCCGACCGGGATGATATTGCTGATCCCAGACCAGCCCTGAAAGGGGCGAACATAATCCGTTGAAACCCGCTGCTGGCAAGGGAAGGGAGTGGTTGCTGTGCAGGCGATGCGAGGATCAAACTGGTATCCCATCGCCGGCAAGGGCTGGTTGATATTTGCAACGTAGTCCAGATGAGTGCCCCGGCTGCCCACGTAAGCGATGGACGCTGTTGTGTTCGGAGAAAGCTGTCGTTGGATGTTGAAGCTCCAGTTCTGCACGGTCGGAATGTCATAGACTGGGTCCAGGCCGTTCAGAGCCAGCGGCGTGAGGGGGGCCGCCACGCCCGCGGCGGGATTATCAAATGGTGGATTGAAGAATGTGGAAATGCTGGAGAACGGAGGATTGCCGACCAGGCGATACACGTCATTTCCTTCAATCCGGTAGTACCCGATGCCGTAACCGCCCCGGATCGCCATCTTGCCGCTGCCGGTCGGGTCCCAGGCAAATCCAAATCGCGGCGCAGGCGTATTCCAGTGGTCCTTCACCAACCCAAGCGGCGTCCCGTTCTTCCCCGAAATGATGATGCCATTCAACAGATTGCCTGAATTTGGAACAATTTGCCCGTTTGGCAAAACGGTTGGAACCTGAGCCGGATTGTACTGAGTGGGCAAAAACATGCTGAGGTTCTGCCCATAAACGTGCGGGATGAAGAAATAGCGCAACCCCAGGTTCAGCGTCAGGCGGCGCGTCGCCTTCCAATCGTCCTGAAAATAAGCTTCCGTCTGATGGAAGTTATAATACGGCTCCCGGAAACCCTGAAGCTCTCCGTAACTCACGGGCAGCCCCAGCAGCGCATCCGCAATGGCATTGCCGGTGAAGTGCCCGTCAAAACTGTAAGCCCCCTGGCGCGATGGGGAAGTCTGCGACTGCACCGGAGTGATGGAGAACATGGTGGTGACGCCCATTTGCAGGCTGTGCGCGCCGGCCTCCTTTGTCAGATCGTCCGAAGCCTGGCTGATATTGTGATGGGCCCACCACGGCCCCCACAGCGCGCTGATGCCTCCATACCCTTGTGAAAAAGACATGTCAGGAACCACGTCGAATCCTGGATTAAAGGGATTCAATGCGCTGTAACCTGACGGCAACTGATATGCGCCCTGAATGATCATCGCCGGGGTTGAGGATGCCGGATAGTTGCTCGCATAGTTGTAAGAAATTTCGTTCAGCAGGCTCGGACTGATGATGGTTGAAACCTTGGCAATGAAGTTGCGCGAAGGGATATTGAATTGCGAATGGAGCGTGGGAAACGCGTCGCCGCTCCATTGCACGGTCGGGTCATTTTCCAGCCAGCTATCGTGGATAAACCTCACGAACGCCTTGACCTTTTCGGAAAAGCTCTGATCCACGCGAATCATCTGCTCGCCCCAGTTCTGACCTGACCGCGCCCCGGTGATGAAATTGAAGAAGCCCGGACTGTTGGGGGTTGGAAAATCCTGGTTGAGCAGCAGCTCGACATTGTTGTTGATGCATGCGGGATTGATCTGGCTGCCGGTAACGCAAGGCCCGCCGCCGGGCGCCGTCAAGGGCTGACCCGTCAGCGGGTCCGTCGGGTTGGTTAACGGGCCAACGCCCGTGAAGTCGCCATTGCGCATGGCCACGGTCGGCGCCGCAGCCACCAGCGGCGATTCGGTGCTCTCGCGAATCCATTCCTGATCCCAAAAGAAAAAGGTCTTGCTCTTATCGGTGTTGTAATGGCCTGGGATATAAAAGGGGCCGCCAATGGTGTAGCCGTAATCGTTGTAATGAAAGGGAGGCCGTGCGACGCCTGCCTTGTTCAGGAAAAACGAATTCGCATCCAGCGCATCGTTACGCACAAAATCATAAACGTCTCCGTGAAACTCTTTCGTCCCGGACTTTGTTACGGCCAGAAGCTCCGCGCCGCCCGCTGTCCCGTATTTCGCGCTGTAGTTGCTGGTCAGAACTTTAAATTCCGCCAGGGTATCAGGCCCGGGATTGGTCATGGTTGAAGCCTGATTTCCCATGTCGGTATTCTGAACCCCATCGAGCTGATAGCCGGTGTAGTGCTGGTCAAATCCATTCACGGCGTAGCCTCTTTCACCGTAAAAGCCTTTGCCAATCTCATCGCCCACGCCGGAGTCTTTGGTTGCCCCTGGAACGACTTGTTGGAGTTCCATGAAGTTTCGGTCAAGAATTGGGAGTTGGGTAATCTGCTCGGTTGAAACCGTATGGCTGAGTTCGCCCGTCTGCGTTTCCACCTGTTGGATGGCCGCCGTGACTTCAACCGTTTGAGTGCTGGAGGCCAACTTCAATCTAAAGTTCACACTGACCCGGTCAGCGACGTTCAGAACAATCCTGGCGCTTGTGGCCCGTTGAAAGCCGCGAGCGCTGGCGGCGATCTGATAAGACCCTACCGGCAACGCCTCTGCCACATAAATGCCATCGGCGCCAGTCTTCAACGTTCGGGCGACTACGCCCGTCCCTACGTTCGTGACCGTAATGATCGCATTGGGGATCGAAGCCCCGCTTTGATCGGTAACGATACCTGTAATTGTGCCGCTTGTTTGTCCGAACGCTCCAAGGGGAAAAACCACCAACGCCACAAAGATTAAAAGACTGAGCATCGAATCCCTTCGCCTAAATTCCATAATTCTCACCTCCCAGCCCATTGTCAATTGACTTTGGCAAAACCACCGGTCATGCAACTTGTTTGTTACATAGCCACTTATTTGCTATTGCGGATGCGCTGCCTTGAAACAATTTCTCTTTGCGAACGCGCTTCTGAAGTACGTGACGTTCCGCAGTAGGGCACTATGACTTACGAGCCAAGGAAGACCTCGCATCTTTGGATGAAAACGTCCGTCCAGGATCACGAATCTCCGTTAACGGTAACGTTGTGTAGCACACAAGATCGATATTGTCAAGCGGTTTGAAAGTTTTGGCCCCCCTGGGTTTCCAATCTGCCGTTCGAGGGAACGCTTTCGGCTATGCGACAAACTCAGGCTTCGCGTCCTGCCGGGGTTGCTCATCACTGCGGTTGGGATTTCTCGTGGAGTTTACCCTGAGTGCCTGCCCGCTGTTTAGCAGGTTCATAGTGCCAGAAATTTCCGCTAGCCTCTACGTAGAATCAACAATTTGAGTAAAGTTTCTGGAGAGCGAAGCCGAAGGGCGCGCTCAAGATGACAAATACCCGAGGTTTGGCCGGGCACGCTCCATTGGGGTGGCAGATCGAAAACTGGGGGCAATTGGGAATAAGCGGCATTTATTTTGTAACAAAACAGTCTCGCAGGGCGCTTATGAGTGGAGTCGTCGGCGGGATGCGGTTTTCTATAGTAC
>CADDZJ010000029.1 GCA_902812415.1 Acidobacteriota bacterium
TAGTACACTGGATTTATTGAAGGGCCTCGCGGGGCAATCCGAGCTTGAATGTGTTGTCGAGAATGTTCAAGAACAAAAGGGAGTTCGTTTAACAAGTCATGGCAGTCAGAATCCATCCGCAGGATGTCTTGAAGGCCTTGGCGGCCGTCAAGGATGTGAACCATGAGAGGGATATCGTTTCGCTGGGATTCATCAGGGATCTCGAAGTGGGGGATAATCGCGTAACCTTCACGCTGCAATTGCCTGATCCTGCTAACCCCGCGAGCGGGCCATTGATGCGAAGCGCTGAAGAGGCGGTGAGAGGATTGGGAGTCAGGGATGTCCAGGTTCGTCTTGCTGCGCGGTCTTCTCCTGCCGCGCGGCCGCAGGCCAGCCTGATCCCGCAGGTGAAAAGCACGGTGGCGGTGGCCAGCGGAAAAGGCGGGGTAGGGAAGTCAACGGTGGCCGTGAATCTTGCCGTGGCTTTGCACTTGCATGGCGCGAAAGTAGGACTGATGGATACCGATGTCTATGGCCCCAGCGTTCCGCATTTAATGGGCAGCCAGCAAGGGCCGGTTGTCGTTGAGGGTAAGCTGGCTCCGCCGGAAGAAGCTGGCATCAAGATCATTTCGATGGGTTACTTTCTTCCGCCGGACGAGGCGGTCATCTGGCGCGGTCCCATGCTGCACAAGACCATCCATCAGTTTCTGGGCGATGTTCGCTGGGGCGAACTGGATTACCTCATCATGGACCTTCCGCCCGGCACGGGCGACATCCAATTGAGCCTCTCGCAAACAATTCCATTAACCGGCGCCGTTATTGTCTCGACGCCCCAGGATGTGGCCTTAAATGTGGCCTCAAAAGCCATCGCCATGTTTCAAAAGCTCAATGTGCCGATTCTGGGAATTGTGGAGAACATGAGCTATCACGTGTGCTCTCATTGCGGTGAGCGCGAGGATATTTTCGGGCATGGCGGCGCTCGCGCGGCGGCTGCGAAAATGAAATTCCCATTCCTGGGAGCAATCCCGCTGGATATTCACATCCGCACCGAAAGTGACAGCGGAAGGCCGGTTGCGCTTGATGATTCAACCGCCTACGGCAAAGCTTTTCATGAAGTTGCACGCGAGCTGATGAAGCAAGTTAAGTTGGCGCAGGCAGAAGCTGAGCAGGAGATTCACATCGAGTAGAAGCCGCTATGGTCGTGTCACAGAAAAGATTCACCAGGCCGGGGACTGTCATCCTGAGCGCAGCGTAGGATCTCAGCATTTTGTTTTCAATGAAATACCGGGATGCTTCACTGTGTTCGGCATGACATATTCGACATTTTCACGTTTTCTACTGAGGTTTACAAATTCTAGTGACAGTATTTTCTCTAGCGCCGGTGTCCTCCCCGGCGTTTTTCGGCGCTGAGGACAGCGCCGCTACAGTCCGCGTTGTCACTATAATTTGTAATTCTCAATAAGCGATGCCACGTTCTTCGAGCGGAATCTTTCAGCGATCTTTCAGGATTCCTGATGGCCAGCATTCCCAAAAGAATCAAATTAGAAGGCGGAAATGATACGCTTGCGGTCGAATGGTCAGATGGCCATTTGAGCGCTTACAGATATCAAAATCTCCGCGACCGCTGTCCCTGCGCCACCTGCACCGGAGCGGAAGGCGGGCCAGCAAGAGCCCAGACTACCTCTAATCCGTTGCCCATGTTCAAACAAGCGCCCCGGCCCATGCGCGTGGAGATGGTGGGCCGTTATGCGGTGCAGATTTACTGGAATGACGGCCACTCGACCGGCATTTACACGTTTCAGTACTTGCGCGACCTGTGCCCCTGCGCTGAATGTGCCGCGCTCCGCAGCGCCTGAGGATTAGCGGCAAGCACTTTCTGCAAGCGCCATTTTTGTGATGACAAAGCCGCATCATCTGATGCAGAATCGCGGTTCAGGTGAAATTTGACCTTGGCATGCGCCGCTCAACGAGGGTGCAGCATCCACATCGAGGGGAGGTTTGGCGATGGTGAGCTTGGCATCGTGGCTGATGTTTTTTGCAGGAGCGGGACTCTTGTTGCCGTTGTTCTCCGCAGCGCCTGCAAGCGTAGGTTCCAGCCGGGGCTTACTGCTGGTTGAGAACAAGGGGGAACACACGCTCGGCATTGTGGACCCCGAGGCGGGCAAGATGCTGACTAAGATCACGTTGAGCGGGATCACGGGGCACGAAGTAGCGGCTTCCCCTGATGGCCGCTTTGCTTATGCGCCGATCTACGGCAATTCCGGCGTGGGAGCGCCCGGCTCAAACGGGAAAGCCATCGACGTGATTGATCTGCGCTCGCGCCGGATCGCGCACAAGATTGATCTGCGTCCGGTGCGCCCGCACTGTCCCGTTTACGGCCCGGATGGCATGCTTTATGTTACCGCCGAGCTTGACCACGCGGTGTACGTCATTGATCCTCACACGCTGAAGATCGTGGCCTCCATTTCCACCGAGCAGCCGGAATCGCACATGCTGGCCATCACTCGCGACGGTAAGCGGGGTTACACGGCAAACGTGGGTGCGGGGACGGTGACGGCTCTGGACCTGGAGAATCGCAAGCCCATCGCCGTCATTCACGTTTCGAGAGTTGTGCAACGCATTTCCGTGACTCCGGATGGCCGATGGGTCTTTACCGCCGACCAGACCGAACCGCGCCTTGCCGTGATTGATACGGTGACCAATCAAGTGAAGAGCTGGATTCACCTGCCGGGCGTCGCCTTCGGCACCACCGTTTCGCCCGATGGCCGCTGGCTGCTTGCGACTTTGCCGAAGTTGAATCAAGTGGCTGTCATTGAATTGCCCTCGATGCAGGTCACCCGAACCATCGATGTGCCCAAGGCGCCTCAGGAAATCCTGTTTCGTCCCGGGGGACAGGTGGCTTACGTTTCCTGCGATAGCAGCGCAAAAATAGCAGTCCTGAACGTTGATGACTGGCGAGTGGATAAGCTGATCGCCGTGGGCCGCGGAGACGACGGCCTGGCTTGGGCGTCGATGTAACAACTACGTGTCTTACTGAGGATTGCAAATTATCGTGACAATGAAAACCGCAGCGGCGCTGTCCCCCCAGCGCCGAAAAACGCAGAAATGCTGTCGCGGTAATTTGTAGTCCTCAGCAAGACATATAGAAGGCAGCCGAAGTTTGTTCTCGATTCGTCGAGCCACAGGCTTATTGTCCGCATACTTCGCTAAGGGCGAGGCGCCAGGGGTGCGGATTTTTGAAATACAACATCAGGCTCAGCGGCTGATCTCCAGTGTGGTTTTGATTCCGCTCCGCTTCTGCCCGAACCATTTGCCGTACTCTTCCCAGGGCAAGCGGGTAGTGAGAAGCTTTTGCAGCGCTCCGGGTCGCGCTTTCTCGATGCTCTCAAAATCTTCAACGCCCTTTTTGAAATGCCGCGGATGGGCGTTGACGCTGCCAAAGACCACGCTGTTTCGCAGCACGAGGTCCTGATTGATGACGTCCGTAGGCTCCGGGCGGATCGCCGAACCGCCGGTCACGCTGAGAAGGCAGAGAACGCCGTTCGGCGCCAGCATCTGCATCGCAGCAAACACTACGGAGGACTTTCCCGTGGCCTCGATCACCAGGTCCGGCGCGCCTATCTGTTTGGGCAAATCGGTTAGTGAGATGTCCTTCAAGCAGAGATATTGAGCTCCCAGGCTTTGGGCTGCTTCCGCGCGGGGATCCGTGGCTGCTTCAAGGCTCGCCACAAACGTTCGCAAGCCGCGCGCCGCCAGAAGCGCAGCGGCGAGCAAGCCTACGGGCCCTGCGCCCATCACCAGCGCCATCTGCGGCTGCCAGGTGATGCGTCTCTGGATCAAATAGGCGTGATCGATGCCTTTTTCCACAATCGACGTGGGTTCGAGCAGAACGGCGATGTCCTGGAGCTCAGGCGGAATCTTAATAAGATATTGCGGTGATTCCACGTAATATTCGGCCATGAAACCGTGCCGGCCCTTGATGCCGCGTTCGGTGTATTCGCCGCTAGAACAAAAGTCCATCTCGCCGTGCTGGCAGTTCAGGCATTTGCTACAAGGTCTGCGGACTGTGGAAACAACGAAATCACCCGGCTTCAAACCGGCGTCGTTCTGACCGGCTTCTTCCACGACGCCGAAGTTTTCATGACCCAGAATCAAAAAGTCATCGCCCGGAGGCGGCTCCCCGTAGTTGCCTTCATAAATATCCGCGTCTGTCCCGCAAAGCCCTGCGCGAATAACGCGAACCTTAACTTCAGGGTTCCGCCGCGCGGGATCAGGGACGTCGCGCATCTGGATGCTGTCTTTCACATGAGGTTTTACGGTCAGCGCTTTCATCAATTCTCATTTTATGTCAGGCATCGTTTCGTGATGACCTATTTTTCAGCGGATTTTTTGCAACGGAGCGTCATGAGAAAGTTTGGGCGGGTCATTATTCTTGTCGCAAGGCTCTTTCCTGTGCCAGAATACGAGTATCGGCCTTGATTCACCCGTAAGCTGTTCACGTCGAATGGGGCGAGGTTTTTATGTGGGAGAGACAGTGCATCCGGATTTAAAGACCTTAATTGAACTCCAGCAGGTTGATCGGAACATTTCTGAACTCACTTCTAAAATTGATTCATCCCCTCTTGAGATCCAGACGCTTCAAGCGCAGCTCCATGAATTTACGCGCGCTTTGGATGAGCGCAAATCGCGTTTGAGCGCCAACCAGAAGGAACGACGCGATCTTGAAGGCGATCTTCAGGCCATCCGCGCGAAAATCTCCAAACACAAGGACCAGCTTTACGAAGTGAAAACCAACGAGCAATACCGCGCCATGCTGAAGGAGATTGAGGGTGAGGAAGAAAATATTCGCAAGGGGGAAGACCGCATCCTGGAGAAGATGGTTGAGGCTGAGCAGATTGATAAATTGATTCGCGAGGCCTCGGGCCGTCTGGATTCGGAAAAAGCGCGAGTTCAAAGTGAGGTTTCGAGGCTTGAAGCCTTGCGCAAGGAATCTGAGCAGACGCGCGCACAATTGCAGGCCCGGCGCGAAGAACTGACGAAGGCCCTCAGCGAGGAAACCCTGAGGCTTTATGAGAAATTGCGCAAGGCGCGCAATGGCATGGCGCTGGCGGAAGTCCGCGATGGGCTTTGCACCGGATGTCATGTGCGGCTGCGGCCCCAGGCTTATAACGACGTTCGTTCGAGCGAACTGTTGCTGACCTGCGAAACGTGCAGCCGCATCCTCTATTACATTCCGCAGCTTGAGGGCGCCGCCGGAGATGAATTAGCCGCCGATCAGCGGGCCGCCTTTCAGAATTAGTCTCCCTCATGTCGCAAGCTTCCAATTCTGAGACGCTGATCGTTTATATCGATGGCGCTTCACGCGGCAATCCTGGCCCTGCGGCTTACGCCGCAATCATCAGGACGGAAGCTGGCGAGCCGGTTGCATCCCTCTCGAAAACGTTGGGAAGAACGACCAACAATTTTGCGGAATACCAGGCGCTGGTAGCGGCGCTGGAGTTTCTGGCCGAACATCGTTATCGCCGGGCGAAGGTCTTCAGCGACTCAGATCTGCTGGTGCGCCAGATTCGGGGAACTTACAAAGTCAACAGTGAAGATTTAAAGCCTCTCTACGAACGCGCCCGGAAAATCATCCATCAGTTCGAGAGTTTTTCCATCGCTCACGTGCCCCGCGAGAAAAATCAGGAAGCCGACCGGCTGGCTAACCAGGCGCTGGATTCAGCCGGGAGGAATCCTCAGAGCCTCGCTCACCGCGAGACCCGGACTGAAAATCAGGAACCGAAGACGGAGAGAGTATCCGACGCTTTGAAGGCCACACCCCTCACAATGCTGACTGAAGAAGAGCGCATGTTTCAGACGGCGGCCTATGAGTTTGCCTTGAAGGAAATCGGGCCGCACGTTCGCAAAATGGACGAAGAAGGCATTTTCAGGAAGGATCTTCTGGATCAGTTTTTTGCCCAGGGCTTTATGGGCATTGGGATTCCGGAGGAATACGGTGGCAGCGGCGGAAGCTTTTTCATGAGCGTGCTGGCTATCGAGGAGTTTGCCCGCGTTGATGCTTCGGCTTCCGTCATCATCGACGTGCAGAACACGCTGGTCTCGAACGCCCTGCTGCGCTGGGGAAATGACGAGCAAAAGCGGAAGTATTTGCCGCGGCTGGCGCGGGATACGGTGGGCTCCTACGCGCTCTCCGAGCCGCAATCGGGCAGCGATGCCTTTGGGCTTGAAACGCGCGCCCGGGAAAAAGGCGCCCACTACGTTTTGAATGGCCGCAAGCTGTGGATCACCAATGCGAAAGAAGCGGGCCTCTTCATCGTCTTCGCCACCGTCAACCGTGAGTTGGGCTATAAGGGCATTACGGCCTTTCTCGTGGAGCCGAACGCGCCCGGGTTCTCAGTGGGGAAGAAGGAGGATAAGCTCGGCATTCGCGCTTCTTCCACATGCGAGCTGATTCTTGACGATTGCCATGTGCCCAAGACCAATGTCTTGGGAGAAGTGGGCAAGGGCTATAAAGTCGCGATTGAGACGCTCAACGAGGGACGCATTGGTATCGGCGCGCAGATGGTGGGAATCGCCCGCGGGGCGCTCGATCATGCCATCGCTTATGCGCAGCAGCGGAAGCAATTTGGCAAGCCCATTTCTGAGTTTCAGGCTATTCAATTTCAGATTGCGCGGCTCGCTACAGATATTGAGGCGGCGCGCTTATTGACCTACAACGCCGCCCGGCTTGAAGATGCTGGCCAGCCCTTTACCAAAGAAGCAGCCATGGCGAAGTATTTTGCTTCGCAGGTTGCTGAGCGCGTGGCTTCGGAATGCATCGAAATTTTCGGAGGCTACGGCTTCACCAAAGACTATCCGGCTGAGAAGTATCTGCGCGACGCCAAAATCGGCAAGATTTACGAAGGTACGTCATTTATGCAGCTTCAAACCATTGCCAAGCTCGTTCTTGGAAGTTGGTAACGGAGATCGAAGTCCGTAGACGGCCTTGGCTGTGCTGGCCGAGCGTGAGCGAAGCAACTTGGAAATTCGTGATGGAGATTGAAATTCTTTTGCCGGCTGCTATCTGGAATTTGAAATCTGAAATTTGAGATTTGACATCGGCTGCGGCTACGCTAGGCCCTCTGTGGCATGGGTGCAGCAGGTAGGCGCACAGGGCGCTATCGCGTGGTCCGCAAGTGATGGAGTTGCGCGCGCACCTGGCCGGCATCAGGGGCGTCAGGCGCGAGCCTCAGATAGGTTTCAAGTTCACGCCGGGCGGGCGCAGCTTGTCCCGCGCCTTCATACGCGAGGGCCAGTTCGTGGTGCGCGGCGGGAGAATCCGGCCTGACGCGCAAGGATTGTTCGCAAGCCGCGATTGCCGCATAGAAGTCGCTCTTCATTCGCAGAGCTTCAGAGAGTGCGATGTAGGCTTCCGCATCCTCAGGTTTCAGGCGCAGGTAGTCGTAATAGTTCTGGATGGCCTCTGAGAAATCGCCGGACAGTTTCAGGGCGTTCGCCAGAGCCAGGCGGACAGGCGCATTTTCCGCATCCGAGCGCAGAGCTTCACGAAGCTCACGGATGGCGTCGCTGGTTTTCCCCACGCGCAACCATGCTTCAGCCAGGGCATGGTGAGCAGAAGCCAGATAAGGCGTCGCTTTGAGAGCAGTTTGCGCCTCGGCAATTGCCTTCTCATACTGTCCGGAGTGGAGATACGCTTCCGAGAGCTTTACGTGGGCTTCAGGCCAATCCGAACGCTGCTTTAAAGCTTGCTCGATGGCGATTCGAGCGCCTTCCCAATCGCCCGATCGTTCGAGCGCCGCAGCCAGATCAAGCTCGCCCGCCGCATTGCGAGGCTCGAGCAACAGGCTGGCATGATAGGCTTGCGCCGCGCCTTTGGAGTCGCCCTCCCTTGTTAACAATTCTCCCAATTTGCGGAAGTAGCCGGAGTTCCGGGGCGCCAGGCGCGTTGCCTCGCGGCATTCCGCGACAGCGTCTCTCAAATCGCCATTCTGCGCCAAAGCGTCCGCCAGGCGTTCATGAAGGCTTGCATCCTGAGGCCGGACGCGCAATGCATCGCGGTAAGTCGGCACCGCCAGTGCAAAGTTCTTTTCCTGAACCAGCAAATCTCCAAGAGCCTCAAGCGGCCCGGGAGCGTCCGGACGGAGTTCAGCGGCTTTTTGAAGTTCCGCCAGGGCTTCCTGATTTTTACCCAGACTCTTGAAGGTCATCGCCAGACGGTAGCGCACCTCGAAATTCTTAGGCTCAAAAATCAGGGCCTGGCGGTACTCTTCGGCCGCTTTCGCAAGGTTGCCGGCGGAAGAGTATGCGTTGCCCAGGTCGACGTAAGCTTGGGGATCGCGCGGTCGAAGGCTGACCTCTTCCTGATATTGCTGGATGAAGCTTGTCATGTGCGTGGAAGAATTGATCGCCTCGGCAAGATTGCGTTTGTAGTCCGCATCTTTGGGAGCCATCCGCGCGGCTTCTTTCAGCTCGGCGATGGCGCCCTTCAAATCACCGGTTTCGCGCATCATCAGACCCAATTGTTCATGCAGGTCTGGATCCTCAGGTCCCAGCCTCACCGCTTCCTGATATTCCGCGACAGCGCCCGGGTCGTTGCCCGTTGAGAGATAGGTGGAAGCAAGCGCTTCGTGGGCGAGAAGGTAATCCGGCCGCAGTCGGATGGCGTGACGAAACGCCCGGATGGCATCCGCGTAATCGCCCGCTTTCCGATAAGCCAGAGCCAGCGAATAGTAAAAGACGGGCTGGTCAGGGCGGAATTCAATCGCCAGCTTGTATTCCTCGATGGCGTGCACGAAATCTCCGGAGGTGAACAGGGCGTTCGCCAGACTCATGTGCAGGTCTGCATCATTCGGGCGGAACTGCATGGCGTCGCGGTATTCGTCTTCGGCCTCGCCGGTCTCGCCCCCTTGAATCAGAGCGGCGGCCAGCCCGGCGTGAAAACTGGCGTTATCCGGGGCGAGTTGAACCGCCTTGCGCCACTGCTGGATAGCCGCCCGGATGTTGCCGGACTGCTGAAGCGCATTGGCCCAGGCGGCATAGGCTGGCGCATTCCTGGGGTCTAGTTGCAAGGCCTCTTGGTATTCGGCGACCGCCTTCTGGAACTGCTGCGCAGCGGCGTAGGCGTTGCCCAGGCGAATGTGGTTCATGGCATCGTGGCGATGAAGTTTGACCGCTGCCTTGTAATCCTGAATGGCTTGCTGCACTTGGCCCTGCGCAAGTTCAAGCGCGCCCAGATTGGGATAAACGTTGGGGAGGTTCGCGTTCAGCCGCGCAGCCTCGCGGTATTCGTAAATGGCTTGTGGAATCTGGTTTAAGCCCACGTAAGCGCTGGCTAGATCATAATGCGCCGCGGCATCGTCGGGTCGCAGCGCCAACGCGCGGCGGTAAGCTTGGGCGGCCTCACTCCACTTTTGCTCGTGAGCGAACCTGTTTCCCTGCTTCACCAGACCGGCGACGGTGGCAGGCTCGTGTTCGGTTGAGGCTACGGGTGGAGCAACTTGAACGGGATTCGCGCTTTGGTTCCCGGTGGGTCCGAAAGGGCTGGCAGCCGGAGCCGTGGTTTGGGGGAGAGAGGGTAAACAGATGAATAGAAAGGTAAGGATGGCCTCCAGGCAGTATCTCGCCATGTCCTTGATCATGGGCTGCCCCCTGGATATAAGAATACACCCATTGGGCAAGGCCGCCTACCGAAGTGAGTTCTGCTCGAGTTGCTGGATGGCGGCGTCGATCCACCAGCGTTCTGTCGCATCGGCTTTGGCGCGCGCCTCGCGCAATGCCGGAAGGGTCAACGCCGCAGGTTGACGTTCCAGGGCCTCGACCGCCGCTTCACGCTGGTCGTCATCGGTCGCGCTCGCCAGACGGGCGATCAAAACTTCAATCTGCTGCTGCGGTTTGATGCCGATATAGACGCTGGCCGAGGCGGGGATAGGGTCCATTCGCAAGTCGGAGTCGATCGAGGCGGCTTCAATCGGATGTTTTCCGCCGGAAAGGGGTTGAATGAGAGCAAAGTTCTGTTCCTGCGGAGCGCTCCATGTTCCTCCGTCAACCCGCCAGGTGAAGAGTGGTTTCTCCGAAGCGGTGCTCGAAAAAGTCACGCGCACCGTGGCCGGAGCGGTCTGTGTCAGGCGGATCGTCGTGTGGGGAAAGGGGCCGGGCGGAGACCAGATGACGTACTCACCCACGTGATTGTTTGCCAGCAGCGTCTCTAGGAACGCGTTGCCCCGATCATCGATCGGGACCCGCCGTAGCAGTCGCCCGTCGATAAAAGGCTGAGGCTCACCGGAATTAAAGACGGGGCGGCAGAGGCCGGCAACGCCTTCGTAAACGTTGCCCTGCCACGTCCACCAGGAGCGTCCCAGTCGGTCGCGCGCGAGTGAAGTTGACTGAGTGACCGCGCATCCGGGAGGAGGAGGGAGCGGAGGGCTTGGCGCAAACCACCGGAGAAGTCGACCGCTGTGCGGCACATAAGGAATCACGTGCCAGCCGGCCCGAGGCTCCAGTTCCCACGTCTCATGATGAATGTTCACCGCCAGTCTGCCGTCCTGATCAAAAAAGGCCGGGCCGTCGAACGGATACATGGGACTGCCCGGCATCTGCGACCAGTTCCAGAGACGCCAGACGTTTCCGTCAAAATAATTGACGCCACCGCACGCGCCCATGAAGACAATCTGGGAGTTGGGTCCATAAGTGGGCTGGAACCCGTCCTGAGTGGCGTTCACAAAGCGCACCAGATGACTGCTTTCCCTTAGCAGGGAGGCCTGATAAGTGGGATAAGGGGTCCAGATTCCGCCGCGCGGATCAAAGACGCCCACCGTTCTTTGTTGACAACCGGGGAAGAGCCAGATGCGGCCTTCGGAGTCCGCATCCGCGCCGTTAATGAAGACCGGATTGACACTTTCCGGCAAAGGATGCGCGATCCATTTTTCTCCGTCCCATTCGTTGAGGGCGCGGCCGCCGAGCGCCAGAATGCCCCACAGGCGAAACTGTTGATCCGGCTGGAGGGACGTGAACGTATTGAGTACTTGAATGTCCTTTGGAGGCCGGGCAGGTTGAAGCATCGACTTTGCGTCGAAGGCCACGGAACGTGAGGGCTGAAACTGACGGCAAGCATCCGCCCATCGGCGAGGGCATAAAGCCGGATGGCGCTGTCAAGCGGGAATCCCCGTTGCCAGTCGACGAGTTGCGGCGCGCGAGAACGGGAAGGGATGAACCACAGGCCCGCTCCAGCCGACCCAAGCCATATCCCTTCGGGCGTTGACAGCCATGGCCGCGATGAAGCTATGGCTGCATCCGGGATGTCATCAATGCCCGTCAGCGCCTTTTGCCAGCGGCCTTTCCACAGTCGCCACAACGTAGACGACAGGCGATGGGCAGGGGTTTCGGCCACCGGTTCCGAGAAAGGATAGGCCACAACATAGGCGTCCTTGCCAACCTGGAAAATCTTTGTGATCCGTTCAAAGGCGCCAGGTTCCGGCTCCGGGATGCGATGGGCTTCAAGCTTCACCGTATCGATGGAATAAAGACCGTCGCGAAGAATCCCTGCCCACAGGCGCTTTTCGTCTGCCACGCCGAGAAAACTGACGGTAGCATCCGGCAGGCCCGTGATCGCTCGGTGGTGCACAAACGAATGCCCGTCGTAGATCAGAAAACCTTCGAGCGGCCTCCAGTTGGGGAATCTCCAGCCCGAGCCGACCCAAAACCAGGTTCGGTCCTGGCCGTCTGAGGTCGCTTCGAGGGGTGTGTACATGGCGGGCCGACCCGGTGGGTGAATGTAAGGGGAAAACTCTCCAGGTGGAAACGTGTAAGCCGGTTTCACGCGGCCGTCCTGCCCCAGGTGATAGATCCAGCCGTCGTTAGCGGTAATCCATAGGCTATCTGACGGGGCGGGAAAGATGCGCGGGGTAGAGAAAACGCGCGGAGCGGCTTCGGCAGGCAGCATGCCGAGGAGCTTGGATTCATCCCCGGGATACCACATGATGGCCACCCCGCCCGGCATCTGCTGCCAAGCCACCATCACCCCGCCGGAAGGCCCTTTCCAGATGCCCAGAGGGAACGAACCCTCTGACTGAACTGCTGCGCGCGCCCAGTGGTGGCCTTCCCAGCGATAGACCCCGCCGGCAAACCCAAACCCCACAGCCCACACCATGCCGTCAGCATCCTGGGCCGTCATGGTTATTCGGGTTTGATCGACTGTTGGGAGAGTTTCGCAGAATGCTGCGGAGAGGCCCGTGAGCGCCAGGAGAACCAGCGCTGCGATCGTGGGCAGTTTGGACGTTGTCGGGATTTTGCCTGCGCGATCGTTCATGTCACCAGGTGTAATGAACCGTGTAGGTCAAAACTTTTTCCCCATCCGGAGGGACCTGAACACGGAATTCGA
The DNA here is from genome assembly GCA_902812415.1 of Acidobacteriota bacterium. GTDB lineage: Bacteria > Acidobacteriota > Terriglobia > UBA7540 > UBA7540 > RH2-MAG17b. Next base: position 12,356 of record CADDZJ010000029.1, read on the forward strand.
TGGTGTGGCTGTCCATTTTCACAAATACATTGGAGTGCTGAGCAATTTCCCAGGTGTCGCCTCGATAGAGATGCTCATCCACGCGGATTTCAACCGGTTGCTGCTTGTGATTTCGCAGCCGGATTTCAAAGGCTTCGTCCAGCCTGCGACGAAGGTTATCAATCACGTAGTTGGTGCGGCGCCGGTCGCCGGTTAAATCAAACGAATTCCCTGTGTAAACGCTCACATTTTCATTCTCCGGGGTGTGTGGGATTTCACTCTCGCCCAGAAATTCCAGATTCCCATCCTGATCCTGGCGATAGAAGCGGAGGCGGCCCGCAGGCAGCGGAATGCCCAGGTGGTTTGCCTGGGTGTTTGCAAACTCGCGCATCACCCGCACAGCATGATTGGATTCCGTGCCGAACTCGCTATTCTGCCGGATCATCTGCATGCTCCAGCCGTTATATTGATTCTGCGGAATCTTGAGGCCGTCATAAACGTAATAAAGACTCGACTGCATTCCATCCGCGCGGATGAATTCCACTTGCTTGGCTTCCTGATCGCGCAACGTGACGGGGCGATGAAGCGTGTAAGGGTGATATTCGTCAAACGGCTTCTGAGTAACCAGTTGGGGTAGTCGAAGGGCGTCTAAGACGCCTCCTGGTACACCCCCAACTACGCCGCCATATTGCGGCTGAATCTCGTTCACCGTTCCAGCCATTAATTTAATGCGGGCGTTTCCAAAGGTCATGCCGCTGCGATTATGAATGGTGACCTAGCCGAGCAGATTGAGCGCCTGGTCTGCACCCGGCTCAATCACGTTATAAGTGGCTTCCCAGTTCATGCCCTGGGTGACGTAGCTGAGGTCCGCATTCACATGGTCGGCTTTCTGACTCTCAATGACCCAGCTTAAGGCGGGTTTCAGGATGCTGCCTTCGGTAAGCGCAGGGAAGAGCGGCTGCCCGGGGAGAGAAAACTGAAGCTGCCCGTTCACTTCGACAATAGGCTCGTTGGCTCCGGGGTAATACTGTGGCTGCCCGCCGTAAGGTTGAGGATAAGGAGATGGATTGGGCGGCGCGTACCCGCTGCGGATGATCTTGCCGCGAACCACTTCGCTTTGGCCGTCTCGCACCGTAAGGAAGTTAATCTCCTGTCCCTCATAAAGCTGCAACATGCGGCTCTGGGTCACAGGGCCGGCGCGGTAGTTCTGTTCCAGGATGCGTAGCGGATATTGGCCGGAGGGGTCGCGCAGGATGACGGAATCCGGCTCAAGGAAGGCCGTCACGTCAGAGATCTGAACGTTGTTCACTCCCGGTTTCAGATCGAGCGGCGTCTGAACGCGAACCACAGCAAAATTTTGATTGTAGATTGTGAGTCGGGGTTCTTGAGACCAGGCCGCAGCCCCGATCAGGAATAAAATGCAGGAACAAACCAGGACTCTGCGCGCCGCCATGTTCCCCCTCCGAGGAAGGGCTCTCGATGCCGTGATGCTCAATTGTTATGCAGAAGCTTTAACGAGTCTGCACAGCCCCGAGGCCCACCCATTGATACAAAAATCGTCCTTGTGTCATTCCCGCACAGGCGGGAATCTTTTTCCACATCGCCTGCCGGTAGTGGATTCCCGCTTCCGCAGAAATGACCGGCATGGATGATTTTCGAGAGAGCCGTGAAGCTCCTTGGGCTGAAAGCAAAGGCGAATTTTATCACTAAGCAAAGGCATTATAACTTTGAATTTTGCCCTGCATGCGGAAGGCATTCATCGAATGCTTTTGAACCTTCCGAAGAATTTGACACCGGCACGCAGCTTTTTGTTCGATAGTTTTTCAGCGCCTGCCGTGGCCGCCGCTGGAGGCGCCGCCGTGCAAGCCGCCGCCGCCACCGTGGTATCCTCCTCCGCCACTACTACGGGAAAAGCCGCCCGATGAGGGCCGGGAGTAGCTGCGGGAGGAATAGCCGCGATAGCCGCCGCCATAACCTGATGAGCGCTCGTTCACGATGGGCTTGTTGATTTCAAGAGGAGGTTTTTGGTAAGAACCGCGGCTGGCCCATCCCCAACCCGACGAGCGGGAAGGGGATTGCCAGCCCCATTTGTTGGATTGCGGACGCGGCGCAGAAAATCCCGCCCCACTTCGCTCGAAGGATTGCCGAGGCTGGGGTGTGAAAGTCTGCCAGCCCGAACGGGCCCCGCGCGCGGGTGATTCCCCGGGGGAGGAGTGGAATGAATTTTGTGGCATTGTTCGCATACCCTGATTCGCCGGGGTAAACGACCGCGTGCGGTACTCAGGACGGTTGCCGGAGCCGGCATTTTGGCCAGAGCCAAAACTGCGCCAGCCCTCACGGCCAGATTGTGCAGGAGCGTTGCGGAATACTCCTCTGTTGTCCTGGTAGATGCGAGTTCCGGAATTAGCCGAAGCTCCTTGCCGGACGGATGGATTCGAGGAAACGCGGCCCGAGGGCGAGGCCCCAAAAGTGCGCCAGCCCTGACGAGTCTGCCGATTGTTTGAAAATGCAGGCTGGTTGGCATTCCTCTGAAAGGAATTTGAATTCGATGCTCCACCCTGCCGTTGATAAGCCGGCTGTGACGTAGTGGAAGAGCCTGCTCCGAGACGGCGCCAGCCTTGCTGTGTCGCTTGCTGATTGCCGGAAAATGCCGAACGCGAAGCATTGTTGGATTGAACCCGCGATGCAGGATCCGTCGCCATTCTCCCGTTCGTCATGCCGCGAGCGTCGATTGTATTCGGACGGTTGTTCTGGATCATTCTCTGAACACTGGCCACCTGCTCGTTGAACGGTCTGGGGCCGGCGGGTGGTTGATGAGTGGTGAAGAAACGGCGATTGCTGACGGCGCTCGATGGGATAGCGCCCCGGCTCGCAGGTCTTGTCGTGGTACGGAGGCTGGACCTTGTGGGAACCACCGGAACGTGCCCGGCAACGTACTGCGCCTGACGAAGCTGGGCTTCGGTGATGGTCGCTCGCCGCGCATGAAGCACGTTGCCAGCCGCGAACTGCTGTGAGGGAACCGTAACAATGGCGCGGCGCACTCGCGCATTCACCATGGCCGCCTGAAGATTGGAGTAGACAGGTCGTCCTCTCCCGGCCAGCGGTGACACGTAACCAACGTTCCTGATGTTCGTGATGTTTGTAACGTTGCGAATGTTGGTGACGTTGACGACGTTGAAGCCTCCGCGGTATCCCCACCAACGGTAGAATGGATCACACGGTCCCACGGGCAGCCAGCCAATCGATCCAAAACCAAAGCCGACGCCGAAATGGAACCTTCCGCCAAAACCAAACCCGAAGAAGGAAACATAGGCAGGGGCCCAGATGGGCCGATAGGCTGGAAACACCGGGCCCGGCCACCAGCACCAGGAGTTGCCATAAAAGAACCAACGGCCATAGTGATAAGGCGCCCAGCCCCAGGGCTCATACGAAACCCAGGTCCATCCCCAATAAGGCTCCCAGGCCCATCGGCCATCGTAATAGGGAATCCAGCCGGCGTTGACGTAAGGCGTCCAGCACCAGTCGTAACCGGGAACATAGACCCAGTGACCGTAGGCGTCCAAATCTTCTGCGCCCGTGTAATAGTGATTGGCATATTGCCAACTTCGCGCGTTTTCGATGACATTATCGCGCTGATCGTTCCACTTGTCCCAGTCGTCGCGGCCCGGCGCTTCGACGATCTGGTACTGAGGATTGTCCGTGCCCTCCACGGTCATCATCTCGTTTTTGTTGAGGTTTGCGCTCCCTTGAGGAGTTGAGACCTGGGCGCGCCCTTTTCGCACCGTAATCTTGGTTTGAGATTCTGAATCAACCTCAATGCGATAGACTCCCGGTTCGAGGGGATGAACGGCTACGTTCGGCGTGTCGATTTCAACATTCCCCTCTGCGCCCTTTAGAACTGTATAGTCTGCCAGGCCTTGCGCGATCTGCACCTGAATATGATTTTGCGAGAGGTCGGCGATCTTGGCGTCGGTTTGCGAACCGAGCCGCAGGATATCCGCATAATCAAGCTGCAATTCAGACCTTGAGTCCTGGCCGGTTGAGACTTTATCGCCGGCAACGACAGGCGCATTGACGGCGGCTGCGATCCATTCACCCGTATCGCCGCGTTGGGTGGAAACCTGCCCATGAATGAAGCTAATGCGCGCTACACCTGAGTTCGGGCCTTCTTCAGCTCTGAGTCTGGGTGTTCCAAGAACGACCATCACTGCGAACGCAATCAGCATCCAAAATCGATTCTTCATAGGGCACCTCCGAGGGAGCCACAGGTGCGGCGCCGCTCATTGGCAGTAAAGGGCACGCCACGCGCCATTCCGAGCTTTCCAGACAGAGCGAGAATCTGCTTATTCTTCAATCACTTAGATGAGTTAAAAATCTGATTCATTCTCAACTTGTTGATAGAGGCTTGGTGGATTTCGGCCAGAGATGGTTAAATTCAGCCGAAACAGGCAGGAGTTAGTTTGACAAAATTTACACTCTGTCTCGGACCCTGTCCAATGGGGGGCGATTCAGGAATCGACCCTTTTTGCTGCTCAATTTGCCCAATTCCACGTCACCCGAATGACGAACAATTTCCCTCTTTTTCAGCTAAGCCCTTTCTTTTCTGCCCACTGCGAGAAACGAACAAATTCAATCCATAAGTCGTTTAGATTCTTTAAGATACAATAAATTTTGGAAATTGTTGGTAAAAGGTGAGCGAACAATAAGCCAATAACATCCCTGTTTTCAATAAGGTAGATGAATTCCCCGCACTCACCCGACCTAAACATTCTCTTTTTCCGTGCTTCCTTGCAGAATTGTGGTTATTCAAAACCCCGATCCTGTCCTCTCTCATGACCAAGGGAGAAACACTCCTGTCAGTCCGGGTGCCCATTGTAGTTTTATATTCCGCTTCCATTTTGATTGCTCGCCGTCCCTCGCTCCCGACAGCGGATAAGCTGCCTGGGAAGGGGGCAGCGGAACTCCTTCATATATTAGGCTATAATAGTAGCCTAACACAGGTCGCGGCTGACCGCAAGGGGGGTTGACGGATTTCCCGATAGGGAGGAAGAAGCAGCTTCTCGCCAAGGCGCAAAGGAAGCGCCAAAAAAGACTGTGACGAGCGCCAAGTGACGAGCAAAAGCAACCAGAACCCTTGATTGATTTTTTTACCCCTCACTCATCATTCGTCAGAAGGTGTGAAAATATCGAATCTGTCATGCTGAACGCAGTGAAGCATCCCGGTATTGTGCGGAAAACAAAATGTGGGGATCCTTCGCTATCGCTCAGGATGACAACCGCCCCTAATTTTTTCACACCTTCTCACTGATCACTGTTGTTGGGATTCCTTGCAGGGCTTACTTTGAGCCGAAGACACCGAAGTGCTTCGCTTGCATTCAGTTTGCAAATAAATTGTCTCATTTGTCTCAGCGGTCTCCCTGGTCTCACATCAGAGGGCTAAAATAGCGAAGCGTGAAGCGGGTGAACAGTTGGCTGAACCTCAATGGTCGCGCCCTGAATGGTCTGCTCTGCGACCGCGTTCAGCCAATGGCGAAAATTTTTATGGCAGCAACCAACATTTTTTATTTGCATCCAATAAAGTGTAGTGGATAGAATAGCCACTACAGTTGAGTTGTTTAGAGAGGGGCTGCGAACGAAGATCTGAGAAGGGCGTTTTCAGTTCGCGGAGGCAGCTTCATCAAGATGGCGCGAGTCATGGCTTTTATACGCAAGCGAGGAAACGCCTATTATCTGGTTCATAACGTCCGAAAGGAAGGACGGGTACAACAATTGCATCTGGCGTGCCTGGGGCGTCATCCGCATATTGATGAGGATGTGATTCGGGGAGTCGAAAAGAAGCACCCCTTTGTGAGAGTGGATTGGGACGGTTTGAGGGAAAGGGCCTCGCGCGAATTTGTGAGGCCGATTGAAAATGATTCCGATTATCTTCGCAATTTGATTTCGCAGGTTCGCAATTTTCATCTGGATATTGCAGATCTTCAGTTGCCGATATTAGGGATGACGCGGGATCGCGAGTTGCAAATGCAATTGCTTGCCGAGTTGAAATTGCTGCGAGGAACCCTCGACGTGAAATTAAACCCTTCTCGCAAAGAGAATTTGATGAATTTGCGTGGAAGGCTTTCGTGAGGTCCAATCCATGAATCCACGCCAGACAGTTCTCGATCCGATGTTGCGAAGTCCCGAAGTGCAAGATTTCGAGAACGCATTGCAAAAGCGGGTTGTGGGGCAGGATCGCGCCATCCGCCAGCTTGCGCGCGTTTATCAGGTTTATCTGGCGGGTCTCGGCGCGCCGGGCCGCCCCATTGTCAATCTCCTGTTCCTGGGACCCACCGGCTCCGGCAAGACCCGTCTGGTCGAGGCGGTTGCGGAAGTGTTGTTTGGGACTGCCAGTGCAGTACTCAAGATTGACTGCGCGGAGTTTCAGCATAGCCACGAGATTGCCAAACTGATCGGCTCACCGCCCGGATATCTGGGCCACCGCGAGACGCAGCCGCTCATCACCCAGGAGGCTCTGGAGGAGCACCATACCGACAAGCAGAAGCTCTCTCTGGTCCTTTTTGACGAGATCGAGAAGGCGAGCGACGCTTTGTGGCAGCTCCTTCTGGGAATCCTCGACAAGGCCACGCTGACTCTCGGAGACAATCGCCACGTTGACTTTTCGCGTTCGATGATCTTCATGACCTCGAATCTGGGTTCGCAGGAGATGGTGAAACTGATGACACGCGGGCTGGGTTTTTCTGCCGGAGTTCACGATGAAGATCCCGAGTTGGATCAGAAAATTTACCGCACCGCGAGCGATGCAGCGCGACGAAAATTCTCGCCGGAATTCATGAACCGCATCGACAAGGTCATCGTCTTCAGAACGCTGCAATTGGAGCACCTGAAGAAGATCCTGGACATCGAACTGGAGCGCGTACAGGAACGGGTGATGTCCTCGACCGGCGAACGGAAGTTTGTGTTCCAGTGCACGGAAAGAGCGCGCGAATTTCTGCTGCGGGAAGGCGTGGATACCCAGTTTGGCGCGCGCCATTTGAAGCGCGCGATCGAGCGTTACCTGGTCTTTCCGCTCTCGAACTTAGTCGCCACCAGCCAGATTGCCCTGGGGGACTTTATCACCGTGGATTATGAGCCTGAAATTAACCGGCTCACGTTTTTGAAACAAGAGCAGGGCGCTTTGATCGATGCCCCTGAGGAGCCTGATCGGGAGGCGGCTTTAGCGCCCGTTTCTTGCGAGCGGGTGGCATCGTCTCTCGCGCTGGTGCATCGAGCGACGCGAGAATAGACCATTCCTTCTGGATGGGGGTTACTGCCGGAAGAGAGCGTTAAACTTCTTTTTGATATCCTCGCGGCTTGAAGGAGATGCGGCTGAGGACAGGGTCGCGGGCTGAAAATAGTCGCAGTAATTAGCGGCTTCTTTGTTGCGAACCCATTCAGCTTGGGTCTCTGCGCATTGCTGGTGTTTTGAGGGGTCGTAAAACCGGCAGTTGCGGCAGGAATGAAGGTCAGCGCCGCAGCGGAGGCATTCATCGCGGCTGCTGACCCTTTGTCCAGCAGAGAGATCGATCGATTCGCCGCACTTCCAGCATTTCATGACCTTGGATTCCAGCAGAAGGGCATGAAAATCTCAAAGCTGTCATGCTGAACGCAGTGAGGCATCCCCGTATTTAATGAAATGGAAATACCGCGATCCTTCGCTGTCGCTCAGGATGACAGTTATCCCTGATTTATTCACGCCTTCTCAGCGGTCGCAATCTATCCCCGGCAAGGGGGCGCTACTGCGTGCTGGCCTGGTCCTCGTCCGCCAGATCGCTGGCCACAGGGGGAGCCGGCGGGATTTCCGCTTCAAGAGCAACCTCAGCCTCTGAAATGGGCGCCTCTGGTTGCGGAGCTTCAACTTCCGTCAGCAGGTGGAAGTTGCGATAGTACTCCAACCCCGTTCCAGCCGGAATCAATCTGCCCATAATGACGTTTTCCTTCAGGCCGCGCAATTGATCCACCGCCCCGCGAATTGCCGCTTCCGTAAGGACCCGCGTCGTTTCCTGGAACGACGCGGCGGAGATGAAGGAATCGGTGGAAAGCGACGCCTTGGTGATGCCCAGCAGCAGCGGACGCCCGGTGGCCGGTTTGCCGCCGCTGGCGAGAACGCGTTCGTTTTCCTCCCGGAAGCGGAACCGATCCACGTTTTCGTCGAGCAGGAATTCCGTATCGCCTACCTCATCCACCTTGACCCACCGCATCATCTGGCGGACGATCACCTCAATGTGCTTGTCGTTGATGTTGACGCCCTGCAGCCGATAGACTTCCTGAATTTCATCCACCAGGTATTTCTGCAACTCCTTCTCGCCCAGCACCGCCAGGATGTCATGGGGATTGCGGGGTCCATCCATGAGAGGCTCGCCGGCTTTAACGTGCTCGCCTTCCTGGACGGAGACGTGAACGCCGCGTGGAAGCAGGTATTCCTTAGGCTCGCCTTTGGGAGGAACCACCATAATCTTGCGCTGGCCCTTGGAGATTTCGCCGTACCGCACCACGCCGTCAATTTCAGAGATGACGGCCGTCTCGTGCGGGCGGCGCGCTTCAAACAACTCGACGACGCGCGGCAGACCGCCGGTAATATCCTTGGTCTTGGTCGTTTCGCGCGGAATCTTGGCCAGAACGTCGCCCGGACTCACTTCATCGCCTTCCTGAACCATCAGGTGAGCGCGGGAAGGCAGTAGGTACTTCTTGGAGGCTTTCTTGCCCTCGCCATCGGATTTGATGACAAGCTGAGGTTGCAGCCTCTCGTCCGGAGAATCCGTCACGACCCAGCGCGAAAGGCCCGTGACCTCATCCACTTCCTCGCGCAGCGTGACGCCCTGCTCGAGATCCTTGAACTGGACGGTTCCGCCAACTTCCGTAAGGATGGAGAAGGTGTAAGGATCCCATTCCACGATGATGTCGCCCGGCTTGACCGGCGAGCCATCCGCCACCTTGATTTTGGCGCCGTAAACCACCGAGTGCCGCTCGCGCTCGCGCCCCTTGTCGTCCACGATCGCGACCGAGCCGTTGCGGTTCATCACCACGAAGTGGCCGTCGCGGTTCTTGACCACCTGAAGTCCGAGAAACTTCACAAAGCCGCTGTTCCGGATTTCAAGAGACGACTGCTCGCTTACGCGGCTCGCCGCGCCGCCAATGTGGAACGTGCGCATGGTGAGCTGCGTTCCAGGCTCGCCGATGGACTGCGCCGCGATCACGCCCACCGCCTCGCCCGTTTCCGCAAGTTTTCCGGAAGCAAGGTTCCGTCCATAGCAGCGCACGCAGACGCCCCGGCGCGATTCGCACGTGAGCACAGAGCGAATCTTCACCCGCTCGATGCCTGCCGCCTGGATCGCCGCCGCCAAGTCTTCGTTGATCTCCTGGTTCACGTCCACGATCACGTTGCCTTCGTAGTCCTTGATCTGCTCGAGCGAGACGCGGCCTACAATGCGTTCGCGCAGAGGCTCGACTACTTCGCCAGCCTCCACAATCGGCTCTACAAAGATGCCGTCCACCGTTCCGCAGTCGAACTCGGAGACGATCACATCCTGCGCCACATCCACCAGGCGGCGGGTGAGGTAGCCGGAATCGGCCGTCTTGAGCGCCGTATCTGCCAGGCCCTTTCGCGCCCCGTGCGTTGAGATGAAATATTGCAGCACATTGAGACCCTCGCGAAAATTCGCCGTGATCGGGGTTTCGATGATTTCCCCGGAAGGTTTCGCCATCAAGCCGCGCATGCCGGAAAGTTGCCGGATCTGCTGCTTGGAGCCGCGAGCGCCGGAGTTGGCCATGATGTAAATGGGATTCATCTCGCCCGCTTTATCCTGAGCTTCCAGAACCTGGAACATCTCGTCGGCCACGCGGTCCGTGACGTTTGACCAGATGGCGATCACCTTGTTGTAGCGCTCGCCGTGGGTGATGGCGCCATCCTGGTATTGTTTTTCGACTTCAATCACCTCTTTTTCAGCCGCATCCACTAACCCCGCCTTACTCGAGGGCACCACCAGATCATCGATGCCGATGGAGATGCCTGCCCGGGTTGCGTAGAGGAAGCCGAGGTCTTTGACCTCATCCAGCATCTGGACCGTGGTATCCAGTCCGAAACGCAGGTAGCAGTAGTTGACGAGAGCGCCCAAACCCTTCTTGCGCAGCAGGCCGTTAATAAACGGCATGCCTTTGGGAAGGTGATCGTTCAGGATCACGCGCCCCACGGTGGTTTCGATGAACTGGTTCTTCACCGTGATCGGCTCGGTATGGAGCACATCCTGATCGTCATAAGCGTTTTCAAGGTCAATCACTCGCCCGGTGTAGCGCAGCCGGATTCGGGTGAGCGTCTCCACTTCTCCCGCCTCCAGAGCGAGCAAGGCGTCGTCGACGTTCGCAAACGAGCGGCCTTCTCCGCGACTGCCCTTGCGGTCCTTCGTCAGATAGTAGATGCCCAGCACCACGTCCTGAGTCGGAATCGCCAGCGGCTGGCCGTTCGCGGGCGACAGGATATTGTGCGCGGAGAGCATCAGCACCGAGGCTTCGATCTGAGCTTCAGGAGAAAGCGGAATATGAACCGCCATCTGGTCGCCGTCGAAGTCGGCGTTGAAGGCAGTGCAGACGAGCGGATGAATCTTAATCGCCTTGCCTTCAACAAGCACCGGCTCAAAAGCCTGAATGCCGAGCCGGTGAAGCGTGGGAGCGCGGTTCAGAAGAACCGGATGATCGCGGATGACTTCCTCCAGGATGTCCCACACGATAGGCTCCTGACGTTCCACCATTTCCTTGGCGGCCTTGATGGTGGCAACCTGACCGGTCTGTTCGAGGCGGTGATAAATGAAGGGCTTGAACAGTTCCAGCGCCATTTTCTTCGGCAGGCCGCACTGATGGAGCTTCAGTTCCGGGCCCACCACAATGACCGACCGCCCGGAGTAGTCGACGCGTTTGCCGAGCAGGTTCTGGCGGAAGCGGCCCTGCTTTCCTTTGAGCGTGTCAGAGAGCGATTTCAGAGGCCGGTTGTTGGTGCCTCGCAGCACGCGCCCGCGCCGCCCGTTGTCAAATAGGGCGTCCACCGCTTCCTGAAGCATGCGTTTTTCGTTCCGGATGATCACGTCCGGAGCGTGCAGTTCCATCAGCTTCTTCAAGCGGTTATTGCGGTTGATGACGCGCCGGTAGAGATCGTTCAAATCGGAAGTCGCAAAGCGGCCGCCATCCAGAGGAACCAGGGGACGCAGCTCGGGAGGGATGACCGGAATCACGTCGAGGATCATCCATTCCGGTTTGTTCCCGGACTTGCGAAACGCCTCCACGACCTTCAAACGCTTGGCGTGCTTGACGCGCTTCTGCTGCGAGGGGTCGGTCTTCATTTTCTCGCGCAGATCTTCGGCGAGGGCGTCCACATCCACGCGTCTCAGGAGCTCTTTGATCGCCTCGGCGCCCATGCCGGCGCGGAACTTGCCCGGATAATCCTGCTGAAGCTGGCGGTAGCGCTCTTCATTGAGAATTTCCTTTTCCTTGAGCGGAGCTTCTCCAGGATCGATGACCACGTAGTTCTCGAAATAGAGAATGCGTTCGAGGTCGCGCAGGGAGATATCCAGAAGGTGGCCGATGCGGCTGGGCAGCCCTTTGAAGAACCAGACGTGCGAGCAGGGCGAGGCCAGTTCGATATGCCCCAGCCGTTCCCGGCGAACTTTGGAAAGGGTCACTTCGACGCCGCACTTGTCGCAGATCACTCCGCGATGCTTCATGCGCTTGTACTTGCCGCACAAGCATTCCCAGTCCGTCACGGGACCGAAAATCCGCGCGCAGAAGAGGCCATCCCGCTCCGGCTTAAAGGTGCGGTAATTGATGGTTTCCGGCTTGGTGACCTCTCCGTGAGACCAGGAACGAATCTTCTCCGGAGAAGCCAGGCTCAGCCGGATCATGTCAAATTCGCCTATCAAGCTGACTCGGTCGTAAGGGCTGCTTCGAAACAATTTGCGCCTCCTTAAAGACGAGTAAAAAACTCAGGAATTCAAAGCGCCAGGCTCTAACGCCCTGCGCTCGCCGCCCCCGGAGGGGCGGGGATTAGGTTACTTTGAAGCCGGAAGGAGCGATGCCGCATCCTTAGGCTTTTTGATCAGTTCCACGTCGAGGCCCAGGCTTTGCAATTCACGAACCAGGACGTTAAACGATTCCGGAACGCCCGGCTCAATGACGGCCTCGCCTTTCACAATGGCTTCGTAGATCTTCGCGCGGCCATAAACATCGTCGGATTTGGCAGTCAACAATTCCTGAAGAATATGCGCCGCGCCGTACGCTTCGAGCGCCCAGACTTCCATCTCGCCGAATCTCTGGCCGCCGAATTGCGCCTTGCCGCCCAGCGGCTGCTGGGTGATCAGGGAGTAGGGGCCGATGGAGCGAGCGTGAATCTTGTCATCGACCAGGTGCGAGAGCTTCAGCATGTAGATGTAGCCTACAGTTACTTCCTGATGGAACTTCTCTCCGGTCATGCCGTCGTACAGAGTGACTTTGCCGGAGCGAGGCAGGCCCGCCCGTTCGAGATACTCCTTAATCTGTTTTTCCGTCGCTCCGTCAAATACCGGGGTTGCAAAAGGAATGCCGTTTTTGTAGCTATGAGCGAAATTCAGCACTTCTTCATCGTTCATCTCGTCAATCAGGGAGCCTGCAAAAGCTCCGCGCAGGATGCCCTTCAGCTCTTTGCGTACAAGCTCGGCCCGATTGCCGTTCGACATCAACTGGGTCAACTTGGCCCCCAGTTCCCGGGCCGCCCATCCCAGGTGAGTTTCCAGAATCTGGCCCACGTTCATTCGGGAAGGGACTCCCAGGGGATTCAAGACCACCTCGACCGGCGTGCCATCCGGGAGGTAGGGCATATCTTCTTCAGGCAGAATTCGGGCAATCACGCCCTTATTGCCGTGCCGCCCGGCCATCTTGTCGCCGATTGAAAGCTTGCGCTTCATGGCGATATAGACTTTCACCAGCTTGATGACGCCTGGAGGCAATTCGTCGCCCTTCTTGAGCTTGCCAATCTTCTCGTCGGTGATCTTCCGCAGGATATCGATCTGCCGCGAGGTCATCTCCTCGATTTCGTCCATCTTCTCGAGGAGCGTCGGATCTTTTTTCGCAATTTTGATGCGCTTCAAGTTGCGAGTCGAGATGCGCGCCAGGGCTTCGCGGTCGAGTTCCGCGCCTTTCGAGAGCAGGCGCTTGTTGGTTTTCTCGTCATGCAAGTCGACGAGCAGCTTTTCACCCTCCAGCAGCGCCGCCAGCCTTTCCACGCGCTCGGTATTCAGGATGCGAATCTCATCGTTCAGATTCTTTTCCAGGCGCGCCACTTCTCCCGCCTCGATCGACTTCGCCCGCTCATCCTTATCCACGCCCTTGCGCGAGAAGATTTTCACGTCCACGACGATGCCTTCAATGCCCGGCGGGCAGGTCAGGGAAGCGTCGCGCACTTCTCCGGCTTTTTCGCCGAAGATGGCCCGCAGGAGTTTTTCCTCGGGAGTCAGCTGCGTTTCGCCTTTCGGCGTGACCTTGCCGACCAGGATATCTCCGGGCTTCACATAGGCGCCGATGCGAATAATGCCGCTCTCATCGAGGTCTTTCAGAAGCGACTCGGAGACGTTGGGGATGTCCCGTGTGACTTCTTCGGGGCCCAGCTTGGTGTCCCGCGCCTCGATCTCAAACTCTTCAATGTGAATGGAGGTGTAAGAGTCTTCCTTCACCAATCGCTCGCTGACCAGGATCGCGTCTTCGTAGTTGTATCCGCGCCAGGGCATGAAAGCCACCAGCACGTTCCGGCCGAGCGCCAGCTCACCCCCTTCCGTGCAGGGGCCGTCCGCAAGCACGTCGCCCGCCTTGACGCGTTGACCCTTCCGGACCACAGGCTTCTGATTGATACAGGTATTCTGATTCGAACGGCGGAACTTGATGAGCTGATAAATATCCGCGCCCACTTCGCGCGAGAGATGGCCGCTGTGCCCGTTGCCTTCCACGCGCACGATGATGCGTTCGCTATCCACGCTGTCCACCACGCCATCGCGTTTACAGATCACCACCGCGCCCGAGTCGCGCGCGGTGACTTCCTCCATACCCGTGCCGACAAGCGGCGCCTGCGCGCGCAGGAGCGGCACAGATTGCCGCTGCATGTTCGAGCCCATCAGGGCGCGGTTTGCGTCGTCATTTTCGAGGAACGGAATTAATGATGCGGCGACGCTGACCAGTTGCTTGGGGCTGACGTCGATGTAGTCGATGTTTTCGCGCCGCACCAGCACGAAGTTGCCCGCCTGGCGCGCGTTGACAAGCTCGTTGACAATTCGCCCTTTCTCATCGACGGCCACGTTGGCTTGCGCGATGATGTGCTGATCTTCTTCCCAGGCCGAGAGGTAGAACGAGTAAGGCTCGTGCTCCACCAGCTTGCGACGCTTTTCGCGCAATTCTTCGTTAACCTTCTCAACCTCTCTCAATTCCACGTGCTCACCCACGCGCCAGGGCCCGTCGCCGCCATGCGTGATCGTGACGTAGTCCACAATGGCGCCGTTGCGCACCCGGCGGTAGGGGCTTTCGATAAAGCCGAATTCATTGATCCGGGCGTAGCAGGAAAGAGAGGAAATCAGTCCAATGTTAGGGCCTTCAGGCGTCTCAATCGGGCAGAGCCTGCCGTAGTGAGTGGGGTGTACGTCGCGCACCTCAAACCCGGCGCGCTCGCGCGAAAGGCCGCCCGGACCCAGCGCCGAAAGTCGCCGCTTGTGAGTGATTTCAGAGAGCGGATTGGTCTGGTCCATGAATTGGGACAACTGTGACGACCCGAAAAACTCGCGGATGGCGGCCATGACCGGCTTGGCGTTGATCAGGTCGTGCGGCATGGCGGTGGACATTTCCTGATAGACCGACATTTTCTCCTTGATGGCCCGTTCCATGCGCACCAGGCCGATCCGGAACTGGTTCTCCAGCAGTTCGCCCACGGCGCGCACACGTCGGTTTCCGAGATGGTCAATGTCATCAACGCTGTAGTTGCCGCCCGGATTCTTCCGAAGTTTCAGGAGGTAACGGATGCAGGCGTAGAAATCTTCCGGGTCGAGCGTTCTCTTGTCCAGCGGAAGCTGCACAATGGCGCCGTCCGAATGCTCCGTGGCCAAGGTTCCTTCACAGCCGCGCACCACTTCGGTGCAGACGCTGCCCTCGCGCAGGCCCACAAACATCTTTTCATGGTCGCAGACCACGTAGAAGTTGGAGACGGGCAGATTGCGCGGGTCTTCCACCTCAAATGTCGTCGCTTTGCTGTCCAGCCGGCTCTTCAGGCGCGTGGAGTAGCCCAACTTGATGTTGAATTTCAGGCGGCCTACTCGCGAGAAATCATATTTGCGGGGATCAAAGAACATGCCGTTGAAGAGCGCCGTGGCCGTTTCGAGCGTCGGCGGATCTCCGGGCCGCATCTTGCGATAAAGCTCGATCAGGGCCTCTTGCGGCGTCTTCAGCGCATCGCGCTTCAGCGTCTGGCTGATGACCACGCCGGCGTCATCACGTTCAGGGAAGAAGATCTCAACCTCTGAAATACCGGATTCAAGGATGGTATTCAGAAGGCTGGAGGTCAGCTCGTTATTGGCTTCCACCAGAACCTCGCCGGTGGACGTGTCAACGATGTCCGAGGCGGCGTAGGCTCCTTCCAGATCCTGAGGCGCCACTTCCACGTAAGCGATTTTCGCCTTCTGGATTTCCCGCAGCAGGGATGAAGTGATCTTCTTCCCAGCCTGGACAATCACTCCGCCTCCTCGCGCATGCTCCACATTCTTTGAGAGCCTTGTGCCGAGCAGGCCCTCGGAAACTTTCAGAAACAATTTGCCTTCCCGAACTTCCAGGCGCTCGATCTGATAAAAAGTTTGAAGAATTTCGGCGTTGGTTTTAAGGCCCAGAGCGCGGAGAAAAATGGTGGCAAGAAACTTGCGTTTGCGATCGATGCGCACGTAGAGAGTGTTCTTGTTATCGTATTCAAATTCCACCCACGAGCCGCGGTAGGGAATGATCTTGCCCAAGAAGTAGGTCTTCTGAGGCGTCGACTCGAAGAACACGCCCGGCGAACGATGAAGCTGGCTGACGATGACGCGCTCGGTGCCGTTGATGACAAACGTGCCGTTGTCGGTCATCAGCGGGATTTCTCCGAAGTAGACTTCCTGCTCCTTGATATCGCGGATGCTCTTCTGGCCTGTGTCGTTATCTTTGTCGTACAACGTCAGACGGATGGTTACCTTAAGCGGCGCGGCAAAAGTCATGCCGCGTTCCTGGCAATCCGTCACGTCATACTTCAATTGCAAAGCCACAGGGTCGCCGCACTTATTGCAGAAAGTGACGACGTTTTCATTAAAGGTGCCGCAGCGGGTGCAGAGAACTTCGCCGGTCTTGAAGGGATCGGTGATGACGGTATGGCCGCAGTTCTTGCACGTGCTGCGCAAGTGATGCAAGCCACGCAGGCTGCCGCATTTGCATTCCCAGTTGCCGATGGAATAGTCGACGAAATCCAACTGCGAAATGCCGCGAAAATCCGTGATCGGAAAAACGGAATTGAAAACCGCTTGCAAACCGATGTCTTCCCGCTCGGAAGGAAGAAGATTCATCTGCAGGAAGCGGTCGTAAGACCTTCGCTGCACCTCGATCAGATTGGGAATAGAGATGACGGTAGGGATTTTAGAGAAATTAATGCGTTGACGCGAAGCGTCATTTCGGCCATTAGCCATCCCTTTGACTCCTTGCTTGAAATGGGTTTAAACGAACTGTGTAATGATGCAATACGCCTCTAAGGGCTAAGATGCTGAGTTCAGAGATGAGGATGTCGGGGTCTGTCGCAGGTACTCGTAACATCTCAGGATCGGTGCTTTCCCACCCGGAGAGTTGCTCCCGCTGCGTCAGGCGTGGACCGCATGCGGTATCTTGTTCCACCGATGTTCGCAAAACCGGGCGCTGTCGGATAGAGCGGTGGAGCGCTTCAGCCACCGGCCTCTCGACGCTTGCCTGGCGCCGCTTGAACTGAGCATGGTCGTTCTGTGTTGCGAACTTCAGTCACCCAGCGCGGCGTTCATCTGCAGAAACGGGCGCTACTTCACTTCCACCGTTGCGCCCGCCTCCGTAAGCTTCTTTTTGATGGACTCGGCCTCTTCCTTGTTGACGCCTTCTTTAATGGGTTTGGGCGCGCTGTCCACCAGGTCCTTGGCCTCTTTCAACCCGAGGTTCGTGACCTCACGGACTGCCTTGATGACATTGATCTTGTTGGATCCGACCGCTGTAAGGACTACGCTGAATTCGGTCTTTTCTTCAGCCGGCGCTGCGTCTGCGGCCCCGCCCGCCGCACCCGCTCCGGCAGCCACAACCACCGGGGCGGCCGCCGCGGCGCTCACTCCGAGCGTCTCTTCCAGCTTCTTCACCAGTTCGGCCGCCTCCAGAAGATTGAGCCCTTTAATTTCCTCAACCAGCTTTTCAACTCGCTCTGACATAACGTCGGTTTTTCCTCCTCAGATTTCTGGCCAGTTCTTTATAAAAGACGCTCGGGAATCCGGCGCCCTCATCGGCTTTAAGCGCTGGCCGCTTCTCGAAACTTTTTCTCCTTAACACCCTGCTGAATCACCGCCGCCAGATTGCGCGCCACCGCGGAAAGCGCAGTCGCGACGCGCTGCGCAGGAGAATTAATCAAGAACAGGACCTTGGCGAACAGTTCCTCGCGTGACGGAAGCGTGGCGATGGCGTTCAGTTCCTGCAGGCCAATGACTCGCCCTTCGACCACCCCCGCTTTAAACACGAGCACGGCGTTCTCTTTCGCGTATTCAGTGATCGCTTTCGCAAGCGCTACCGGATCGGTCGAGGTATAGGCCAGGGAAGTGGTTCCATGCAGGTTGGCGGCTACCACCTCAGCCGGCGTGCCCTTGGCCGCCCGCTCGATGATGGTGTTTTTCACCACCCGATACTTGCCGCCGGCCCCCTCCAACTTGCGGCGAAGCTCATAATCCTGGCTCACAGTGATTCCTTCAAACTTAGAGAGAATCACCGAGCGAGCCTCCGATAATTCCTTGCGAAGCTCTTCCGCTTTCTGCTGCTTATCTTCTTTCTTCATGAAAAATATCCTCGAAATCGTTCCGCTGATCAGGCTGCTTCCACCGAAGCGGTGTCAATGGGAACGCCGGGTCCCATCGTCGATGAGATGACAATGCTCTTAATGTACCGCCCCTTGGCGGTGGCGGGCTTGGCCTTGATCACGCTTGAAATCAGCGCGTGGGCGTTCTCTGCCAGCTTTTCCTGGCCAAAAGACACCTTGCCGACCGGGCAATGAATGATGCCTGCCTTATCCACGCGGAATTCCACCTTGCCGGCTTTGACTTCCCTCACCGCCTTCGCAACATCCATCGTGACGGTGCCGGTTTTTGGATTGGGCATCAGGCCGCGCGGTCCCAGGATTTTGCCCAGGCGTCCGACGGATTTCATCATGTCAGGCGTGGCAATGACCGCGTCGAACTCCATCCAACCACCCTGAATTTTCTGAACCACATCCTCGCCGCCCGCTTCGTCCGCGCCAGCCTCGCGCCCTTCGCGCACCTGATCGCCAGAGGCGATCACGACGACGCGCACGCTCTTCCCTAACCCGTGCGGCAGCACGACCGTCCCGCGCACCATCTGGTCAGCGTGCTTCGGGTCTACGCCCAGGCGCATGGCCACTTCAACCGTCTCGTCAAATTTGGCAAACGCCGCCTTCTTGATCAGCGGCATGGCCTCCTCCAGCGTATACGCCGGCTTGTCAATTAATTTTGCAGCTTGATCGTATTTCTTGCCCAAAGCGTCAATCCCCCTGGTTGGGAAATTCAAAAACGGAACCGGAATCCAAATTGAGGATTCCGCAAATTCCATCTGGAGATTCTGACTTCTACACTCGCGCTAAGCGGTCACTTCAATCCCCATGCTGCGGGCCGTTCCGCGAACCGTGGCAATGGCGGCTGCCAAATCGCGTGTATTCAAGTCCTGAAGCTTGGTTTTGGCAATCTCTTCCACCTGCTTCTCCGTGACCTTCCCCACTTTATTTTTGTTCGGCTCACCGGAACCCTTGGCAATTCCTGCGGCGCGCTTGAGCAGCACCGAAGCGGGCGGAGTTTTGGTTACAAAAGTAAAAGTGCGGTCCTGATAAACCGTGATCACAACCGGGATGATAAGACCTTCCTGATCTTTTCCCGAGGTTTTGGCGTTGAAGGCCTTGCAGAACTCCATAATATTCACGCCGTGCTGCCCCAATGCCGGACCGACCGGAGGCGCCGGGGTCGCTTTGCCCGCCGGAATTTGAAGTTTGGCTATTGCCGCAACTTTTTTCGCCATATCGTTTCCTTAGCTAGCCCTGATAATTTAAGTTCTGCTCGCGTTCCAGGATGACACGATCAATCTGTCACCACGGCCATCGGCTTAGGAGCTCTTCTCAACCTGGTAAAAATCCAGCTCAACCGGCGTCGATCGCCCGAAGATCGTAACCATCACCCGCAAAGTCGATCGGTCGTCATTGACCTCATCCACCAGCCCGGTGAAATCCTTGAAAGGACCCTCATTGATTTTGACGGTTTCGCCTTTCTCGAACTTCAGCTTCGGCTTGGGATGCTCGGCTGCAACCTCAACCCGATGGACAATGCGATCGACTTCTTCGCGCGTCAGGGGGCTGGGCATCTGGCCCGATCCGACAAAGCCGGTCACCCGGGGGGTGGAGCGGACGAGATGCCAGGTTTCGTTATCCATGTCCATTTCCACCAACACATAGCCGGGATAGAACAACTTGGGCGCCACCACCTTCTTCCCCTGGCGCATTTCCACCACGTCTTCGCTGGGGACCAGCACCTCTCCAATTCGTTCACCAAGACCTGCCGCCTCGACACGGCTGCGGAGCGTCTCCGCGACTTTTTTTTCAAATCCGGAGTAGGTGTGAATGATGTACCAGTTTTTCGACATGAGTGAAGTTTTCAATCGGAACCCGAGCCGGAGAGCGTTGCAGTACCAGCCTGTTTCAAATGCTTAAGCAGCGCGGTGCGTGAGATAGCTCAACATGTGTATGACCAAGCGCGAGAAGCACGCATCACAAACCCAGAAAAAAGCGGCGAATGCGAAGGTGCAAGCCAGAACCATCACCGTCGTCCCATAAACTTCCTGCTTGCCGGGCCACGTGACGCGCTTCATCTCGATCTTGACTTCCTGGTAGTAATCCCGGAGTCTCTGCCACGTTCCTCTTTGGATGGTGATTTCGTCTGCCATGTCTGGTTTTTATCGCCCCGCCTGTCGTGAGAGTTAGCGCTGCTTTTTACCGTGTCTCAACTGATGGCAGGGGCGGAGGGATTCGAACCCCCACGACCGGTTTTGGAGACCGGCAGTCTAGCCGTTAAACTTACGCCCCTACTGACCTGACCGCACCCCTCAGTGTTCAGTGTCCCCAAATTATTTCACTTCTTTATGCGAAGTGTGATGCCGGCAGGCAGGGCAAAACTTCTTGAGTTCCAGCCGGTCTTGGTTTTTCTTCTTATTTTTTGTCGTCGTATAATTACGATTCTTGCATTCAGAGCATTGTAGCGTGATGATTTCGCGCATACACGTAAAAACGCCTCACCTGATGGGCGATGAATTCCTCAGATTTGAAAAGTTCCCTAGGAAAAAGAATGTTTTGCTGGGCGCCACCCCGTTCTTGTAAGCTCTAAGACCGCCCCTCACCGTGAAAGATTCGTTCTGTACTTTAAGCCGCTTAATGAATTATAACAGGATTTTTCAAAAAGTGAAGCACTCTTTATGCCAAAGTTGAAAAGAATTTATCGTCTCGATTTGTAGTTTCACAAACCACAGATAATAAATGATTTATTTGCAGATAAACACTTTGCGCGTTAAGTGTCACGTGTGCAAATATCTTCGCCTGCCTGGCATCGGCCAATCATTTTTTTGAATCGCTGGAGCCGATGAGCGGGATCGAACCGCTGACCTCGTCCTTACCAAGGACGCGCTCTACCGACTGAGCTACATCGGCCCCTCGAAAGCAGTGAAGAGTGACGAGTAACGAGTAAACAGCAAACACCTATTTGGGACCCTGCTCGTCACTTATCACTATCCACTGCTGCTTGGAGCGGGAGACGGGAATCGAACCCGCGACCAACAGCTTGGAAGGCTGTGACTCTACCACTGAGTTACTCCCGCCCTACTGTGCACAGAGACAAGAGACAAGAGGCGAGCGTCCATCGCGCCTTCTTTCTCATCCCTTGCATCTCAACTCTGTCTTTCTGGTGGACAGGGGAGGATTCGAACCTCCGTAGACCACATGGGCCGGCAGATTTACAGTCTGCTGCTTTTGACCGCTCAGCCACCTGTCCAAAATACTGAGGCAATGAGGCAAGAGACCGCAGGCAGTTGAACCGGCGGCGGTGAGGGTTGAGAACTGATTGTTGGTCTCTTGTCTCTCGTCTCGATATCTATACTGATGGAGCTGGCGAAGGGATTCGAACCCCTGACCCTCTGATTACAAATCAGATGCTCTACCAACTGAGCTACGCCAGCGCCAAAATTCTCCATCATACGGTTTTCAGACTTAGAAAAGCAAGAACCTGTGTGGCGCCATCCTCGAAGCGACTCAGTTAGATGCAAAAGTTAGCCTCAAGATACGCTTCTCAAGCCAAGTTTTGACCTACTAAAGTTAGGCTCACCCTCACACTGATTCTTTTATCATACCGCAATCGGCTTTTAGATGGAGTCGCTTCTAGCCAGCCGTCTTCTCAGCCAGATGCAGAGCGGCAACGCCACCCATAAAATTGCGATATCGGACTTTCGTAAATCCAGCCTCCTGTACGATTTTCTCCAGGGCTATCTGGTCAGGGAAGCGAGAAGCTGAATCGTGCAGGTACTGGTAAGGACCTGAGACGCCCGAAATCCAAGTCCCAATCCAAGGTAGTACGCGGGCAAAATAGAGACGAAAAAGAGGCCCGAAGAGAGGCCAGCGGACATGCGAGAACTCCAGAATCGCCAAAATGCCGCCGGGCTTCAGCACTCGCCGCATCTCGCGGAGACCTTCCGAATAGTTGGCTAAATTGCGGAAGCCAAAGGCGCTCGTGACGACGTCAATCGAATTATCAGCAAAAGGCAGCAAGAGCGTGTCAGCCCCTAAAAAGGAGACGGGATGTGATGAAGGATGCGGGAGTTTCAGCCTGGCTCTTTGGAGCATCGGTTGACAGAAATCGGCGGCAAGCACCCTGCCCCGGGAAAAGCGTCGAAGGGCGAATGCCAGGTCTCCCGTTCCACAGCAAACATCCAAGGCGACCGATCTGGGTTTTGCCAGCGACTCCCGCAGCGCATCAGCGGTAGAGCGCCGCCAGGAAAGGTCCAAACCGGCAGAGAGGAGATGATTCAGAAAATCATAATGCGGCGCTACCGCTTCAAACATCTCCCGCACAGATCGCGCCGTGGAAGCAATCTCCGTTGGTGATCCCAGCGGACTGCCTGCGAGGGGTTGCGAAGTCTTACGGCTCATTGAATTCAACCAAGACCCAAAAGCAGTTAGTCGCTGGCTCAAGCACTGAATCTTTGGATATCACGGAAAGCAGCTTCAACGACTTCCCTTGGCACATCGTCAGTCACACGCACATGGCCGATCCGTTCCGGCACAACCCATTGAATTCTTCCGCCCACGGCTTTCTTATCCTGATGAAGCAGGCGCAGAATCCTGGCGGGAGAGAGGTCACGAATTGAGGGCAGCGGGCCGAGTCGCCAGACCAAATTCTCAATGCGCTCGCCTTCAGCCAGAGCCAAGAGGCCCAGTCGTTGGCCGAGGCGCGAAATAGCCAGTAACCCCCATCCGACTGCTTCTCCGTGTACGAAGCGTCGATAGTGGGTAGCTTCCTCGATGGCATGACCGAATGTGTGCCCCAGATTCAGCACAACGCGAAGATTGGCTTCGCGTTCGTCGCGATTCACCACCCTCGCCTTTACCCGCACCGCCCGCGGCAGGATCGGGAGCAGGGGATCGATGTTGTCCGGGCTTAAGGAATCGATGCCTGTCTCGAGTTGCTTGAAAAACCCCGGCCCGTCCAGGATGGCGTGTTTGACCACTTCATATAATCCGGAGCGGAAATTGCGCTGGCTCAATGAACTGAGCACGCGCGGCTCCGACAAGACCAACCGCCCGGGATAAAAGGTGCCGATTAAATTTTTCATCTCCCCCAAGTTCACTGCCGTTTTGCCGCCAATGGAACTATCCACCTGGGAGAGAATTGTAGTCGGGACGTGAATGCAGTCCACCCCCCGCATATAAACTGAGGCCAGAAAGCCGCCCAGATCGCCAATCACGCCTCCCCCAAAGAGCACCAACAGCGAGCGGCGGTCTGCGCCTTGCTTCAGTAGCTGGCTTGCCAGCAGCCCGAGCGCCCGCAGAGACTTTGAACGTTCACCGGGAGGAACGAAAAATGTTTTCGTGTTGTTGAGCTTTGAATCAGCGAGAAATGATTTGCCCCATCGCTTCCAGAGAGGCCCTTCGGTGATGACAAAAATGGAGGAATAACGATCGTGCGGGAAATTACGCAGAGTTCGCCAGGCCCCCTCGCCCACGACCACCTGGTAATTGAACTGTTTGGATCTTATGTTGAATACTTCCATTGCCCTGATATGAGGTTAAGGTAGCACTCTGACTCTCAAGTTGCGGAACTCAATTCTCGATCCTTCGGCCTCAAGGCCGATGTAACCCTCCGGGTTGTTACACTCGGTGAATTCACTTTGCTTGATCCCGTTCACCCAGAGCGAAAGCGCCTTCCCTACACATCGGAGCCGGTAGGCATTCCATTCACCGGCAGGCTTGACGCGGTTTTCTCCAACTTCAGAACTCAGGTTGAAACGTTTGAGGATCGCGCCGACAGGGTTATCGCCAAACCAGTAGCCGCCGCTTGCGCTGCCCACCTGCGCCTGATACCAGATGCTCCCATCCCGATTATTTCGCGCAAAGATGCCGCTGTTGTAATTCTTCGAGCCCGGAACGGGTGTGAGCCGCCACTCGACCTCGAAGACGAAATCCTTATATTCATGATCGTAGCGCAACCATTCATGGCCGCCTGTTCCCTCGCAAACAATCGTATGTTGCGCCTTGTCCAGCTTCCATTGCGAAACCGGATTGAGCGGTCGCGTGGGTGGGATGGGAACCCGCGTCCACCCCTGAAGATTTTCTGTAGGGGTAATGTTAATCCAACCGGATGGTGCAGCCCAACCACTTCCCGCAATGCCTATCTGCATTCCGATCAACAGACATAATCCGCCGAAGACCAATCGCATCAGAGTTTCCTTTCGAGGGATGCTTCAAACGAGCGCTTTTCCATCATAACATTGTCAATTCCGGGATTGCCGCATCACGTGTGGTCGCTCTGGCGAGCGCACCCGCGCGCTGTGATAAGATCACAGGGTTGAGAAGCTGCTATTCATGATTTGAGCAGGGTGATCGCATGCCAAAAGCACAACTTCAATACCTGGCCGATGAGCTTCAGAAACTCCGCGAGCAGGGACTTTATCAGAAGCTGCGAATTTTAGAGGGCGAGCAACTTCCGGTGGCGCGTTTTGATGGCCGACAGGTGATCAACCTTTCTTCAAACAATTACCTGGGTCTCAACACCCACCCCAAGCTCAAGCAGCGCGCTCTGGAGGCTATTCAGAAATACGGAGTCGGTTCTGGCGCCGTCCGCACGATTGCCGGCACTATGTCGATCCACATGGAGCTTGAAGAGAAAATAGCCCAGTTTAAGCGAACCGAAGCCGCGGTAGTTTTTCAGTCAGGTTTCACGGCCAACGCCGGAACCGTATCGGCCATCCTGGGCCGCGAGGACGTGATTATTTCCGACGAGCTCAATCACGCCTCCATCATCGACGGCTGCCGGCTCTCGCGCGCCGAAATTCGAAGGTTTCCGCATAAGGACGTCGAAGCCTGCGAAAAGATCCTTAAGGAGATTGCCGGACACAAAGGCCATAAGCTCCTGATTACCGACGGAGTGTTTTCAATGGACGGCGATATCGCCCCGCTGCCGCAGCTTGTGAAGCTGGCCGAGGAATACGGCTGCATCATGATGATTGATGATGCGCATGCTTCGGGGGTGCTGGGCCGCAATGGGCGCGGCTCCGTCGATCACTTCAACCTGCATGGCCGCGTGGATATTCAGGTGGGAACGCTTTCCAAAGCCATCGGCGCGCTGGGCGGCTACGTCTGTTCCACCCGCGACGCCATCGAATTCCTTTATCATCGCGCGCGGCCATTTCTGTTTTCCACTTCTCATCCTCCCTCGGTGGCGGCCACGTGCATTGCGGCCTTTGAGTTGCTCGATGAGGAACCGGAACTTGTCGAACAACTCTGGGCAAACACTCGCTTCTTCAAGGAAGGCCTCGCCCGGCTCGGGTTCAACACCGGAGTCAGCGAGACGCCGATCACTCCCATCATCGTGGGAGACGCCGCGCTGGCGCATCAGTTTTCCCGTGAACTTTTCGAGGCCGGCGTCTTCGCGCAGGGCATTGGATATCCGACCGTGCCCGTCGGCAAGGCGCGATTGCGGACCATTGTGACCGCAACCCACACTCAGGAAAAACTCTCCCGCGCCCTCGAAATTTTGGAAAGCATTGCGAAGAAACTGAAGATTCTCTGACCAGTGGCTGTGCGCTGTTTCAAAACCCCGCTCTGTTCCTCCAACAGGTTAATGAGAAAATCTGAGGGGTGTGTCATGCTGAGGCTTCACTTCTCATCCTGAGCGGAAGCGCCGTGAGCCTTTGGCTCACTACATGGCATGAAAATAGCGCTGTCCTTCCCGCGCAAGTGGGAATCCGGCCAGACCCCCGCTTATTGCGAAGGTGACGTGAATGCGATTTTCATCCCCTTGGGTGGGCTGCAGACCCATAGGGGCTCCTCAGGATGACGGTTTGGCCGGTTTTGCACCGGGCTGTTGATTGTCTGATAAAAAGCAGGAAGGACTGCAATTCTTCAGTGCGGCGCGCTGGGCGCAGGAGCAGGGGGTGGGGCTGCTGCGTTGTTCCCCTGTGCGACCTGGAAAGTGAAGGAATCGCCGGCGCTGATCCTGCTTCCGGGGACGGGGGTTTGGCTCAAAATCGTTCCGGGCGGAGCGGTTGTTCCGGTTACGGGTGTAACTTTGTTGACGCTGAATCCGGCGCGCTGAACGAGCGGAGCCACCGAGTCCAGTTTTTTGCCCAAAAAGTCGGGGCAAACGTAGGCCAGCGTGTTTTCTCCCACCGAGACCAGAAAGTTGATAGCAGGGCTGCGAATTTCCGTAGTCGAGGGCGGAGGATCCTGGGCCACCACTTGATCGGTCTCCAGGCCCGGCCAATGAACTTCGGCGATGTCGCCCACGGTCAACCCTTTTTGGACAGCCAGAATCTGGGCCACACGAGCGCTTGATCCCAGCAGATCGGGCACGACGATGCGTGGGGGCCCCAGACTCACCAGCACGTGCACGTGCTGCCCCACTTTCACTTTGATCCCGGGTTGCGGCTCCTGGGAGATAATCTCATCAGCCGGATATTTATCGCTGAAAAGCTTGTCTTCCACCTTTACTTCCAAACCCATGTCGGCTGCCGACGCCGTCGCAGTATCCAGGTTAACGCCGACCCAATCCGGCAGCGTCTCCTGGTTTCCCTGAATCGTAAGCTTGATCGTGGTGATGGCGCTGATCGTGGCTACCGCCGCGAGAAAGGTGAAAAGCAGAAAAATCCGAAAGAGGAAACGAATCCGTTCTACCAGGCGCATGGCCATGAGTGTTCGTCCTCATTCTAGCAGGTTACTGAAAAGCGTTCCAAAATCGCGTCATTCTGAGGTGACTTCAAGCTGCTTATGTCAGAACTTTGACGTGCGGGTTTTCCAGTCTGCGTTAAGGCGATTAAAAATGGCATAAATAATCCGATTGACGCTCTGCGCACTGGTGGCGACGCCCGTGCGTCGGGTGCGACGGCGCACCTCCACAAAGCAACGTTTAATGGTATTCGTAGTGCGCAGCTTCTTTCAGAGGTGACGCGGGAAAGCATGGGAGTTAAGCGACTTCTGAAGATCCACAATGAGCCTTGTGCGTTCAGTCTCGATTAGGCTCTGCGCAGGAATCTGTGAAGAGGTGTGAATGGGTGCGGTTGCGGTAGACTGGCGGGGTGCCAACCGACAACGATTTCACGCGGATTCTGAATTGGTCTGGGTACCAGGTCTACCAACACGAGA
>CADDZJ010000030.1 GCA_902812415.1 Acidobacteriota bacterium
GCCCTCGAACCGCCTCTTCCACAACAACAGAAACGGCACTTTTACAGACGTGACGGTGAAGGCAGGCTTGATCCATTCGGGCTGGGGCCAGGGCGTCTGTGTCGGCGACTATGACAACGACGGATGGGACGATATTTTCGTCACCTGTTATGGAAAGAATCTGCTCTATCACAATAATGGAGATGGCACTTTTACTGAGGTCGCTGAACGGGCCGGGGTTGCGGGCGATCCCTGGAGGTGGAACACGGGATGCGTCTTCTTCGACTACGACCGCGACGGAAGGCTGGATTTGTTTGTCGCCAACTATGTGGATCAGGGGAAGGATTTCAAATTGCTTCCTCAACCCGGTTCCGGACAATTCTGCCAATACAAAGGCATCCCGATGGCGTGCGGGCCGCGCGGCCTTCAGACAGGAAGGAATTTTCTTTATCACAACAACGGCGACGGGACCTTTACGGACGTCAGCGAAAAAGCGGGAATCATTCTTCTTCCCGATAAGCACTACGCTCTGGGCGCGATCAGCCTGGACTACGACAACGACGGCTGGCCTGATCTTTATGTCGCCTGTGATTCCACCGCGAGCATCCTTTATCACAACCATCACGGCGGAACATTCACCGATCAGGCTTTCGTGGCGGGCGTGGCTTATAGTGGAGATGGCGAGGCTCAGGCGGGCATGGGCGTTGCAGCGGGAGACTATGACCGCGATGGATATCTCGACCTCGCCAAGACCAATTTTTCCGACGATACGCCCAATCTCTACCATAATAATGGCGACGGCGCGTTCAGCGACGTCACTTTTGCGGCCGGGCTCGGCTCTCATCCGAATTATATGGGATGGGGAATTGGATTCGTCGATTACGATAACGACGGTTGGCCCGATCTCTTCATGGCGAATGGGCATCTTGACGCCATCATCGATGATTACCACATTGATTCCACCTATGCCGAGCCTAAGCTGCTCTATCACAATGTCGAAGGCCCGCCCGGCACGCGAAGATTTGAGGATGTCTCCGGGTCTTCCGGGCCGGGGATTCAGCTTCTTAGTTCAGGCCGCGGCGTAGCTTTCGCCGACTACGACAACGATGGCGATACCGATATCGTCATCAATAACATGAACGGGCCGGCCTATCTGCTGCGGAATGACGGCGGCAACCGCAATCATTGGATCAGAATTAAAACGGTCGGCATTAAATCCAATCGCAATGGCATTGGCGCTCGGATTGAAGTGCGAACTGGCGCCGAGCGCCAGATCGATGAAGTCCGCAGCGGCAGCAGCTACATTTCCCAGAACGATCTGCGCGTCCACTTCGGACTGGGAGACCATGCGACAGTTGATGAGATCATCCTGCGCTGGCCCAGCGGCCAGGTTGACCGGATTCGTCGCGTCCGCGCCGATCAGACCATCACCGTTCAAGAGGGAAAGGGAATTGTAGACGGCTGATGCCTTCGCCTGTCATGCTGAATTCTCCCTCTATCATTCTGAACGGAGCGAAGCGAAAAATCCCGGTATTGAGCGATCAGCCGTCAGCGTTCAGTTTCTCACTCTGGGGATTTTCTGCTGATAGCTGAGCGCTGTTTGCTGAAGGCTGAATAATAGAGGGATTCTTCTGCCTCGCGGAGTTTACCTGAGAGCGAAGCCGAAGAGCTCGGCGTCAGAATGACAGATTTAAAATCATTTCTCATTATCTGTATCACTGGATTCGCGACTTGCGCCTCGAACGGCCCAATTTAACCTGATTACACGTCATAAAATAAACGAACAATTTTCCTATTTCCATTCCAAGCCCAATCTTTTCTGTTTATTAGAACAAAACAAACAAATTAAATTAATAACTGTTTTAAATTCTGTAACATACATGAAATTCTGGAAATTGTTGGTAAAGGGTGACCGGAAAATAAGCCAATAACTTACCTGCTTTCAATCGGGTAGATTTTTATATGCGCTCGCCAAACCTAAACATTCTTTTTCCGACGTTTCCCCAACGGAATATCCATCACTAAAATTCAAAATGTGATTTATATTACCGTATAATGAACAGACGCCGCGATTGATCGTAGCGCCTGTTATTATTTTGCCTTCCATTTTCGATTCCATTCCGGTCTCTCACCACTGTCTTCCCAAGGTCATAGCCCCTGGGGCCTTAAGAAAGCGAGCGCCAGAGAAATACCCTTATTAATTAGGCTATAACATTAGCCTATCAAAGGTCAAGCCCCTGGCCGCAAGAGGTTCGCCGATTGCCCGATGGGGCCGGGAAAAGCAGGGTAGCGCGAACCGCTGCTTTCGCGGTCCGCGTCTTCTCTCTTGCAACGTGTCTCGGAAAGGCCGCAGACCGCAAAGGTGGCGGTCTGCGCTACGGGCTACTTGTCACGGTTCAAAGGAGAGAACAGCCCGTGGTCAACCCAAAAAACCGGTTGACCGCGGCTACCGGCTTTTGTACTTTTTAGTTATAAATTTTTTATTGAATTGCATATTGACACTTATTGAAGATGGGTGATATCGTTCGCCTATTCCAGCCGGGGAGGTAAATGTGTGTTTTCTTTAGTCCATTCACATCCAAACGAAAGGGGAGAAGAACTATGAGACATGTCATCAGCCAGGCACTGTTGGTGTTGTTGGCTTGTTCGCTCGCCACCGCACTTTACGGGGATTGCAGTGCACCGCAAAATTGCGGTGAGTGTAATTCTGGTAATTTCATCGCATCTTGCCAATGTCACGATGTTCCAAACTCTTTTCGTTGTACTAATTGCATTGTTCCGCCAGCATGCACTGGTGTTGGTTGCTGCTGTGGAGTCAACTCTCAGGGTAAAACTTTTTGTAGTTCATTTTCCTGTGGTACAAGCGGGGAATGCATGACACAGGTTTTTCGGCATCAAGGCCTGTTCGCGAGCACGTCCAATCTAGAGATCGCCGCAGCGCTCTTCCAAAGCGGCGAAATAACCAATTTAGACGCTCCCATTGAGATAAACACAGCTAATTCAGGTATCGCTATTTCCGATTTCAACCTGAACATAGATCATCAAAAAATCTCAGGTGCGACTTTTACTATTCGCAACGAGAGCGGTAAACCTTTGATTGCCTATGTGATCGGCATCGATTTCTACTGGGACATTTCTCCCAAGCCATGCCATGCGAGCGTATCCGAGGATTCTTGGTTTCTAAATGCAGATCCATTAGGGCCCGGAGAGCAAGAGCAGGGTCATTTCATGAGCACAGTGATTCCACGGGCGACGGTGCATTTCCTTCGGGTGGTGGTCAACCTAGAGTATGCCGAATTCTCAGACGGCTCTATTGTGGGTTTGAACGCTGGTACCCTTAAAACTAAGTTTGATGAAACTCGTCGCGCGAAACTTGCTGTTCAGCATTATTACGCAGACATGCTGCAAAGGGGTACGTCTCCCGAGGACGTTGCCCAGCAGATAAAAGCGGATTTGAGAAACATGAAGTATAAAGGTAACCAGTACACGGCCTTAATACAAATATACATGGAACTCAGTAAGTCAGGGCCGGATGATCTAGCCAATAAGTTGCTTGAGGAACCAGCCGTTCCAATCTCTGGGGCGACGCCTTAAGCAAGTAGCAAGCAAGAACCGCAGACCGCCTTGGTTGCGGTCTGCGGCCCTTCCCTTGGCATAAGTTGCGATGCGATATGTTGCCCTATCCGCCGCTGAATCCATTATCAAAAACTGCTGCCGCTTTCCTGATCGTGGCTACCCGCTCGACGTCGATTAAGCGCATACAACTCACAAAAGTGTTGACACGCGGATTTACTTAATATGAGCGATTAAGGCAGAGTTAGTTCTGGAGTTACATTCATCATTGAGAATTCTTCCTTTGCAGAAGGCAGAAAATGAAAGTGACGGCGTTTGTGTTGTGGTTTCTGTTTATCGCTACTCTCGGTGCCGCCCTAGGGCTGAAAAGCGCCCAGGCACAAACCTGCGATCTCTACTACAACAACCAGGGAATGTTTGATGCGAGCGAATGTAGATGCTATTCCGCATCGGGATGCACATTCGGCACAGAATGCGAGCAAGATATTTGTCAGAGCTCGGGGTGCGGCCAAGGTTATGCGCTATTCTGCATTTCGCCCTCCTATTGCTGTAACCCAGCAACAACGGGATGTTATAACAGGTGCCCTTAACGATTAAGTATGTACGGACCGTGACTTATACTTCGCTTTCAATTCACGCTTTACTTTCCGATGCAATCAGGAGCATCGTTGCAGCCCATTTTCAGGTTGCGGCCGCACATTGAACCAGGCGGATAGTGCGGACTTCCGACAAGAAAGGAGAATGAGATGAGGCGCCTCGTACTATTAGCAGTTTTCAGTGCTTTGGTAGGGGTGCTGATGTTCTTCGCTGGAAGGCTTGGTGGCTTGAGGGCGCAGCAAGGTACTAGGAAAGCCTTTACTGCGATATTGATTCGATCTGTTTACACCCCTGATTGGCAGCTTGTAAGGAGTCAGTACAGGATCTATGCGGTCCGTAAGGATGGTTCGCGTGTTGATGCAGCGATGGTCGAACTCCCCGACCATCAGTGGGTGATGGATCGCAGCGTGATAGATCTAGTAGCTCGGACAAGGACAGCAATAATGCCAGAAAGCGAGTCGATCAGCACTTATAGCCTCTCAGATGGCACGGTCGAGCATTACCGGAGCTATTCAACACAATGTAGCGCCGATCCGAACGCACAGCATGCCTCAATCCTGGGATATGATACCGTGCGAGTGCAGTCTGACATCACGTTTGTGCCTGGACATATTACCCACACCGAGGAGTGGGTCGCCCCCGCCCTCGACTGTTTCCCGCTCCGCATGCGCTCGCTGTTCGGCGAGACGGGTAAACCGTTAACTCCGAATACGTCGGACGTTCAGCTCGTTATAGAAGGTGATCCTGCGCCATCTCTTTTCGCAGTGCCGACCAGCTACGTGGAACGATCCCCGTCAGAAGAGCAGGCTGAGTACATGAGAAGGTTCCCAGGGCACAGCAAGTTTTCGGACGCTACCGCTCGTCAGTTCGATGAGATCTATCACAGTGAGCATTTAGACCACTGATGCCGATGTGCATTGCGCCTGTTGCATGATCCCAGCGGGCAGGCACGCTTGGGAGAGCGCTGACCTTGGCTGCCCGCTCCCGGCGTCTTCGTTCAGGGCAGCAGGATAGCGCGGGCCGCCGATTTTGTGATTCTGCATTTTTGCTGAATCAGGCGGCGACACCACGCGGAAGAACCGCAGACCGCAAAGGCGGCGGTCTGCGCGACGGGCGCGCTATTGAAGCGACTGCAAAAGCTGATTTTCAACCTGCCATTCCTGTTCCTTCTCTTCCCGCTCATTGTTTAATGCGCTGAATTTCCGCCGGGCCTCGTTGGCTGCCTGTTTTTTCCCAAGTTTGTAATCAACCTGCGCGATGAGGTAATACGGCTGCGCATAATGAGGGTCTGTTTTAGTGGCCCGTTCGAGATCGGCCAGAGCCTTTTCCGGTTTGTTCTGACCCATCCAGATTCTCGCTCTTTCAAAGTAGGCGGGGGCAAATTGAGGATTCCTGCGCAGGGTTTCATCAAGCCAGTGAAGGGCATCCGAATGGTCGCTTGCCGGATGAAGCCGCAGAAGCACCAGCGCGTCCAGATAGTCGATATAGTAGTCCGCATCTTGAGCGCCTGCCCGCGCTTCAAGGATCGCTCTGGCTTCCTTCAAGCTGCCTTCGATATAAAGCAGAAAGCCCAGCGCTTCGCGCGCGGCGTCCGCATCCGGCTTGACCGCCAGGACTTTCTGGAAGGTCCTCACTGCCTCGTGATATTTCCCCAAGCGAAAATACGTCAGCCCGAGGCCGGTTTGAATCTCCGCTGAATCCGGCAAGCGCGCGGCGCAAGCCTGATAAACCGCCAGCGCTTTCCAGAAATTCTCAAAGCGGAAAAACAGAAGGCCCGCGTCGGAGCACAGGCTTTCATTGCCCGGCTGCAACTGGAGAGCCTTCGTCATTTCCGCCGCCGCGCCCCGATTCTGATGCAGGGCCAGATCGATTTTTCCGCGAAGATAGTGGTAATCCCATTGCCCCTGGGCTCTGTGAGGATCAATCTGGTTGAGCGTAGCCAGGGCCTGCTCCGGGTTTCCCTGGCGGTAGTAGACAAACGCCAGATTGAACCGCGCGTCGTAAGCGTTCGGCTGCGCCTGAAGCGCCAGCTTGAAAGCCTGTTTTGCGGCGGCAAACTGGCCGGCGTCGCCAAACCTCGCTCCAGCCTGAACCAGATCGTCATAGGAGGCGTGCTTGAAGAAATCCGCCAACAGATTTTGGGCTGGTTTTTCGCGCCCGGCGCCGAGATCCGCAATGATCAATCCCGTCGTGATAGCCGGATTTTCCGGAGCCAGCATGTGAGCCTTTTCAAGCTCACGGATGGCTTCAACAGGCCTGCCGTTCGCAACCAGCAACTGGCCGAGCGAATAGTGCGCGATGGGATCGGTTTCCGCTAACTCAGAAATCTGATTCGCAAGCCGTAGAGCTTCACTCTGCTTCTTGAGCGCAAATTCGGTCTGACAGAGGATGAACAGGAGTTGAGGGTCTGTTTTTGGGGAAAGCGTCACGGCCTTTCGCAAGGCTCTCTCCGACTCCGTGAACTTCGATTCGCGCTGATAGACAATGCCCAGAAGCCTGTAAATTGCGGCGTCGTCGGGGCTTTCGGTTTCCGCCTGTTTCAACCTTGTTTCGGCCGCTTTCAGGTTTCCTTGCTTGATGAGCGCTACAACTTGCTGGAGATCATTTGCACCGGCGCTGGAAGAAAGACCCTTTAGCGGGAGAGACACGGCGAAGCAGCAAAGAAGATAAACGATAAGCCCGTAACGCGGACCGCTGCTTTTGCGGTCCGCGTCTTCTCTCGCGCAACCCGTATCGGAGAGGCCGCAGACCGCGGAGGCGGGGGTCTGCGTTGCCAGGTCGTAGTTTCGTGTTCTTTTAACCAACACTTGGGTCTTGTCATTCCGAGCGGAGCGAAGAATCCCCGTATTTCGCATGATCCATGCCGGGATTCTTCGCTCCGCGGAGTTTACCCTGAGCGAAGCCGAAGGGCTCGCTCAGAATGACAGTTCTTTTGGCTGCGGCCTCCAGGCGGCGCTGCGAATGAATTAATCCGCGGCGTTGTCGCGGCGAACGATGTTCGCCGAAGGTTGGGAAAACAAAACGCCGGCGATCACAGATCGCCGCTACAGCGAGATTTTTTCACAACTTCTGACGAATTGTTCCTGACGTCCACCCAGGCGGGATTGGACCACGCTGACGCCCCCTGATTATTGTAGGCCCGCAGCCTGTAAGTAACGTGACCTTTTACGACGTGGGTGTCTTGAAACGTCGTCTGCCCGCCTGCCATTTCACCCACAATCTTCCAAGGCCCGTAATTGATAGAGCGTTCAATCTCCAGGCGGTTTGCATGGGTATACGTTTTCCAGCGGAGCGTGACCGCATTGCCGGTGTGCAGCGCCTGAAGCTCGCCGGGTGTTTCCGGCACCAGAGGCCAATTCAAATACGAAGCATCTGCAACGGCCATGACGCTGTCCTTCAAAGGCACACGGAGTTCCTTTCGAGCCTGCCACTCAAGCGGCGTCACGGCGCTTGTACGAACGTCGATCAGGACAGGCTTGCGAAGGTTAGGATCGGAGACCTTCAGGTTCACGTCAATGGGAGTGAAATTATCCGCAGGTTCCGCAATGACGGCCAGCCAGAAAGCATAAATGCGCTGGCCGGAGACCTTATCCCGAAACGCATAGCTCTGGAGTTGGCCATGCGTGTATTGCGCGGGAACCCCTGCGATGCTGAATTCCGCCGTCGGATCAATCGCGGTTTCGCCAAAAAGGGCGGAAGTGACCTCAAACGCGCGATAGGCTTCACGAGGCTTGAAAGCGTCCGGACCGGGAGTCCTTCCGTTGATGATCCCATAAAGATTGTCTTCATTTCCGTCCGTGCCTGGGACAAGCTCCCACATGAACGCTTTCACGCCTTGGGCCAGATTATACAGATAAAATCGCGGAACGTAGCGCGCCTGCACGGATTCATTCGAGTTTTTCCAGAGCGGAGACACATCCCATTCGTTATCCCAAAATTGAACTTCGTTCCGCATTCCCGGCACGTGCATGATCGCGGCGCGAAATGCAGATGCATGCTCCAGCGTGTCGGCCTCTTCGGGCATGTGGTTGGAGCCAAAGCCGGGATAGGTGTGATAGGCGACAATATCTACTTTCCGAGCGCACTCCGCAAGCGCCGCCCGCGCGAAGACCAGGTTTGGGCTGGACGTTCCGGCTGAAATCACCTTAGCCTGCGGGTCAGTCTGGTGCACCACATCGGCAAAGCTTGACAACAGCCGGCCATAGGCTTTGGCCTTTGCAACAAGCTCTTGTTTGGTTTTTGTTTGTGGTTGCCAATATCCGATATCAGGTTCGTTCCAAAGCTCCCAGTATTTCACTTCTCCCTGGTAGCGTCGAACCATGAAGCGCGCGTACCTGAGGAAGGCATCGATCTGCTCGGGGCTGGTTGGAGGATTGAAGATCGGGTTCGGAGGGTGATCATCCGGTCCGATCCCCGGGGGCGGAAGAATCACGCGCCGAATCCGGATTGCAGGGTTGCCCTGGTAAAGTGGGTTTGAATACTGAAGCTCCATCTCAATATGGACTCCGTTTTCAGCCAGCGACCGGATCGCTTCATCCAAATCTGGCGTGGTGGCGTAGTGGCCCGGAGTCTGTTCGATCCAGTCCCAACTTGTCCGCTCCGAAGAATTCTCATACTGGCCCACGCGCACCCACTTGATGCCCGAATCGAAAATGCGAGTCCACCAGCGCTCGGTCCAGGGCAGGCGGGGCTCACGGGGCAGATCAACGTTCATGCCGAATCCATCCGCAAGCTGGTACGAGCGGCGAGGGGGGACCTGATGCGGAATTTGCTGGCCAAAGCTTTCTGTTGCGAGCAGCATGAGGATCATGCACAGCAGCACCGATAAAAACCGATGACTGAACATAGGAGTTTTTCTATGGAAGCAGTAGTGATAGCTGAAGGCTACTTTGGCAGGCTGCGAAAAAGGTTTCCAACCGTCATTCTGAGAAGTCGAAAAAACAGTGACGAGTGAAGAGTGATGAGTGATGAGTAATAAGTGATGAGCAAAAATGAATCTGAAGTTCTGGTTGCTTTTGCTCGTCACTCATCAGAAGGTGTGAAAAAATCTCGCTGTAGCGGCGATCTGTGATCGCCGGGTTTTTGGTTTTCAAAAACTTCGGCGAACGTCGTTCGCCGCTACAACTGCGAGGATTGATTTATTCACACCTTCTCACTCGTCACTCTTCATTCATCACTGCCATTGAGACTTCCCGCGAAGTTTATCCTGGAGCGGAAATACGGGGATTCTTCGCTTGGCTGCGCGACGCTCAGAATGACAGCCTGGTAGGGCTTCGGCTCCATCGAACAGCCTTATCACAGACGGCGACATTTTTTCCGCAGCCTGCCAAGCCTTCGGCATGTTACCAGTAAAACTTCAGCCCAAACTCCATGTTGCGCGGGTCGGTCTGAACATTCGTGATCTTTCCGAACTGGCAACCGAACTGATGCACCGCATCGATCTCCCCGTTAGGTCCCGGCGGCAAGCACCAGTGATTGTTGGGTAGGCCCAGGTTCTGGTGATTCAGGGCGTTGAAGACCTGCCACTGAATCTCGAAGTATTTGCTTTCGGAGAAGTGGAAGTCCTTGGTTAGCGCGGCGTCCAGATTCCAGAAGCCCGGAGCGCGGCAGTGGGGGCAATTCGTTCCCTCGTTGCCATACTGCCACCAGGAATCCAGGCTGTTGTAATTAAATGGCGTGCCGTCAGGATTGAGTCCTGTAGACACTTCCTGGATCACTGTTGGATCGTTGCCGAAGTTCGCCTCAAAGGCGTTCGGATTCCACCACTGGTTTTCACGTTGCGCCAGATTGCCGCTTCGCCCGGCCGCGGGATTGCCAATGATGTTGGGCCTGCAACTTCCGATTCCATTGCAGGGCCCCGTGATCATAATGGGCACGCCGCTCTGGAAATTCCAGTTCTGCGTCAGGAGCCATCCTCCCAGAATTTTGCTCAGAGGGCCGCGCGTGAAATAGCGCCTTCCAGGGCCTGCCGGGAGCTGATAGGTGACGGCGAAGTTCAGGATCTGAGGGGTATCGTCAGGAGCAAGACCAATATAACAATTGAGACAATCCGGGTTTTCCGCCGCGGCGCTGCCGGCAAAATTTCCCGAGCCGCCCGAGATGGCGCCGGGAATCAGTGATGACCGGCCCACCGCGCGCGCCAATGTCGTGGGCGTCGCCGTGTTGCCGATGATGCTTCCGTAGTTCGCGGCTTCGATATTCTTCTGAATCGTGTAGGCGACGATGAAGTTTAGCCCGTGGCTGTATCGCTCTTCCCACCGAAGCTGAAACGAATTGTAATCGTTGAAGCCATTGGGTGAAACGTTTGCGAAAAATCCTCCGTATTGCGGATAAGGCCGGAAGGCGATGTCGCCCGGGCAGTCCACCTTATTGGGGATTGTCGGGTCTGCGGGGCAACCGTAAAGCGGCCCCAGGGATGCGTCTACCGGAACGGGGTTTGTGATGTTAGTGCGCAGCTTTTGCCGGACAGCCGTTGGAATGTAGTTGTAGCCACGGAATTCATCACCATAAAGGTGCATCCCGTGGGTTCCAACGTATCCCACGCTGAGACTCATATTGGTCGAAAGCTGCTGCTGAATGTTGAAGCTCCATTGTTCCACGTAAGGATCTTCAGGCGCTTTCAGGAAAAGATTGAAGCCGGTCGTCAGGAACTGATCGTTATCCCTTTTGGCGAAATCTGCGGGAGGCAGATTGAGCGGCGGAGCGCCCTTGCTGAGCTGGAACGCCGGGCGTTGCCCTGTGAAGTCCCCGTTATAGGCCACGAAATTAGCGAAGGCGGGCGCGCTGATGGCGCCGTTCTGGTCGCCAAATGCCGAGCTGATGCCATTGCTGAAGATGACGCCATAGCCTCCACGAATAACTGTCTTGCGGCTCTTGAATGGCGACCAGGCAAAGCCAAAACGCGGCCCAAAATCAGGTCCGTTGGCCGGAAATACCGTCCGGGAGGGGTGCTGGGGCGTCCCGAAATAGACGATGGCTCCCTTGAAGGGCACATCCGGGTTCTGAGCGTTGAAGTCAAAGTTAGCGAGGTCGTTATACCGTTCGTAGAACCAGCCGAAGTAGTCGTAGCGCAAGCCGAGATTTAACGTCAGGTTGGGTTTGACGTAATAATCGTCCTGAATGTAAGCGCCCCAGTAATTGTTGGTCTGCCAGGGAGCGTGGTAAGTGCCGGTGCCTGATCCCTGGTCCACGGCTCCCATCAGAAATTGAGCAAGCCCGGCGCCACCCTGGCCTGTTACAGGATCCGCCGTGAGCCCTCCGCCGAAATTGAGGCCGTAACCCCATCCCGCGATATTCCAGTTGTTATCGCGCCGGAACATCATGCCTGTTTTGAGCGTGTGCTTGCCCAGGATTTTGGTCACATTATCGGTAAACGTGTAAGCCTGAACGCCTTGAATTCCGTTCTGCCACTGTTGCTGGCCGACGCTTGCGAGGCCGCCAATGCCGATGGTCGGGACCACTTGAGTGGGGGGAAAGAGAATGAAATTGAGATTTTTGACCTCATTCTCCACAGCCGCCGTGTCGGCGACGCTGTCTGGATTTGGCGAGGCGATCTGGTTTTGCCGGCTGAACTCCATCCGTGCTTCGTTGAGGAGTGTCGGCGTCAAAGCGGAAGTGAAGCCGACGGTCGCAATCTGGTTGATGGTGCGATAGGGTTGCGCGCCTGCGATACCGGTGCTGGTGGGTGCGGTTGCGCCATTCCAAGGATAGCGATAGTTGGTGTAGTAACTGGGGTTGAAGAGCCATTCTACAAAGAGTTTGTGCTTCGATGACACGTTCTGGTCAACTTTGATCGAGATGTTGTGCGTGGTCTGGCTGCTGCCCACCGGCCCGATGAAGTTGTTGCACGTTACGCCGCAGCCGCCCGGCCCTTGTTGCAAGGGATCGATGAAATTTGGAGCGGGATAGCTTTTGACGTAAAACGCGGCTACGGGATCGATCATGCTCTGGGGAATCACCGGGGTGGTGAAAGGCGTTCGGTGGAAAAGGCCGTTTGCGTCAGGCCCCACTGTGGAGTAGGGGTTATAAAGACAGTTGGTGGCTCCATTCACGCCGCAAACCGGCGCCAAAGCAGGGTCTTGCGTGAAATCGCCGTTGACTTCTCCCGGCAAGGGAACGGTCAGCAGCATCGGCTTGTTTTCGTGGAGCATTGAAATGTCCCACGAGGCGAAGAAGAAGGTTTTATCCTTGCCGTTATAGATATGCGGCAGGTCAATTGGGCCGCCGATGGTTCCCCCGAAGTCGTTATAGTTTTCGGCAGGCTCCAGGAATTCAACTCCCTGCGAGTTCCGGCGGTCGAAGGGGTTTGTGGCGTTGAAGAAGGAGTTGCGGTTGAACTCGTAGATGTCGCCGTGAACCTGATTCGTGCCTGATTTCAGGACGACGTTCACCGCCGCGCCGCTGGTGCGTCCATATTCCGCCGCCAGCCCGTTATCGACAACGTTAAATTCGGCCACCGCGTCCGGAGAGGGATTGACCACCACGTTTTCCGCGCCCAGCGCGGCGTTGAGACTGCCATCCAGATACCAGGCGTTGGCGCCTCCCTGGCTGCCATTGGCGCTGATTCCTGAACCCACCAGATGCTGAGGATCGGGAAACCCTCCGAACTGGCTGTCGAAACCAAAAACGGCGCCCGATGGTCCGGTGGATTGAGTTACGCCTGGAATCAATTGAACCAGCGTCTGAATATCACGACCCGGCAGGGGAACGTTTTGAATGTATCTTCCCGCCAGGTTGGTTGAGAAATTGGAAGGCGCGCTTTGAACCAATGACGGAGCGGCTTTGACCTGAACCACCTGCGTTGTGCCGCCGACTTTAAGCTGAGTATCCTCCTCGGTTGTGGTATTGGCGCTGACCACCACATTCGTAATGTCCACCGATGCGAAGCCCGGAGCTTCAATGTGAATGGAATATCTTCCCGGCACAAGCTCGGGAGCCAAATAAAGACCATCAGAATTTGTGGTCAAGACGGCTGAGACCCCGGTATCGACGTTTTTGACAATGATCTTCGCCCCCGGGACGGTCGCCCCTTGCTGATCTGTGATTCGCCCCTGAATGTTTCCGTGATTGAGCGA
This sequence comes from Acidobacteriota bacterium, assembly GCA_902812415.1. Taxonomy (GTDB): domain Bacteria; phylum Acidobacteriota; class Terriglobia; order UBA7540; family UBA7540; genus RH2-MAG17b. The sequence goes on from CADDZJ010000030.1 coordinate 13,224, forward strand.
TGCGTACAACAGTCCGATCCCGGCAAATATCATCAGGACGAAAATCAAACTTACGTCCTTAATCTTCCGCGTCATACGCCCTCCTTAGCGCCGCCTCGCTTCCTGTTAGAATAACCACACCCAAGGCGAGGCAGCGTTCTTTGAAAGCCCTCAGCCAGCGCAGTCAAACCACAAGCAGCGTTGATTGTCTGATGCAACCTTACTTCGGCATGCCAATCTATTAAGGGAACCATTCCGCCTTCCAAGTCACCGGTCGACTGAGGATTCGTTCATACAATAACTCACCGTTTAACTGATAATCGATTACAATCAATCTAATGGCATTCACCCTCGCTGTCAACTTAATTTTAGACATTCCCGTTCAGAGAACGAGTTAATGGTTCACTCAGCTGGACCCTGGGTTCCTGCTGCTCTCTATCTCGGGCTGGGCCAAGACCATGATTCAGGACGGAGGTTGCGGGAGAGCATAACCCCGGGTTGCGGTGGGCGATCAAACCAATTTGAAGGGTACGTCTTGCGCATGCCCGGTAATCACATCATGGATACGCACTCGCCAGCGGCCTTTCAGATCGTTGTAGGCGAAAAAGAAGCGTTCCGTGTGAGGCGTGGACCTTACAAGCACATTTCTGGAATAAAGTTCGTAGGCGCGACCGTCTGGCGTGAAGAACTCCAGCCGCACAACCCTGAAGGTTGCCTCCGGCAGAGGGCTTTCGTCTGTCAGTGCAATGGTTAATGAATTGCCGGCCTGAAGCTGCTCAGTCGCCTCAACGCGAAGCTGAGGAACGGGCGCAGGAGTGCGGCTGAAAACCACAGGAGACCACGGCTCAAGAACCGTTTGGCATTTGGCCGTAAGGCCGATTTCCTGACGAGCGCGAACGTCATAGGTATGCATCGAGCCAGACCAATTGATGGTGATTGGAGCCGGCGTCTCGAGGAACGCGTTATCAATCTCTCCGGCCCATCCTGGAGCTTTGCTGGTCGGGTAGTTTCCCCACCCACCGTCGTCGAACTGTGGATTGCGAAAGATGGCCACATGTTCGTAGGCGCCGTTCGCAAAGCGAACAACTTCTGTTCCTGGCAATCGCTTGCCGTCAGGACCCAGCACACGAACACGCGGCTCAATCTGCGCAAGTCCCAAAACGCCCTCGACAATTTCCGGCAAACTCGTGAGCGAATCGGGTTGCAGGCGGTCGTAAGCGTAACCGGAAACTTCGAGATTCAAAAAAACAGCCTTGCCGCGACCGAAATTGTTTACAACGACCAACGGCACACCGCCGCTCTGCGCAAGCGCCCGGCCAGTCGTCACGCCGGTGGTCTCATCACCTGGAATCACATGAAGTTGTTTTCCCTGGAGGCGAAGCGACTGCTCGTCAGAGCGCCCTACAGCATTTTGCGCCTTTGTCTGCGCCTTGACGCGATGGATGCCTAAGACGTCATCCAACTGACCTTGCCCCCGGTCGCGGCCATGCTCGTCCATGGACGCCGCACGGTAGTCTACAATCAGCAGTCCGCCTTCATGGACAAATCGCCGAATCTCGCCCGCCTCGAGAGCGCTGATGGCCACCGACTGCGGCATGACGAAAGCGCGGTATTGCCCCGCATTCAGTTTTCCGCCCTCAATCTGGCCGCGACCGACAAATTCGTACTGCAAGCCAAGGTCTTCAATGAGTTTGGTCCAACTATTCCGCAGCCCTGTAAAATGACTGTAGCGATCTTCCCCGCTATGCAGCATCCATTCGCGCGCGTTCTGGACGTTATCGAGCAGCCAATGAACCTGCATGGAAGCCTGCGAATAGTGGATGGCGATGCCATCGTGCAACCGCCGGGTGTTGATGAAAAGCATACCGAGGCCATCATGAAGCTCCTTAAAAACGCCGGCAAACGTCATCGCTGAAGGCGTAAGTTGCCGGGTCTGCGGGTCAACAAACCGATACTCAGGAATCAGATCATCCCAGATCAGAGAGCCTCGATGTCCGTGAAACAGTCCCCACCAGATTGGTCTCACCGCCCGCTTCTGGAAAAGACGATCCTGCGCAGTCAGAGGCGTTCCAGGCCGATGCTCGAATCCGTGCGTGGAAACCATAATAACTTCCGGATTGAGCGAGCGGATCACTTCCACATTGTTGCCGATGTTATACGGCTCGATGACATCAATGGCTTTGACGACGTTTTCATAGTTGTACCAGCCGAAGGCAAAGGGCGACTGGCCTCCTTCGGTCGAACAACGGGCGTGCGGGTCTTCGGCTTTGCAGACAGCGCGGGCGCGCGCCACCGCCGCAGCGAATGTCGAGTCCATGAAGTTGCGAAAGTCGCACCACGGAGAAACGTTCCACCTTTCCGTTGAGCGAACTTGCGCGAGCTCATGATAGAAACGTTTGAGAAAGGCGGCCACTTGTGCCCAGGAGGCGAAGCCGGTAGGTTGCTCCGGAGAACTCCAGGTGGTTTGGCTTCCCCAGCGGGTGTTTGCCTGCTCAAGCGATCCCAGCTTTTTTCCCAAGGCTACGTCTGTCAACTCCGGGATAGACCGCGTCTCCCTCACGACCGCGAGCACCGGCTCCCAGGTGTCGCGAGATCCCGAATCTTCCCTGGGAACGGGGAAGCGCGTGCCCCAGGCTTCGTTCAATCCGGCAACCGAGCCGTACTTGGTTTGCAGGGCTGCGATGGCCACCGCTTCAAAAGCCCGGTCGGTTGTCGTATAGCTGGCCATCAAGCCGTTCTGCAACCCGTGCGCGCCATTGCGTAGGCTTTCGTCATCCCATCGAGTCAGTTCACCCACAGACCATTGACTGCCCACTGCCGCAATGGAACCGTACAGATTGCGGAGGTATTCGGCGAATTTGATCGTGCAGTGTGGCGCGTGGCAGAAGTCATTCGGGCGGATCTGATCGCCTTGCCCCAGTTCGTCCGCGATGTTATAAAAGAGCGGCCGAAAGGCGCGGTGCATGCGCGCGTAACGTGTCACACGCTCCCGAACATACTCGTCGGTTTTGGGATCGTTGACGCAGGGCTTCCGAACCCAGAGCGCCAGATCGTTCCGGTCGAACTCCACTTGCGTCAGCAAGCCCCTCCAGAGAGGTTGATTTTTGTGATAAATCGAGAAAACCTCCCAGGCCATCTGTTCGACGTAAAAATTGAAATTGTTATCGAGCGCTTCCTCCCAATCTTCATCGCGGTAAGCGATGGTTCCATCCACTCCCGCTTTGCGGAGCATGTCGTAAAACCCATCCGGGTAATGCGCCCACATGATCACGTGAAAGTCATCCCAAGGCTTGGCCGCCGGCGAGACCAAAAACCGGGCTCCTTCGGTTTGCTCAACGCCATCCACCCAGACTCGAATCCAGTTCCGGTAAGTCAGACCGCGAGACATCTCAAAAGAAAAATGCTGCGGCGCGACGCCTGAGGTTGAAAAAGGCAGTTGCGCTTCTCCGACGATGCGCCCAAAGCTATCGATCCATCGAACCACCGACACTCCTGAAGCCGGGACCCGAAAGAAAACCTCGCCGCTCAGGATTTCATCCGCGTCGAAGATCTCGCGGTTCAGCCTGACCCTGGAAACTTTTGAGCTCTCAGCGCCTGCAGAAACGGCCTGAGCGTCAGCGCGCGGATAAGTCCCGGTAACAGCACCGGCAATCGGCGCGGCTATGGCGGCGCGGAGAAAGGCTCGACGTGAGCTGAAATGACTGAAGTCCATCAATATGCACCTCGCTGTGCGGACGCAACAAGCAGCGCCCCTACTGTCCTTTCACAAACTGCACGAAACCGTGAGCGCGGAGAAAGCGAAAATAACCCACAAAATCGAACTTTGACGGACCCAGCTCCATCTGCGTCAGATGGATGACATCGGCCAGATTCCTGTGTCCGTCGCACCAATAAAGCGCAATGATCGGCGTCAGATCCCAAGCCCCTGAGGGATAACCCTGGCGCTGGTCTGGGGCAATCCGATCGAGAGGAATAGTTCCAAAGCGCATGCGCTTCACAACAATCGTCGAGGCGACGGCTTGCTGCGGCGCGGGCAGGGCGATCGGCTCGACGGGAGAGGAGAAACCCAAGGATCTTCCCCGCTCCGCAGCCAGGGTCCTTAGCCTTTCAGCCTGCCCCCGGGCAAACTCTTCCAGTTCTTCCGTAAGGGGGGCGATGGATTTTCTCAACGTTTCCCGCTGTTCGCTGGAAACCAATTGCAGCGTTGAGAGCACAGCCTGGGACTGCCTCCCGGCGGCATACTGAATTTTTTCCAAGCCCTCCTCCAGGACAAGGCCCAACTCGCGAGCGCTAGCAGCGCGATCGATACGATCCACGAACGGCCTTGCAGCCTCCAGAATCTGATCGTAACCGCGATCCTGCGCCATTTCAGCCAGCCACATCGCCTCAGGCTCTCCGGCGTTAGCGAGATAATACAGGTAGGCTGCGCTCACCGTTGAAAGGTCGCGCAGTGACTTCGGATCCACACGGTCTGGCGTGTCTGCGCTGCTGTGGTGAGGCGTATTCACGTCGTTTCCGCTGTAAGCCCAAACCGTTGGAACTCCGATGGTCGGATCTCCCAGGTAGCTGTCCGTTCCTGTCGCGAAAGGATGCCAGCGCCAGGGGCGTTTGATCTTTGAAAAGTACTCGTCTGCGACCTTCAAGATGAACGCGTCGGTGTATGAACTGGCCACCCCCGGATTGAGATAGAAGGTGTAAATTGACCCGGCCAGATCGTATTTTCCGGCCGGCGTGTCCAGGCACAAGGCGGCTATCGTGTGATGGATTTGTTCCGGATGCGTCTTAATGTAGTACATCGAGCCGTACATTTCCGGCATGGCTAAAATGCGAATGGTTCGCTTAGGTTTCGGTATTTTGCCGGCCATGATCAGGCGGTTGAGTGTAGCCATCGCCTCCATGAGCGCCGCCACACCGGAGGCATTGTCACCAGCGCCCTCTTCGGAGGTATGCCCCAACGCCAGGACCTCTTCAGAGCCGCTTCCTGGAATAACGCCCGTCGTATAAGGGTAGACCCCGGAATAATACCGTGAGTGAACGGTCGCTCGGACTCGAACGACGCCGCGCTGAGCCAGAAGCGTTCTGACCCGCTGCGCTTCACGGGGCGTAATTGAGAAACACAGAAGAGGCGCGCTCCCTTTGATGAATGCCCACCCGTAGTCTCCCCAGGCGTTCATCCATTGGCGCGCGTCCCGCAGGCTGGGATTTTCCGTGGACGCATTGATGGCTCCCAGCGCCCCTGCTTTCACCAACGCCCACTTGATCTCCGCAGGATTCTCATCGGCAAGCGCCAGCTTTCCGCGCAAATCCATGGTGGCAATCTTATCGGGAGGCCATTGCCTCAGTTCCACCACTTCCGCCGTAATGCCATCGGGCGGCGTTGGACCGCTCCACTCCCCAAGCGCAGTGGGAACCTTTTGGTAATCGCAAAGCACACGGGAGGAAGCAGGCAAAGGCGGATCGATAATTTCAAGGCGCGCTTCTTTCACATCCCATGCCAGGGGCATCGTCCAGAAGCCTGCCTGGGTTACGCCATCAGCAGGCGGGCGGCCAATTTCCACCCCGCCAAGGCCCATCTGCTGCATGGCTCCCTTCAGGTATTCCGCCGTCTCTCCAAATTTCTCAAAGTTAAACCATCGGTCCGTGGAATACACCCGCCGCATAAAATCCATGGCTTGTTCGGGATTGAGCTCAGATTGGATTTCTCCAATAAGCCGCTTGAGATTCGTATCAGGCGGGGCTGTTGCAGACGCTCGCAGGGCCGAAAAAATCAAAACTGCAATCACAAAGCAAGTTGCTGGAAGCAATACTCGAAGCTTGGAACGGGCTCGCATCTGGCGATGTTCTTTCAAGGATAATTGCCTCGGCAACACGAATTTAAGGGAGCGGGATCTTCTCCAGGATTTTACCAGGCGGAACAAATGCTTTTTTCGGAGAAGCCACCCAGCGATGATGAGCGGAAATGATCGACACCATGGTGAGCTGCTATTCGATGCGCTCACTGGGAGCGAAGCACAGGCCCGCCCCTCCAAAACACCTCACTCAGCATGAGAGCGCTGAGCGATGGCTCAAGCTCTTTACTTGCGGTCGCCTGGTTCCCCCTTTTCAATGACGGCCTTAAGGCCGGCGCGGTTGGGCGCGAATTCGGACACAGCCTGATATTCCCGAAGAGCCTGTTGCCTTTCGCCCAAGCGCATATAGACGTCTCCCAGGAAGGCGTGCAGCTCTGAATTGCCGGGTCGGGCGGCGCGCACCTTTTCGGCATAAACCAAGGCCCGCTGGTAATCACTGCGCTTGAACCAGTACTTGGCAAAGAGGAAATTTCCGACGGCTGAGTAAGAATCGATCTGCTTCATCTTGAGCAAGTGCGGATAGGCCAGATCAAGCTTGCCTGCATTCAGGAACATTTCGGCGAGAAAAGCGTGGGGTTCCCAGCGGTTCGGGTTGAGCCTGGCAGCCTTCTCAAAAAGAGCGCGAGCTTCCGCAGTGCGCCCCTGGTCCAGTTCCCGTTCGGCTTGGGCAAGGGGGCGTTCTGCGGCCAAGGTTTGCGCTTTCCGGTCCCGTTCGGCCGCGGTCGCCTGTTGGAATTTCGCCATATACTCAGCTTTGCGCGCCTGGTCGCCCTTGCTGTGGTAGGCGGCCGCCAAGACATAATAAATGCTCGGGAATCGGTCGCCTTCCGATTCCACGCTCCGCAGGCGCTCGATTGCGGCGTCCGGATCGTTCATCGCCAGATAAACTAACGCGAGTTGGGAAAGATAGTCTGGATTATCCTTATCCTCACTCACGGCCTTTAACAGGGCTTGTTTCGCAGCGGGCAGTTGATTTCTGGCGTATAAGATCTTTCCCATTTCAAAGAAAGCCAGCGGGTTCAGGTCCGACTCGGAGACGCTTATCTCAAAAAACTTCAAGGCCGCGTTTGGGCGCCCCTCGAGCTCATACGCCTGCCCTCGGTAGAGAGCAATGCGGGAATCCTTCGGGTCAAGCTCTGCCCACCGGTTGAGAACGCTCAATGTTTCCGCCGCCATGCCCAGACGATAATAGTCATCGGCCAGGAGCCGCAGCCAAGCGGCGCTGAGCTGGCGAAGAGTTTGCTCATCCTGGAAAACCCGTAGTATTTTTACCGCGGCATGGGTCTGTTGGAGCTGTTCGAACACGTGGGCCTGAAAGATTCGATATTGAAGTTGGTCAGGCGCCAGGTGAACAGCCTCAGCCAGTTCGCCGGCGGCGTCCCGCATACGTCCTTCCTGAGCCAGGGCCATGCCGCAGTAAAAGTAAGGGCGCGGGTCTAGCGGGTTCGTTTGCTTGGCATCATTGAAGGCTTTCACCGACTCGGGCAATCGCCCCGCTCCGAGCAGTTGAATCCCTTTGAGTAGTTGACTCTCGGCCAGTGGCTGGGTGACCTGGCTTGCCGCGCGTTGAACGATGAAGAGTGACGCCGCAGAGGTATAGAAGCACAGAGTTACCGCGAAAACAATGGGCCTGCGTCCCCTCAAAAAAGAAGCTCCGTTTGTTGCCATCGCGCCGAGCCTTATCCTCTCTTCAAGCATTCCAGTGTGCCGATTTCATCAGGCCTCTCCGTATTGGCGTTGTACGATCGGAAGGGCAATTCAGGGCGGAGGCCAAGCCATTAGGCCTGGCCTCCGCCCGGTCGGGCATCCTGAATTAGAATTGGAGGCGCAGGGACAATTGAATCACTCGTGGCGCGTTAAAAGTTGTATTTTGCAGGCTCAAGTCTTGCAATCCGGTGCTTGGGTCCGGAGGAACGTCGTTCGGGTGGTTGAACGCGTTGAAGAAGTCAGCGCCAAACCGCATATCCAGCCTCTCTCCAACCTTGAAGTGCTTGTAGAGGGAGAGGTCGTCGTTCCACATCCCTGGACCGATAATGCTGTCGCGAGGGTCGGGATTGTAGAATCCGCTGAAGGGGGCGTTGTAGCACGTCCCGTTTGCCAACGTTACAGCGAGTTGGCCAACATACTGGCCTTGGCAGTTCGGCCCGGCCTGTCGGACGACTGGTGGAACGATGGCGCCTTGGATGTTGGTCGCTGTGCCGGGGTCGAAATTCCCGGCAAACCACTCGCGGTACCGATCGCTGCTGCCGGGAATGTTGAAGGTAGCCCGTTTGGACGCGGGGATGCTGGGATCGCCTGTCTGCACAAGACCCGGATTGACGCCCATCCACAACCCGCTATTCCAGGTGAAGATGGTGGCTACCTGCCAGCCGCCGATTAGAGTGTCAAGAGGTTTCGAGACATTCGCAAAAAAGTGCTCGCCTCTGCCAAAGGGAAGATTGAAGATCCCATCGAGAGTGAAGGTATGGGGTGGGACCGTGGTGCTATTAAAATAGGTCAGCCTGAGCCGCTGTTGATAGCTGAGGTTGGGCTCACCCAGGATTTCGTAATTCTCAGGAACGACCCCTCCGCCGCTGCCGCCAAGATTACCGCTCCCAGCGCCGGCATTAATCCCAGTGACTCCAGGAGTGAAACCGGCAGGGTCCGTGGTGGTCAAGAAGCGCGCGTAGGTGTAAAAGGCATCGAAGGCAACTCCGTTTGCAAACTTCCGCTGGATTTCCGCCTGGACGGAATTATTGTGGGAGTAGCCGGTATGATTGATTCCGTAGAGCCCCCATTGTGGGACTGGCCGCAACAAATTGTTGTTGCCCGGCGGCTGCAGGCCCGTGCGAACGGCATAATTGTAATTCGGCTCGGGATCGTCTATGGCGAAGCCCTGCTGCAGGTTTCCGCCCCAAGTCCCGATATAGCTCAAGCGAGCGATGGTGTTCTTGGGGAGTTCGCGCTCAACGGTGAAGTTCCAAATCTGCTGGCGCTCATTGTTCCAGTTGGCGCCATCCCAGTAAGACGATGTGTTGCCATAAGCCTGAACAGTGTCCTGGGGTTGGTTGATATCCACCGTGGCGGTCGGGAGGTAATCGCTCGCGGAGGGCGCTACCACATAGGGGTACAGGTACAGGCCGAAATACGGGCCATTCAACCCTCCCGGAACGTTCGTGTTATTGAAGGGATTGTTTTGGAACCGGAGATCCAACGGAGGATTGTAATTGGAGGGTTGAAGGATCTGAGCCAGTGGCATCGGCGCATAGTAGATGCCGTACGATCCGCGGAGCACTGTTTTGGAGTTGAGTTGGTAGGCAAATCCCAGACGCGGGCCAAAGTCATGGTAAATCGGACGAAATAGATCTGGTGTGTAACCCACAGCGCTTGCCGTGGAGTACTTAAGCCCTACAGTCCCCCAGCTCGAAAGCACGGCAGGCGGCACACCCAGTGAGTTGATGTTGTGGTTGTCGGGCGTAATGACCTCGAATGTGCTTTCCGGATTATAAGGTTCAACAAGCCGGTTCCGAGCTTCAGTGTATGGCGTCATATCGTCCCAGCGAAGCCCCAAGCTGAGAGTCAAGCGAGGGGTCACCTTGAATTTGTCGTTGAAGTATAGTCCCAGAATGGTCTGGCGGAAGTAGAAATAACCGCGCAAGTACTGGTTTGAAAGGTAATCCGGCAAACCCAGCAGCAATTGCGCAAACCCACTGCCTGTGTCAGGAACAGCCGAGAGATTCGTCGGGTCAAAAAGGGAAGTCCAATCGGGGCCCCAATTATGGCTACCCTGTGCTTGCTGCAATTCAGCGACGTTGTTCTGCTCCATCCGCCCCTGGAATCCAAACTGGACGGTGTGCCTACCATGAATCCAGGTTACGTTGTCTTCAAGACTCTCGCTGGTAAGGTGTTGGAGGTGGTTGTTATCAGAGTCCCATCCGAAATAGAGAGGTGAGGCTTCTTCGGTGTACAGGGTGGGCCACCCGCTCACGCCGAAGGGGTTGGGTGTGCCCAGTTGAGCAGCCCAATCCGTAAAATCAGCCAGCGTGCCATAGTGGTTAGGGTCTCGGAGGACGCCCGCCAGCAATTCATTGAGCCAATTCGGCGAGATCGACCGGGTGTACTCCACGCCGACATTGGTGTTGGCGAAGTTGCGCGCGCTGGAGCCCATGCCGGAGGAGGGATCGATGGGGTCGGCGTAGTAACCGCCCTCGATTGCGGCAAGACTCATACTTCGCGTATAGCGCACCGAAAGCCGGTCTTTATCAGAAATATTCTGGTCCCACTTGCCCGTGTAGTTGTTGAGGCGGTCGATCCGGGGATAGGTGCTCGTGAAGTTTGGCGCCACAAATGGATTGTTGTTATTCGTAGGAAGCGCGGTAAGGGACTTCAAAACCATCGCCGTCTTATTGAAGGGCCCCGGGATTTGATTGTTCGGGAACGGAGTGCGCTGAAATGTTGTGAGGTTCGTAGTCGTCGGATCGTAAATGGTAATCGGATGGTACTGGTACCCGGCCGGGCAACTCACGCCCGCGCCCGCGCACGGGGTATTGACATCGACCGCGTTGCTCAGGTCGCCGTTCCACATGGCCTCAGTGGGAACAGAAGTGAAGAAGGGAGAAAAACGCTCACGATCGCGCAAGCCCTCATAATCAAAGAACCAGAACGACTTGTTCTTCCCATTGTAGATGTGAGGTATCACCACCGGACCGCCTAGGTAACCTCCAAACTCATTGCGAATGAGTTCTGGCACATGGAAATTTGTAACCGGATCAGTCCGCAGGCGGGTGGGGCCAAACACGGTATTGTCGCGGATGTATTCATAGGCTCCACCGTGTATTTGGTTGGTGCCGCTGCGCGTGGCCATCGTAACCGTGGCCGGTTGAGCGTACTTCGCATCCGCGCCCACCGTATTGGCGCGGAACTCCTGGATCGTTTCTATCCCGGGCTGCACCCGCACGATCCCGCCTCCAAACCGGTCCACCAGGGAAACGCCATCCAGCGTGATAGCCAGGGAACCCGCTTTCATTCCGTTTACACGGGCGCCCCCAGCGCCGCTCTCCACACCGGGAACCAGGTTGAAGAGTAGCCCGATTTGACGACCATTCAGCGGCATGTCGCGGATCTCATTAGAGTCCATTACATCGGACACAGAGCCGTCAGTCGTATCGAGCGGGGTGGTTGCTCCTTTGACCTCCACAACCTGGCGGGTGGCGCCGACGAGCAACACTGCATTGGCTACCGCCTCCTGCCCTACCGCCAGGTAGAACGTCCCTGCCCATTCCTGAAAGCCTGGCTTACGGATTACAAGTTTGTAAGTCCCGATGGGCAAAGCTCCAAAATAATAGATGCCGGCGGATGAGGTTGATCCCTTTCGTTCTACCCCGGCCGCGGCGTTTACGAGAGTAATCTGGGCATCAGGCACTGCAGCATGACTAATGTCCGTCACGGTTCCGGTTACGCTGCCGCGCCCGGTCTGGGCGCGCAAGACATTACTGCAAGCACCCAAAAAAACCGCGGCAATTATAAGTAAAAAACCCCGCTCAAAGACTCCTCGCATTTTACCCTCCTCGGCTGCCATAATGATCTCCCCGGTTCGTTCCCTCTACCAACCGGGCTGCCTGTATTGCCCGCTCCACAACTGCGATCCATCCAGAGGTCTGCTCGCATTTCAGCCCATTCAGAAGGTCAAATTCTGCTCGAACCGGGGGGAGCATCGGCCACGCAAAGTTCACTTCACCTTTCACCCTGCCGCAAGGTTCGTTACGGTACAGTTCCCCTGTTGTCCGCAAACGTGAGTGTTGACAATAAGATAAAAGACCAGTACAGTACCTTCCGCAGTACTCGACCCGCCCGGGAGGCGAAGATCGTGAAGCCATCGACGAGTACCGACGCCCCGCCGTTTGCCGATGACCTTGCTCCACGTTATGCGGAAGTGCAGCAGGCACTGAGCGAAATCCTTGAAAGCGCGCCCTTTCGGGCAAGCAAGCAGAGCCAGGCTCTGCTTCGTTATATTGTCAGCCACACACTTGCCGGCAGGTGTGAACTGCTTCGAGAAAGGGTCATCGGCGTTGAGGTATTTGGCCGAAAGCCGGACTACGACACAGGCAATGACCCGATTGTTCGGGCCAGGGCTGCAGAGGTGAGAAAGCGGCTGGCTCAATATTACCTCTCCTCCGAACATCACTGCACATCAGTCCGGATCGATGTTCCTTCGGGTTCCTATAAAGCCTCTTTCGAATGGCGTTCAGACGGTTCAGGCGACTCCCGTGCGCCGTCGGAGGAAGCCGAACAGACAGTCAGCGCAGAAATGCGCCTTGAGCCGCATCAATCTCACCGCTTTGCCCTGAGGCGCGCCATCTTGGTTGCTAGCCTGGCGCTTGCTTCCCTCTCAGCCTTCCTGCTTCTGCGGCTTGTGTATACACCCCGACAGGCCGCGTTCGACCTTTTCTGGTCCCCGGTTTTCAATAGCCGTCAGCCGGTGCTGATTTACACAGGTACAAACATTGTCTACGGATTTCGCTCGGGATTTATTAACCGCTACGCGGAAGAGCACCATTTGCAAACGCATGGAGAGCAATTTCCCCTGAACCTGGAAGCTGGTCAGAAAATCGACGCCAGCGACCTCTCCGTCCTTCCCGATGGATTCATCACCACGCAAGACGCTATAGCCGGATACGCGCTGATTCTGCTCCTGGCCCGCCGCCACAGGCCGTATGAATTGCGCTATGGGCGCAACATTTCGTTTGGCGACTTCCTCTCCCGGCCAAGTATCCTGATCGGAGCGTTCAACAACCGGTGGACGCTGGAATTGACGGATGGGCTGAGGTTTGTGTTTGACGGCGGAGATCGGATTCGGGACCGGTCTGACAAACAGAGAGTGTGGGTTGCAGGCGGGCCGCGCGATTACGCGATTGTGTCGCGGTTACAGAATTCAGGGACCCGAGGGGTCTTGATCACGATTGCTGGCATTGGCGCCAATGGCACCCAGGCCGCTGCCGAATTCCTGACCGATCCGAAACAGATTTCATCTTTGGTGAGAAAAGCTCCACCCGGCTGGAGTCGAAAGAACATGCAGGTCGTCTTGCACACCACCGTGGTTGAGAACAACCCCAGCGCGCCCGATATCGTGGCGACCTACTGCTGGTAGCTGCCATGATGGCGTGTGTTTGATCGCAAATTTTCCATTCATCCCTCACGGTTGCTGTCGCAGCAACGGATTTCCTCCGATTCGAATGCAGAAGCCTGGAGTTCTTCTTTCGGTGCGCGCTTCTTAAAACTGACTCCATTTGTTTGCTCCTCAAGGTTTTCGGAGGAGCTGATCCACCAGTCCTTTTTCTAACATATTTTGTAAATGAAAATAATTTTCTTCGATAAAAGTCCCGGTTGACAGATTCATTTGCTTGTGGTAACTAATGCCCGATTAAGAGATTGCCCGGAAATTCTTTTCTGACAGGAGGTGTCGGAACATGAATATTCACCGCCCCTCGGTCTTTTTATTTTCCAAAAATTGGCAGGTCTATTTTCTCCTTGCGCTTGGGCTGTGCGTCGGGTTTTCAGCAACCGTTCACGCCCAGCTTGCTACCGCCACCATCAATGGCACCGTGAAGGATACAACCGGCGCGGTCATCCCTGAAGCGACGGTCGTTCTGCAGGATGTGGCCACGGGAGTGAAGCGCGTCGTCACGACCAACGGAGTGGGAGTGTATGTGATACCGGATATTCGTCCTGGACGGTATACGCTTCAGGTGAGCAAGCAAGGCTTTATGACGGCTCAGCAGGCGGAGTTCAATCTCTTTGTCAATCAAACCGCCACTTTTGACATTACCCTTTCAGTGGGGTCTGCAACGCAGACGGTCAGCGTTGTGGCAACGGCTGCTCACCTGGAAGCTTCCACCTCCGAAATCGGCACCGCCATTAACACAACCGACGTCAACGATTTGCCACTGAACGGAAGAAATTTCACAGAACTGCTCTCCCTGACTCCCGGCGTAAGCCCGGTGAGTGTTTCCCAGAACAGCGGCGGCGGAGGGGGATGGGCGGGTCAGGCGATCGGCTCATTCACGTTCCCGTCTGTGAATGGCCAGACAAACCGCAGCAATTTGTTCTACATGGATGGAATTAACGATGAAGGCTCCTTCATCAGCAGTTACTCCACGCCACCGATTGTAGACCAAATCCAGGAATTCAAGGTGCAGTCGCATAATGATTTGGCCGAATACGGTCAGACGCTGGGCGGGATCATCAACGTCGCAACGAAATCAGGCACCAATCAGTTTCATGGAGATGCCTGGGAGTTTCTCCGCAACAACGCCTTTGACGCCCGAAATCCTTTTCTGGACACCGTGCCTCCCTTCAAACAGAACCAATTCGGCGGCACCGTCGGCGGTCCGATTGTTTTTCCCCATTACAATGGCAAGAACAAGACGTTTTTCTTTGCCGCTTACGAAGGCTTTCGCAATCACACGTCAGCGCAGAGCTTATATCGTGTCCCAACGCCGGCGGAACTCAACGGCGACCTGAGCGATATCGTCGACAACAACGGAAATTTGATTCAGATTTACAACCCCTTCACCACCCGGCCCGACCCGGCTAATCCTGGAGAATTCATCCGCGATCCTTTTCCCAATAACCAGATTCCAGCTAGCCTGATCAATCAGTCGATGGTGGGTTATGCCAAGGCTATCTTCCCAGCGCCGGTAACCACAAGCACTCGCGGAATCAATGGAATTGACACCACGCCGGTGATCACACGGCAGGACGTGGGCAGCTTGCGTCTCGACGAACAAATAAATGAGAAGAACCAGCTCTGGGCCAGATACTCGGGCTACACCCAGCCCGATAGCAGCTCCGGAGGCTTCGTGGGAGCTTTTGATGACACCTTCATCCACGGGTATAACGTGGGCGTTAACTACACTCACGTCTTCAGTGGAAATATGGTGATGGATGCAGAGTTTGGCCGGAACAGCGATCAAGCCAACATCAACAGAAACAATAAGGCGCCGGCAAATCTGTGGCAACAGCTTGGGTTTTCGCCTAATTTTGCAGGTAATTTCGTCGGCAATCGGGCATGGAATCCAGGGGTCAGCATTCCTGGATTTGTCGGCTGGCTGCCCGGAATTCAGTACACGACCCTCTCGAACATCTATGAGATAAAGGGGGACCTGTCAATTGTCCACGGGCATCACACGCTCAAGATGGGCGCCGACTTTAACAGCAATAATGTTGGATCGCCCATCGAATATCTTTGCGACAGCTTCTGCTCATTCAATACTGCGAACCCGGAGGCCAAGAATATCGTAACAGGCAGCGCTTTGGCTTCGTTCCTCTTAGGCGTGCCCAACAGTGCTAACCGACGTAATGTCTTAGAGAGCGAGCACGGAGGATGGGTGGATGGCCTTTATTTCCAAGATCAGTGGAAGGCCACCAGCAAGCTGATGGTCAACATGGGTCTGCGTTACGACATGACGCTCATTCCCCTTTACGGGCAGGGCACGAATGCGCTAGTCGGAGATCTTGACCTCAACAATGGAACTTACATCCTCCAAAAGATGGCGCCGCCCTGTTCCGCAACTCAGGGCGCGCCTTGCATACCAGGCGGGCAACTTCCGGCGCACGTGGTGCTGACTCCCTTCAAAAACGGGGCCATTTATCACAACACTTACGACAACATTCAGCCCCGGTTCGGGCTGGCCTACCGTCTGCGCCAGAATACCGTGATTCGCGCCACCTATGGCCGCTTCTTCGACAACTGGGCGGCTATTACCCAGACGGCTCAGAACTATGAGGGAACTTGGCCGAGCATCGGCCAACTGATCGCCTCAAGCTTGAATAATCCTACGCCCGCGAACCCAACACCGACTGTCTCTGCGCTCGATCCGTTCAACTTGGGCTCCACTCAACCGCTGCCAGCGCCTACGCCCTTCAACCAGGTGCAATGGTTTATGAACCCCAAATTCCAAAACCCGGAATCAGACCAATGGAATTTGGGCGTGCAGCAACAGTTGGGCCTGAACACGGTGCTGACGCTGAACTACGTAGGCTCCGTCAGTCGGCGCACGGATGTGGGCGGTTACAACAATGTGGCCGTGACGCCAGGACCCGGCAATCCACAATCGCGAGCGCCATATCCCTACATCACGCCCACATTCTATGACAACAGCTATGGAAGCGCGAATTACAATGCGTTCCAGTTCTCCCTTAACAAAGTCACCAGCAAAGGGCTCACTTACCTTGTTTCCTACACCTGGTCGAAGGCCATGGACTATGGCTCGGACGGCTGGTACGGCGCGGAAGGAACCCTGATTCAAAACCCCTACGACCGAAGAAATGCGTACAGTGTTGCAGGGTTTGACCTGACCCATATGTTTTCAGCCAGCGCTGTTTATCAGTTGCCGTTCGGCAGAGGGAAAAAATTCCAATCCGGAAGCCGCGTGCTGGACGCTGTGATCGGCGGCTGGCAGCTTAACGGCATCGCAACCTTCGATTCTGGGCAGCCGTACTCAATTACGGCTCCTGCCGGTAGCGCCAACACGGGGAACATCTGGCTGATGGCAGACCTGGTCGGCAATCCCAATCTTTCGCATCGAACGCCAGCCGAGTGGTTTAACACTGCGGCCTTCGGGGTTCCGGCACCGTACACCTTCGGTACCGCAGGACGCAACATCTTGCGCGGAAACTGGTTCCACAATGTTGATCTGTCGCTGTTCCGTGCGTTTCCCATTTCCGAGTCGAAACGGTTTGAATTCCGCTTTGAGGCGTTCAATGCCTTTAATAATCCAACATGGGGCATCCCCGACTCCTCGATCACGGATCCTACATTCGGGCAGGTGTTAGGGACAGCCAGCACGCCGCGGCAGCTTCAATTTGCTCTCAAGTTCTATTTTTGAAGACGAGTTGTTATCTGCATCACGAAGTTCAGGCGGTAGAGTCTCCGGACGAATATTCTTCCGAATAAAGCTGCGTTTGCCATCCAAACCCCTTCGGCTGCGGGATACATACATTGCCGTGATGGACGTTGGTGGGGCGTAGTCCGAGATGCCGACCTCTCGATTTTCCGCGAAATCAGCTTTGTCGGGAGGAGATGCCGTGGACTCGGGAATTCATCCGTGCCTCCAGAAATAGCATCTGAGAAATTCCGCCCATAATACTTAGCGTGCCTGCTTCTGTGGGCAGCTAAAGTTATCAGCGGTTCCTGGCAGATACGCGTCGGCTTCAATCTTCACTTAAAGTTGAACTTCAGCGTCTAATGATCACACGAAGGGCTTTTTTAAAAAGCTTGTCGCTTGCGACAGGAATGCCGGAGGCCGCAACCTTTATCAGTTTATCTGCTGGAACAGCGAAATCGATTCTTGTTCCCAAGCAGATCAAAGCGTTCTGCATCGATTTTAATTGGGTCTATGCGAATGGAACAATGAAATTCGCGCCCCCAGGCCACTGGGCAGATGCGTCTCCCGAAGAGCATGTACGCTGGTATGAGGATCTGGGCGCCAACGTCATACAAACATTTGCTGTTTCATGTAACGGATATGCATGGTATCGACATGGTTTTGTGCCTCCCCAACCCGGGCTGATGCATGATTTCCTTCCCGACATGGTTAAGCTCGGCCACAACAAGGGAATGCTTGTGATGGGCTATTTTTGCGTCGGCGCCAATTCAAAGTGGGGCAAAGAGCATCCTGATCTCAGTTATGGCGCGCCTTTCACTCCCCATATTCCCTTCACCGATAAATACCTGGATTATCTTTGCAAGTCCATGGAAGACGCCATCCAAAAAACGGGGATGGACGGTTACATGATTGACTGGGTCTGGAACCCCTCTGAGAAACTCCGAGAAAATGGCTGGTTGCCCGCGGAACAGAAGCTATTCACACAACTTACTGGCAGACCCTTTCCGAAAAATCGCCGCCCGACAGGGGAGGAGAAGCTGGAGTATGAACGCAAAGCGATCAACCGTTGCTGGGCGCGCATCAAGGAGAGTCGCGACAGGACGAACGCCAAGTGCATTTTGTGGCTTTCCGTCAATAATCTGGCCAATCCGACCCTTCACAACTCACCCATGCTCAAGCAGGTCAACTGGGTGATGAATGAATCGCCAGATACGAACCTATATAGGCTTGGCAAGAAAATGATTGGCGCGCAGACACGCATGCTTCAGAATATTGTCGGATGGCCCGCGCACAATGCGGAGAAATTCCTCGCTGATCCCAAGAACCGCGCGCTTGACTTGTACGGTTTTGCCATGCCGAGAGCCAATTCACTGCCGCTTCCGATTGAGGAATACCTGAGCAAGCCAGTAAATGATTTCACGAAGCAGGGAATCTTCAGTATCAATGATAGAAATATTGCTGCGCTGGCGAGGTTCTATCGAGGCCTGCCTCTGTAGAAGGCGTTTTCTCTCCAAAAGAGTATAAGTTTTTTCTCAAGGCCCGACGTCTGTAAGGCGCGCCGCTCCTTGCAGAGTTGCTTCTGTCTCAGATCAATAATTGGATTGCCAGTGTTCGAGCTAGGCGCGTATTTTAATGCAGCCGGATACCTGATTTGCTGTGGTATTGTCCCTTAATGTCGTAGACGAGCGGAGGTTGTGATGAAAACGACTCGGCGAAAATTCTTACAGACTTCGGCGGCAGCCAGCGCAGCAGGCTTTGTGCCCACTCCGGCCCTTGAGACGACAAAAAGCACAGCCCTGCAACCAAGCCAGATCGCAAAAAGGCATTCGATTGTCCGCGCTATCCCCGGCCCCAATTTTTTTGAAGGGATGCTTTTAGGGAACGGTGATGTCGGGGTCTGCGTCGTCGTCCGGCCAGACGCCTTTGGCCTTCACCTGGGAAAGAATGATGTTTGGGATATCCGCGTGGACGAAGAGAGCGCGAAGCGCGTTCTTCCTTTCCCTGAACTCCTCAAGCTCTGGGAAGGCGCCAGCCAGGAAGCAAAGCAGCTGGGGAAACCTGACCTGTTGTATCTGGAGACCAGCATCCCCTTTTTCCGCGAATACACCGAAAAAGTGAGCGAATCTTACGACCGCAGAATCTGGCCTCGCCCGTGGCCCTGCGGAACCGTTTGGATTCACTGGGACCCGCGATGGGTTCACGCAGGCGCTCAGATCCTCGACATTTCGGACGGATTATTAAATGTTGAATTTCAGTTGAATCGGACGCGAAGCGATACTCGCAAGCTGAAACTTTCCTGCTTTGTCGATTGGGAAACGGGGCTTATTTCTGCCTCCACCGATGGGCCGGCGCCGTTCACTTCCGTCGATTATTATCCTGAACAGGACCGCCCTCAGAGTTCTCCGGTGGGTTCGCCTGCAAGTCAAGAGTCATGGGGACTGCTGCCGCCGCCGGAAATTGATGGCCGGTCAGCGCAAGGCTATGCGGAGTTTTCCTGTTTGCAGCGGCTCCCGGCGACCGGTCCCACCCTGGAAAACCCTCAGCCATCGTCTTCTGACAAAGATCGCAATTTTGCTCTGGCGGCGCGCCTGAACGGAAATTGGCAGTTGGAAGGCCTGAAGGAGAGCCAGGAAAGGCTCCGCCAGCGTGGCGTTACGTTTCCAAACACCTACACGCATTATTCTTGCGCTCCGGGCATTTACCTGCGGAGCAGCGCCGAGCAGCCGTTTCGCCTGGACCTGAAAATCGTGACACCCCGTGACATCTTGCTGGAGAGTCTGGAACGGAAGGCGGCCGCTGCGGGTGAAGAGAACCCGTGGATTCTGATCCCTCAGGATCGCGGCTACGCCGCCGAATGCGCCGAAACTCTATCACACGCGCGGGAAGTGGTCGCTCAACTGGCGAGCCGTCCTGTGGCTGAAATTCGGAGCGCATCTGCGACGAACTGGAAGCGCTTCTGGTCGCGCTCCGCCGTAAAATTTGAAGATAAGGAACTCGAAAAGATTTGGTACCACAACCAGTACTTCCTTGCCTGCTGTTTGCGCGAGCGAAAGACCGCGCCGGGCCTGTTTGGCAACTGGATGAGCGGCCCGATCGGCACAGCCTGGCATAGCGATTACCATTTGGATTACAACGAGCAGCAAATCTATTGGGGAGTTTTCTCCAGCAATCATGTTGAGCAGCACTTGCCTTACGTGGAGATCTGCCAGAATCTGCTCGGCATGTGCGAGGCTTTCGCGCGCGAGAAGATGGGATATCCGGGCGCCTTTTACCCGGTCTCCGCCTATCCCGCTCCAAGCCAGGCGATCCCTTATCCTGCGCCGCCCTGGGGTTATCAAGTCTGTATGACGCCGTGGACGGTTCAGAGCCTCTGGTGGCAGTACCTTTATACCCAGGATCTGGACTATCTCCGGCGCGCCTATCCCATCCTGCGCTCAGCAGCCCGCTTCTTGGCGGCCTACGTGAAGAAGGAGGGGGATGGAAAATACCACATTGTTCCCACAGTCTCCTCCGAAAATTGGGGCTTCACGGTGGATTATCGACTGAACAAGGATTGCATTCTGGACCTCGCCTTGACGGAGTTCCTGCTCGATGCGGTCATCGAGGCCTCAGGCCTTTTGGGGACAGACGCCCAGGAGCGAATCAAGTGGAAAGAAGTCCGCAAAAACCTGGCGCCGTATCCAAAAGTTAAGGAACCCGAAGGCGAAGTCTGGGTGGATGTGGTCAATGCGCCGCCCGAGCACGTTTATAACGTTCCCCTGACGCTCGGCCCAGTCTTCCCAGCCGAACAGGTGGGCCTAGGGAAGCATGAAGAGCAGCTTCCGATAGCGCGACGCACGGCGCGCCTCGTGCGACTGGAAGGCGGCAATGACCTGGTCTTTCAACCGCTCGTCCGCGCGCGGCTTGGCATGCTGGATCTGGTCTGGTTCAAGAAACAAGTGCAGTACTGTCTGCTGCCGAATGGCGCAGCTGGGGATCGGGTGCGCCAGGTGGGCGGCCGATACAACGATTCCACGTCTTTCGATTTCATGATGAGGATGGGCATCTGGACTGAGAATCTCGCTTTGCCGGCCGTGCTCAATGAATGCCTGTTGCAGAGTTATACCGGCGTCCTTCGCCTGTTCCCGAACCGGCAGAATCTGGGGTCCGCGAGATTTGAGAATCTGCGCGCTGCCGGAGCGTTCCTGGTGAGCGCGTCTTATGATGGTCATTTTGTTTCTGAAGTTTCGTTGCTGAGCGAAAAGGGAAAGACCGCGCGGCTGCTGAATCCCTGGACTCCGCACCGCGCCCGCGTCAGCCGCATTCGCGATGGTCAACGTATCCCTGCCCGGCAGGAACAGGAAATTCTGGTTTTTGACACCCACGCGGGCGAGCGTTATCGCGTCGAGCCAGCCTGAAGACTCTCTTACGTTGATGCGTACTCTGTCGCCGGGGCTGCCGGATGGTCCGGCAGGCGCAGCGCGCCAATGAGGTCCGCAAAATGGACGCGATGGCGGCGGCAGTAGTCGCGGATGCCTTCCACGATGCGTAGGGAAGCGCCCGGATCATAAAAATTGGCCGTGCCAACCTGCACGGCTCGCGCCCCGGCGATCACATATTCCAGAGCGTCTTCAGCTTTTGCGATGCCGCCAATGCCGATGATCGGGATCTGGACAGCGCGATAAGTCTGGTAGACCATGCGAACCGCGACGGGCTTGATGGCCGGTCCGGAAAGACCCGCGGTGACGTTGGAAACTCGCGGAGCGCGGGTTTCCACGTCAATGGCCATCCCGACAAAAGTATTGACCAGCGTCAGGCCGTCGGCGCCGCCATTTTCAGCGGCGCGCGCAAGCAGAGTAATATCCGTCACGTTCGGCGAAAGTTTCACCAGCAAAGGGCGGCGCGCGACGCGCTTCGAGGCGGAAACAACTTCTTCCGTCAATCGGGGATCATTGCCGTAAACCATGCCGCCACAGCGCGTGTTGGGGCAGGAGATGTTCAATTCATAGGCGTCGATCCCCTCGCCCTCATTCAGGATTTCAATGCAGCGGACGTAATCTTCGGTGGAGTAGCCGAACACGTTCACCAGACATCGCGTACGGAGCGCGCGAAGAAAGGGGAGCTTTTCTTCCAGGAATTTCCTTGCACCCACGTTCTGCAAACCGATGGCGTTCAGCATCCCCGATTCCGTTTCATAAATGCGGGGAGAGGGATTGCCCGGCATCGGCTCGGCTGAGATTCCCTTCACCACAATGCCGCCGAGTTGGTTCAGGTCAATCAGGTGGGCAAACTCCTGGCCGTAGCCAAACGTTCCGCTGGCGGTCAGGACAGGATTCTGGAAATGGATGCCGGCAACCGTAACATCCAACCGAGGGATGAATTCTTCCTCAGGGGATTGGGTTTCTGCGCCTGTGGCAGGCGTTTTTTTCTGGTTGCTTGTCACCGCTCACCTGCACGATTGATGACTGCAAATTACAGTGACAACATTTCCTGTAGCGGCGCTGTCTCTTCACTTCGTTCAGGGCAGGCTCTCAGCGCCGAAAAAGCCGCCGGTGGGGACACCGGCGCTACAGCAGAGGCCACCGCTGTAATTTACAGACCTCGCTAAACCTTGGGAATGCTCTCCTTCTCCCAAATCACGTGATCGGCCCAGAAGACCGGCCCCTCCGTGCAGACGCGCTCGTAGCTTCCATGTCCCTCGCCCTTCACCCGAATCGAGCAACCCAGGCACACACCCAGGCCGCATCCCATGCGGTTCTCCATTGAGACCAGGCAGGGCTGTCCGTGAAGCTTGGCTAACTCCACCGTTGCCTGGAGCATGGCCCAGGGGCCGCAAGCCATCAGCAAAAGCTTCTTGCCATAACCCGAATCAAGGGCCTTCTCAAGCGGTCGCGTGACATAGCCGCGATAACCGCGCGAACCATCTTCGCTGGCCAGCATGATCTCACCCATGAAGGGTTCGAAGTCTTCCACGCCGACCAAATCTTCTTTCGTGCGCCCGCCGAAGAAAAGTCTTTGTCGGATGCCTGCCTTGGCAAGCGATTTTGCGGGAAGCAGCAACGCGGCAATTCCTATGCCGCCGGCAACGTGCCAAATTTCGCCTGCCTGTTTCGCCTGTTCGAGATATTCCTCCTCAAAAAAACCGTGGCCGAGAGGCGCCAGAAGACCCACTTCGTCGCCGGGTCTTAATTCTGACATCAACTGCGTTCCGCGCCCCACTACTTTATAAAGAAGCTGAATAAGCTCCGAGCGATCGCCGTTGCCGCTCGCGGCTCCGGGCTTGATGCCCGTCATGCCATCCGCGGAAGATCGTGTGGCGCGCTCAGCGGCGCCATGGAGGGGCCTTACGTCATAGATGCTCATGGGTCGCCGGAGCAGCGCCGACGAATCTCCCAGCAGGCGCACCATCGCAAACTGCCCCGGACGCGTCGAGCGCGCCTGGCGCGGAGCATGCAAACTCAGAAGGAAGTGACCGCCGGTGAGAGGCCGATTTTCCGTAACGATCACAATTTCATCAGTCACCATTTTGCGTCAGTCGAAGCAACAAGGTGTGCCATCAGCAGCATAGGCTGGAGCAATCGCAAGCAGCTATGTCATGTCATGAATGCTGCCATTCCCGCGCAGTCGGGAATCTACACCTCAGGCGCAGGCTACATCCAGAATTCTACTTTCGCGGGAATGGCAAGTTCTCTCATGGGAGCCGGTGATTCAACTTTCCCGCGTTTCAGCACAATTCCTGCCTTACGCCTTCAGCGCCGCCAGCACTTCGTGAATATGGCCATCCACCTTCACTTTCTGGAAAACGCTCCGGACTCTACCATCCTTGCCGATAATGTAAGTCGCCCGCGCCACTCCCATCGTCTTGCGGCCATACATATTCTTTTCCTGCCACACGCCGTACGCCTCAAGCGTCTGGTGATCAGTATCCGAGAGCAGGGGAAAATTCAGCTTATACTTGTCGCGGAATTTCTGAAGGTCCTCAACACTATCTCCGCTCATGCCCACCACATGCGCTCCCGCTTTTTCCAGTTCTTTTTTGGCGTCACGGAACTGGTTCGCCTCGCTGGTTCAACCGGGAGTATCGGCCCGCGGAAAGAAGTAAAGCACCAACGTCTTGCCGAGCAAATCCTTCAGGCTGACTTTTTCTCCGGAATCCGAAGGCAGCGAAAAGGGCGGCGCTTGATCGCCGACGTTCAGCATGATCGACTCCTCCGATTACGCAAGCTCTTTCTTCAAAACTTCCTGCACCCGCTGCGGGTTGGCCTGGCCGCGCGTGGCCTTCATCACCTGCCCTACAAACCAGCCGAAGGTGGCCGTCTTGCCGTTGCGATACTGCTCGACCTGCCTGGGATTGGCGGCGATGACCTCGCGCGCGGCGGCGGCAATCATTTCAACATCATCAATCTGTCGCAGCCCTTTTTCCGCCATCACCTCTTCCGCCCGCCTGGAAGAAGCAAACATTTCGGCCAGGATTTCCTTCCCCATTTTTCCGGAAGTCTTGCCCTGGGCGATCAGAGTCAGTAATTCGGCAAGATTCCGAGGCGTGACCGTGGACTCCGTAATATCCTTTTTCGCATCGTTCAAAAGATGCATCAATTCGCTCAGAATCCAGTTGGCCGCCAGCTTGGGGTCAGGTCCTTGTTTCACCACCTCTTCATAGTAGCTGGCAAGGGCCTTTGAATGGGTTAACTGGTCCGCATCGTAATCCGTCAAAGCGTATTCGCGCATAAAGCGTTGTTTGCGGGCCGCGGGGAGTTCCGGCATCGATCGCCGCGCTTCCTCCTTCCATTCCTCGGTGATCGTCAGGGGGAGCAAATCCGGCTCCGGGAAATAACGATAATCATGCGCGAACTCCTTGGATCGCATGCCATGCGTGCGTTGCTCGCGGCTGTCCCACAGGCGGGTTTCCTGCGTGATTTCTCCGCCGCCCTCGAGAACCTTGATTTGGCGCTCGGCCTCGTAGGCCAGCGCTCTCTGAAGAAAGCGGAATGAGTTCAGATTCTTCACTTCCGTTTTGGTGCCGAATTCGGAAACCCCCGCCCGGCGCACGCTGATGTTGGCGTCGCAACGCAGGCTGCCTTCCTCCATGTTGCAATCTGAGACTTCGAGGTAGAGCATCATCGTCTTGAGCCGCGTCAGAAACTCGTAGGCTTCCTCCGGCGAGCGCAAATCCGGCTCCGTCACAATCTCGATCAGCGGCACGCCGGAACGGTTGAGGTCAATGTAAGAGGCGCGATCCGAATCCGGGAATCCTTCATGGAGCGACTTCCCCGCATCCTCTTCAAGATGCACCCGCGTCACCCCAATCTGCTTGGGCGCGCCGTTCAGTTCGATTTCGAGCCAGCCGTCTTCGGCGAGCGGCTCGTCATATTGGGAGATTTGGTAGCCTTTCGGAAGATCGGGATAGAAGTAGTTCTTGCGGGCGAAGCGCGAGCGCGGATTAATGCCGCAGTTCAATGCCAGCGCGGCTTTCATCGCCATGGTCACCGCTTCGCGATTCAGCGCCGGTAGCGCGCCCGGAAGCCCCAGGCACACCGGACACGTATGAGTATTGGCGGGATCGCCGAAACGGGTGGAGCAGCCGCAGAAGATTTTGGATTGCGTCAAAAGCTGGACGTGCACTTCCAGCCCGATGACGACTTCGTATTGGGTTCTCACTTCAGCGGCTAAAGACATAGGTCATGCCTGCCCTACTTGTGCTCTCCGTTCCCACTGGCTTCAAAGAAAGATGCGATACTTCATTATACCGGAAGAGCAGGAAGGCACATGCCATGCGCCCTGCGATTCGGCCCAATTACACGCCATCCAATGACGAACAATTTCCCGAATTTTCGGTTAAGTCCAATCTTTTCTGTAGGATTGTGTGCAACGAACAAATTAAAT
>CADDZJ010000031.1 GCA_902812415.1 Acidobacteriota bacterium
GCTAACCCTCCTCTCGGTGAATTTTTTTGAATTCGTGAAGTTCAATCTCCTGACTGACTTTTGGTAAAAGCTTTAACCGTCGCTCATGCTACAACGGAGCGCGAGGCATTCGCAAGAGGCATTTTCACAAATTTATGGGGGTGGAGTTTGGCGCTTGGCTGTTTCTTGTTTCTTGTCTCTCGGCACTCGTTTCTGCCGTTCAGATTCCTTGCGGAGTTTATCCTGAGCTGAAATTCAGGGATTCTTCGCTATCGCTCCGAATGACAGACGAAGGGCCCGAAATGGCATGGTTCAGGGGCGGTTTTTTCAGCAAACTGTTAAGGTTGGGAAGGTTGCGATAGCTGCGCCGGGGCTTTGCGCCCCAGGACGCCCGCGCGGATGCCCTGCATGCTTTGGGAGGCTGTGGTCTGGGCCTGGCGATAGGCCGTCAATTCACGGTTGGCGTCCTGAGCGCGTCCGGCGCGGCGATAGGCTGTGGCAAGCAGATAGTGGCCTTCGGGGTTTCCAGGCTCAAGCTTGACGGCTCTTTCCAGCGGCGCTACAGCCTGTGCGGCATGCCCTGACGTGACCAGCGCGCGCCCCAGTTCCAGATAGGCTTCTCCAAAGTTCGGATCAAGTTGCGTGGCACGGCTGAAGTAGTGTTCCGCTTCATCCCACTGGCGTTGTTGCAAGTCGAGTTCACCCAGAACAAATTCCGCCCCAGCATTGCGCGGATCAATCTTAAGTTCCGCCTCGAATTCGCGCCGGGCGTTCTCCAGGGTGGCGGGTGTGCGCGGCTCTGAAAGAATCAGACGCCCAATCCGATAGTGAATGCCTGGTAGATCGGGCTTCATCGCCAGGACGCGGCGATATTCCTCTTCGGCTTCCTTCCATTTGTTCTGCATTTCAAGCGATTCGGCGTTGAGCTCATGCACCTGGTAAGAGCCCGGGTCGGTCGTCAGAAGCCTTTGCGCGGCTCGCGTGGAGAGGTCGGAATAGACGTGAACGGTGAGGTAAAGAGCCTGGGGGTCTTTGGGAAAATCGCGATTGAGCATGGAGAGGAAATTGAGGGCGTCCTGTTCTTCGTCAAGCTCCATCGCGCAGCGAATGCCGTCCATTTCGACGGCGCGCTTCAGAACAGGCTCCTGAATTTCCGAGGGGTCCTTTTTCAAATAGGGAAGCGCTTCCCGGCAGCGGCCGCTTTCGGCGAGGCTGGCGCCGAAAAAGTGAGGAAACACGCTGGTGTGAGCGAGAGCGGGTTCGAGCTTAAGGGCCTTGCTGAACGACTGAGCGGCATCCAAAGGTCTGCCAGCGGTATAGTAGGCAATTCCTAATCCCTCAAAATTCCGGGCTGAGTGCGGATCAAGATGGATCAGGGTCGAGTAGGCATGAATAGCGGCCTGCGAGTCGCCGCGTTCAAGAGCGGCTTTCCCCTCCGTGGCAAGCTCGGACGGATTAACGGTCGCGCTCGAAGTTTTCTGCGCGGGGAATCCTGTTGTGGCGAACAGCGCTCCCAAAACGGCTGCCGTCATGAGCCTGAAAGCGGAATATCGGAAAGTCGGCAAAGTGTTCTTATCCTTTAAATCGATTGTAGCGCAGCGTGGGATTCTTCATCTGGATGATTCTGCGCTCCACTCATCGCTGAAAAACCCGACGGCAATAAAAAAGCCGCGGAGCCAGTTGAAAGGCTGACTCCGCGGCGAGGGTGAGGAACCGAGGCGCGTCAGAAGTAGAACTTGAGCGCAAACTGGATGTTGCGCGCCCCTTGCGAGCTTTGGATGAAGCCTAGAGTGGAGCCGAGTCCGCCGTTGGGCGAATTCAGTATCGGCGTATTGGCGAAGTTAATGAACTCGGCGCGGAACTCCAGGCGCTTCGATTCCGTAAAGGGGAACTCCTTCTGAAAGCTCAGGTCCACCGTGTTGAGGCCCGGCCCGCGGGTGGTTGCCGGGGCGCAAGTTCCGAACGTTCCCACGGGTTGCGAATACGAGCTTGGATCGAACCACAGAATTCCGCCTCCAAGCGCCGCAGGGATGTTGTTTTGATCAAGCGTCCGATCCGGACCGATGCAATTGGCGCGCGGGCCGCGGGAATTCGTCCCGGAAGCGTCGCTTGCCGAAATATCGATCGGATAGCCGGTGTGCCATGAATAGATGCCGGTCACCTGCCAATCGCCGAGAACCGCGTTGACCACCGGATTCCAACTGTTGCCGAATTTCATCTTGTGGCCGAATGGCAACTGGTAAACGGCGTAGCCGGTCAGAATATGGGTGACGTCGTAATAGCAGGGCGCCCACTCGGCGCGCATGTCATAAACGTTTTGCCAGTAGGGAGAAGTCGGCGTCGTCTGGCCGCCCCAGGAGCCGTAGTAGCCGCTCGAATTGGTCATGCACTTGGAGTAGGTATAGGCTACCTGGTACTGAAGCCCGTTTGAGAACCGCTTTTGAAGCGTGGCCTGCAGCGCATCGTAGAGGTTGTCGCCGTTCGAGGCCGTTCCCGAGATGCCGCCGCCGGTTGAATTCAGGTCATTCACCAGCGTGGGGTTCCCGGCCAGATAGACGCTCGGCGCGGTCAACGGCGAGGTGGTGGCGGTTCCAGGCGTCACCAATTGCCGCTGGGCGTAGGGCATGGGCACCATCAGATGCGTGGAGTGCTCGCCCACGTACCCGACGTTTAGCGTGGTCTGGCCCGCGAATTGATGCTCGACTGAAAAGTTCCATTGCTGCACCACGGCCGGCATCACGTTCGGATCCCACACTCGCAGGAATACGCCCGCGAAAGGATCAGTCGGCAAGCCGAGGGTGCTTAACCCCTGATCCGAGGTCGAGCCCGGAAACGACAAGGAAGAGTAGTTTTGATTGAACTCTTCGTTGAAGGGCGGGTTGATAGGAAGGCGCAGGTTCGTTCCGGTGCCTTCCAGATAGGAGGAAAGAGTGTAGGCGCCACGAAACACCGTCTTGCCGCCAAGACTCTTGGGCGTCCAGGCAAAACCCAGGCGCGGCTGAAAATCAACGCCGAGATTGTAGCTGTTATAAAGCGCCCGGCAGTTGCTGTAAGGGCAGGAACCCTGGCCCGCAATATACTGCGTGCCGCTGAAGAGACCGAAGTTGGTCTGTTTGTTGTGAACCTCAACCCAGGGCGTGTGGTTCTCGTACCTGACGCCAATGTTGAAGGTCAGGTTGTCCGTCGCCCGCCAGTCGTCCTGAATATAGGATCCGAAGATGCTCGATCTCTGGCCCCAGACGCCGTTGCTGAGACCCAGGCCGAGCGACTCAGGAAGGCCCAGGAAGAAGTCGGCCTCTCCAAGGCCCACCGTCGAGCTGGAGTGCGAGAAAACGCCCGGTCCGGCAGTGAACTGGCCGTTATAGGTCATAAATCCCCAGACGCCGTTGTTGCCGGAGTAAAACGTATTGATCTGGTCGCGCCAGAACTGGAATCCTGTGTGGAGAACATGCCGGTTATGGGTGATGACCAGTTGGTCTTCGTACTGGAAGACCGTATCGTGAAACCGCTCTTCGTTGTTCTCGCTGCCGATTGTATCCAGCGAGCCGATATTCAAAGCGAGCAGCCCGGGGCCATGGCTGTTGCCATTGGCAATGCCAAGCTGTTCGGCGATGTTGCCCTTGTTGCCTGCCAGCACGCCGTTATCCACCAAAACACGATTCACCCCAGCGCGGGCTTCATTCACAATGCTCGGGCTGATGGAGCGCGTCCAATCCACGACTCCGTTGTGAATGGGAGTCTCGAAGAACGAGTTGAAGAACAACGGGAACGAATTAAAACTGGGGTTGCTGCTTCGGCTCTGGGAATAGCGACCGAAAATATGGTCCTTGTCGGATGCCTGATAGTCGATCTTTACGTCGCCCTGGTCGCCGAAGATTCCGCTCCGGCTGGCGTTCAGTTGATTGTGAACCAGATTGCCGTTAACGGGCGCAGGATAGAGCGGGGAAGAAAAGAGCTTGGCGGCAACCGGATCGATCATGCTTGGTGGAATAATGTTGCCGGCAAACGGTTGCCGACTGGACGCGGAAGCTGGCAGCGGCTGGCAAGGCCCGCTGACGTTTGCGCAAGGGTTGTAAATCTGAATGCCGTTTTGGCTCAACTGTTGCGAAAAGTCTCCGTTCCGCTCCGCTTCAGTCATGACCGTGATGGGCCCGACGGTGTTGGGATTGTCAAATCGTTCGCCTTGATAATCAGTGAAGAAGAATAGCTTGTTCTTCCTGATAGGCCCGCCAAAAGTGCCGCCGAACATATTCCAGCGCATCTTCGCCTTGGGGCTGCCCGAGAGGTTATCCGACCATTGCGCGGCATTGAAAATGTCATTGCGGACAAACTCAAAGGCGTCGCCATGGAAAGCGTTGGTGCCGGACTTGATCGTGGCATTGATGACGCCACCCATGAAATTCCCGAACTCGGCCGGCGCGTCAGCCGTAATCATGTTAAATTCCTGGATGGCATCGACACTGGGCGTGTAGCCCACCAGATTGTCGGAAACCTGGTTGTTGTCGAGACCGTCCAGAATGAAATTGTTGGCTTGCTCGCGGTTTCCATTCACATAGGGCCGACCCGCACTGTCCGCATTCTGAGCGGAAGTTAAGGTTTGGGGGTTGGGATTGGTGCTTCCCGGAACCAGTAAGGTCAGTTGTACGTAGTTTCGCGTTGCCAGCGGTAGGGCTTCATTGATCCGGGAATTGATTACGGTTCCAACCTGCGTGGTTTCCGTCTGAAGGAGGGGAGGCGCGCCGGTCACTTCCACCTTCTGGCTTACCAGCCCGAGTTTCAACTGAATGTCGACCCGAGCTTTCTGGTTCATTTCCAGAACGATGTTCGGTCTGACCGCCGTCTGAAAGCCCTTGGCTTCAACGGTGACGTCGTAAGTGCTCGCTGGCAGCCTGGGAAGCGTATAGGCGCCGACTGCGTTGGTCTGCGTAGGCCAGGTTGTCCCCCGCAAATCGTCCTTTGCAACAACGGTGGCGCCTGGAATGGGAGCGCCTGAAGGATCGGTGATAGTGCCAATAAGACCTGCTGTCACGTCCTGCGCCCAGGCAATTTGTGGAACGATCCCAAGGATTGCGACGAATAACCCCAAAAAACCCAGAGACGGATAAACTTTCCAGGTCCGTCTTTGCTTACACCCTGTCATACTGCCTCCTCTCAGTTTTCTGGGCCAGCCGGAAGCGGCTGACGCCGTTGTCCTCGCCTGGTGGCTGCGCTTATCCCGCAACGTGAATTTGCGGCTCCCCTGCGCCTTGCGCCACTGCAATCCCCTGTGACGGTCGGGCTAAAATCTGAAGTTCGCATTCATTCTGCCATGTGAAACGCGCTGGGCCAAGAAGCTCGTGGCTGATTGTTCGAGTTTCACCTGGCCCTGAATGATTTAAACCCAACACTTAACCCTCCGTCCGCTGAGAAATACCAGAAATATTGAGTGCTTGTCAAGAAATTTTTTGTATTTTTTAATTAAATGTGGCAATCTAAGTCATAGATTTCGTTTATTATTTGTAATTTTACATCAATCTATGAAACCATATTTCTTTAAAGGTCTGGCTGAGGGATAATCTGGAAGCGCTCTATGAAGACCCAAATGCGCTTTTAAGGCTCAATTCAAGAGAGCGTTGAGGGGAATCATCAGACGTTTGAATCGTGGCGTAAGTCGTAATGAAATGCTGTTTCACACTCTCCTTTATCGATAATAAGGACGTGTTCCATGAAGCATGTCAGCATGAAGAGTCAAAGAGACAAGCTTGTGATTGAGAGCTTGGTGCGACGCTCCGGGCCGCTGTCCCGTTCTGAAATCCATAAGTTTACGAATTTGCAACAAAGTGAAATATCGCGGCTCGTTCGTGAATTGCTTGAGGAAGGGAAGCTGCTGGAAGCTGGCCATGCAGGAAATCCCTTGGGAAGAAAGCAGGTTTTGCTGCGGTTTAACGAGGATCAAAAGTTCATCATCGGGATCGGTTTTGATGACGAAAATGTGCTGGCCTCGGTCACCAATTTGCATCCTCGCATCAAGTCCGAGGTTCGGGAGACGACCTGTTTGACTCAGGGGGCCGAAGGCTTGATTCAGCAGATTATTGCTTGCGCAAGGAAAGCGTTGAACGAAGCCCAAACGAGCCTTGAAAATGTGATGGGTATCGGTGTGGCAGCCTCCGGGCTGGTGGATAGTCGGCGAGGCGTGCTCCTGATGTCCTCTACGCTGGACTTCCTGAAGGATGCCCCCATCCAGCAGGCTTTGGAGGAAAGCTTTGGCGTACCGACGATCCTGGAGAATCTCACGCGCGCCAAGACGGTGGGCGAGTGGCGACTGGGCACGGGGGATATGGCCGACGACATGATCTTTGTTGAATACGGCAGAACGGGCATCGGCGCGGGAATTGTGCTGGGCGGGAAATTGGTTCATGGCTCAGGTTTTGCGGCAGGCGAGTTTGGCCACACTCACATGATGGAAGACGGGCCAGCCTGCAAGTGCGGCAGCTTCGGTTGCCTTGAGGCCGTGGCCGGTGCCGCTGCGCTCGAAGCTCGGATCCGCAAGGCTGTTGCGGAAGGAAGCAGCTCAGAAGCGCTATCCCTGGCGGGCGGCGACCCGCAAAGGATCACCGGCTGGATGGTTTTGGAAGCGGCGCGCAAAGGGGACAAAACCTGCGCCGTCCTGGTAGAGCAAATCGGAACTTATCTGGGTTTGGGCCTTGCGAACCTGGTGAACCTGTTTAACCCCACGGTGCTGGTGATCGATCAGCGTCTGAAGCTGGCCGGCGAGGGCTTGCTGGACCGGATTACCAAAGTCGTCAGAAGGCAGGCGCTCGGCCATGCCACCCGCAACCTAACGATCCGTTTCGGAAAGCTAGGAAATGAGGCCATTGTGCTGGGCGTTGGGTCGATTGTGCTGGAAAAATACTTTGAGATCCCTGTTTTGCGGCCTCCGCGCTTCATGATCGAGCCGCTTTCGGCTTCGGAGAAGGCCACCTTAAACAATAGAACTTCACAGGTTTTTTAAAATCCACAAAGGAGTGAATCAAAAGGATGGTCGGGGCGAGAGGATTTGAACCTCCGACCTCTTGGTCCCGAACCAAGCGCGCTACCAGGCTACGCTACGCCCCGACAACAGCAGAGAAAAGAGACCCGAGGCGAGAGCCAAGCCAAAGGCATTTCAGCCAAACTTGTCTCTCCTCTCTGGTCCCCGTAATTCTGGTCGGGACGGCCAGATTTGAACTGGCGACCCCTTGCACCCCAAGCAAGTGCGCTACCAGGCTGCGCCACGTCCCGATGAAGACAGCGATGAGTGAAAAGTGACGAGGATGGCATCAGCCGCACCGCAAGCCTTGCGTGTCACTCGTCATTTCTCACTGTAGTTTTGCGTGAAAGCATTGTCAAGATATTCCGCAGTTCTCGTTGAATCAGCTTGAGGCCAGCGCCATCCAGCCGAGTGTGAAATAGCGGCCTCTGCTCCGGCGTTGAATTGGATTTGGAAGTGGTGGCAAGCTGTTTCCGCGCTCCGTCGATCGTGAACCCCTCTTCATAGAGAAGACGTTTGATTTCAAAGATGGTTTCAACATCTTTGCGGCGATAAAGCCGGTGGCCGGTTCGCGTTTTGGTGGGTCTGAGGGTAGGAAACTCGGTCTCCCAATAGCGCAAGACGTAAGGCTTGGTTTGCGCCAATTGGCTGACCTCGCCGATGCGGAAGTAGACCTTATCAGGAATCGAAACCTCGGGTGTTGCGCGATTCCCTCTTTCTGTGGATCGAAACTTAGGGTTCCGGGACATGATCCCTCGATGGGGTTTGAGTCCCTCCTCACGTCATCTTAAGAGAACACCCAAGGTGCGTCAACTTGTTCCCGGCGTCAGGTTCAGAAATATTCTTTGCAGGGCGGGCTGAGCTATACTTGCGATTCGGCTTTGAATCGTATTCATACATGGGATGGGTGGCTTGCAGAATACCCCCGTAAAGAGGGGTTAAAATCTATTCGGATTTAGAGCGCTTGCGGTCACCCTTGCGAAAATGAGGCTGTGGTTTGGAAAAATCTCCCTCGAGGCGTCAAGCCAATTCGGGGAAGGAGACAGAATAGGAGTCCATGCAAAATCTTACAATAGGCATTGATGTGGGCGGCACGAAAATTGCAGGCGGCATCGTTACGGCCAAGGGGCGATTGCTGAAATCGTGGGTCGTGCCCACCAAGGCTCACGATGGAGTCAAGACGAGTTTCCTCCAGGTGCGGCGGCTTATTGAGCGATTGATTGCCGAGGCGGGAGGAAAGCACAACCTTGTCGGGATTGGCCTGTGCGCCCCGGGAACGCTTGATCCCAAAACAGGATTTGTGATTAATGCTCCCAACTTGCCGGGATGGGAACATCTGAAGCTGGCCCACGAGTTGGAGCGTATTTTCAGCCTTCCCGCGCGCGTCGAAAATGACGCCAACGCCGCGGGGTTGGCTGAAGTGTTATTCGGCGCCGCTGTGGGACACCGCAACGTTTTCTATGTGACGGTTTCGACCGGCATCGGGACGGGCATTATCATCGACCGGCGGATTTACCACGGCAGCCGTGGAGTGGCCGGCGAGGGAGGCCATGTTTCGATTGATTACAAGAGCCCTTATCGTTGCGGATGCGGCACTCTGGGATGCATTGAAGCCCTGGCATCCGGACCGGCCATGGTTCGCCGCGCCCGCGTGCGCCTGGTGCAGGAATATACGACCCCCAGCTTGCTTCGCACCATGAGCCACGGCCAGATGAAGTTGATTTCACCCGAAATGATTTCCGAAGCCGCGCGGAAAGGCGACGCCATTGCGAAATCGATCCTTGATGAAACGGGATTTTATCTGGGGGTATGGCTGGGCGGCATGATCACTCTGCTTGATCCGAGCGCGGTGGTCATGGGCGGGGGCGTCGCTCGAATTGGCAAGCCACTCTTCAGCAAAATCCGCGAGGCGATTCGCCATTACACGCTGAATCCGGCGATGGCTGCTAAAATTCCGATCCTTCCCGCTAAGCTTCAGGAGAATGTAGGAGTCTATGGCGCGGCCAGCCTCTTTCTGCCCGCCGGCGAAACGGCCGAGAGGCCCCTTTAGCCGGGCGTTCAGTTCCGCTCGCCCTGAACAAACACCGTGATGGGCAGGCAGATCTTTGGAAGTCTCGTCATGGATTCTCTCAGCGGTTTCCCACCACGCGGCTGGAAAAGGTGAGGAACAAACCCGACAATATACTAAACTAAGAACAGGGAATCTTCCTGCCCACCCCTCTGAAGGAGGCTTCATGGAATTCCTAAAAGAAAGCGTCCTGGAGCTGATCATCCAGACTTCGACGAACTTGCCGCCGGACGTGCGCCAGGCGATGGCCCGGGCTTTAAGGACGGAAAATTCTGAATCGCAGGCAGGTCAGGCGCTGAGCATCATCGGCGAGAATATCGATCTTGCCTATGAAAACGAAGGGGCCATTTGCCAGGATACGGGTTTTCCGACCTTTGAGATCAAAACGCCTGTCGGCGTCAATCAAATCGCCATAAAACGGCAGATTCTCGAGGCCATTCGTGAAGCGACAAGGCGCGGCAAGTTGCGGCCCAACTCGGTGGATTCGCTGACCGGGAAAAATACCGGCGACAATCTCGGTTCGGAAATGCCGGTGATCCACTTCGAGCAGTGGGAGGAAGAGGATATAGAAGTCCGACTGATCCTGAAGGGCGGCGGGTGTGAGAACAAGAACATTCAATACTCCCTGCCTTGCACGCTCGATCATTTGGGCCGGGCCGATCGCGACCTCGAAGGAGTTCGCAAGTGCATTCTGCACGCGGTCTGGCAGGCGCAGGGGCAGGGTTGCGCGCCGGGGGCGATTGGAGTCTGCATCGGCAGCGACAGGGCCCACGGCTATCATCTGGCCAAGCAGCAGCTTTTCCGCCCGCTCGATGATATGAATCCGAATGCGGAACTCGCAAAGCTTGAAAAAGAGATCATGGAAGAGGCCAATAAAATCGGTGTGGGCACGATGGGATTTGGCGGAAAGGCATCGCTCATCGGCTGCAAGATCATGGCGGCCAACCGGCTGCCGGCAAGTTTCTTTGTTTCTGTGGCCTATGATTGCTGGGCGTTTCGTCGGCTCGGAGTCATCCTGGATGCGCAAAGTGGAGCCGTCAAGAAGTGGCTCTACCGTGATCCTGATCGGCCGGTCGAACGCTTGATCGCGCAAGGTTCAGGATTCAAACTGACAGGCCGCGAAGTGCGACTTGAACCTCCGCTCAGTGAAGAAAAGGTGCGGGCCTTGAAAGTTGGAGATGTTGTCCTCATCAACGGACCACTGGTAACCGGCCGGGACGCCTTGCACCACTACTTGCTGCATCATGAACCTCCTGCTGACTTGCGCGGCGCCATTCTTTACCATTGCGGGCCGGTGATGCTTAAGGAAGGAACGCCTCCCCACGAGCGCTGGCGCGTGCTCGCTGCCGGCCCCACCACCAGCATCCGCGAGGAGCCTTACGAGGCGGATGTGATCCGCAAATATGGCTTGCGCGGCGTGATGGGCAAGGGCGGCATGGGCAAGAAAACCTTGGCGGCACTGAAAGAATTCGGCGCGGTTTATCTCCATGCGATCGGCGGCGCGGCGCAATATTATGCCCGCTGCCTGCCTCGCGTCGCGGGCGTGGACTTGCTCGATGAATTGGGCATCCCGGAGGCGATGTGGCGCCTGGAAGCGCGCGATTTTCCAGCCATCGTCACGATGGACGCCCACGGAAATTCCCTCCATGAGAACATTTCTGCTTCGACCGGCCTCGAACTGGAAAAAGTGGGCGCAGGCGGTGGATAGGCGATAAGCGGCGAAATTGTTGCGTCAACCCGGCACGCAGCCTGCGCAGGTGCGCCGGAAAATCGCGTACTATCAACGGCCTTCCCAAAAACGAAAGCAAAGATGATTCGGATATCTTCTGAAAATAAGCTATACTAATCCCACCTCGTATTTGAGGCATTGAGCCTGTGAAGAACTAAGCAAACACTCTCCTATTCCCGGCATTTCGAATTTAAATCCAAGTCTCAGGCGCTCAGGAATATCTCTGTGCCTGCGAAATTACCCTCGTCTGTAATTTTTGATTGAAATTTTGGAGACCTTCTTTGTCTTCTATGGATGTCGCTTCCACAACCCGAAAAACAGCGACTTTCTGGGCCTCCGTGCGCGAGGCGATCCATGGCTCGCAGCAGGACTTCACCGCCGGCAGCCTGGAGCGCGCCATCTTCCTGCTGGCCATCCCGATGGTGCTTGAGATGTTGCTGGAGTCTCTCTTTGCCGTCGTGGATGTGTTCTGGGTGGCGCGGCTGGGAGCCGATGCGGTGGCTACCATTGGCTTGTCCGAGTCCCTCATGACCATCATCTACGCCGTCTGCATGGGGCTTGGCATGTCCACAACGGCCATGGTGGCGCGACGCGTGGGAGAAAAGGATTCCGACGGGGCAGCAATTGCGACCGTTCAAGCCGTTGGATTGGCATTAATTTTGTGTTTGAGTTTTGGCGTGCCGGGCTGGATTTTCGGCCGGTCGCTTCTGCGCCTGATGGGCGCCTCGCCGGGCGTCCTCGCCGTGGGATCGAGTTATACGAAAATTGTGCTGGGCGCGAGCGGGGTGCCGCTGCTGCTTTTCCTGAACAATGCGGTCTTTCGAGGCGCGGGCGACGCGGCCATCGCCATGCGCGTTCTCTGGCTTTCAAACTTTATTAACCTGATTCTCGACCCGTGCCTGATCTTCGGCCTTGGCCCATTTCCTCGCTTGGGTCTCACAGGCGCTGCCCTTGCCACCACAACGGGGCGCTCCATCGGCGTGCTTTACCAATTCGGACTGCTCTGGCGTGGCACGGACCGAATCCGGATTCTGCGGAGCCAGATTCGCATCCAGCCACGTGTGATGCTGCGACTGCTTCGTGTCTCGCTCACCGGCATTGGCCAGTTTCTGATCGCGCAAACAAGCTGGGTTGGGCTGGTGCGAATCATCAGTATTTTCGGGAGCGCTGCCGTCGCCAGCTATACCATCGCCATCCGGATTATCATCTTCGTGATCTTGCCCTCTTGGGGGCTGAGCGGAGCTGCCGCCACGCTGGTGGGCCAGAACCTGGGAGCGCGGCAGCCGGAACGCGCCGAGAAATCCGTTTGGAGGACAGGGTTTTACAATATGCTTTTTCTCGGCGGCCTCGGCGTCTTCCTGTTGATGTTCGCCGGCCCTGTGGTGCAACTGTTTACGAGCGATCCTGCCGTTGTACCGCTTGCCGTCAACTGCCTCCGCATCCTCAGTTGTGGCAACGTCGCCTACGCTTATGGCATGGTGATGGTGCAGGCCTTCAACGGAGCGGGCGATACGGTAACGCCTACGGTTGTAAACTTCTTGTGCTACTGGCTCTGGGAGATTCCACTGGGCTACTGGCTGGCCATCCGCACAAGCTTGCAGGCGCAGGGAGTGTTCTTTTCAATTCTGATTGCCGAGACCGCGCTGGCAGCATTGAGCATTCTCCTGTTTCGGCGCGGACGGTGGAAATTGCAGCAGATTTGATCTGCCAAACCCGGCATAGAATGACTCGGTTGAGAAGCCTGTTCCCATAAGTTAAACTTGAGGTGTGGTTTGCTGGGGGGCCTGCATGAGAGCCGGATGCCTGAGGGCCACGATCGATCAGAATTTCATGCTGGTCAACTGGCGCTATTCTGCCGTCGTGTGCGCGATTCTGGTCGTTTTCGCAGCCTGGCCGGCTGTTTCCTCCCAACAACTTAAGATCCCCCTGACAATTGCCAAGGGCGTTCCACTCCGCGTGATCATTTCAGAACGTGTCCCCATCAAGCGCGCAGGCCAGCCTGTAAAAGGACGCCTGGCGGCTCCAGTCTATGTCTACAATCGAGAGGTGTTGCCGGCGGGTACGGAAGTGTTAGGCCGCCTCGTTAAAGTGCAGCCGGTTTCACGCTGGCGGCGCGCGCAGGAGGTCATGAACGGTAATCTGGCTCCGTTGCATACGACTCAGGTGGAATTTGATGCCTTGGTGTTGAAAGATGGCGAGCGAATTCCGATCTCCACCCAAGTCTTACCGGATGCAGCCCCGATTATCCACCTTGAAAGCGGCGATCCTGTTAAAGCCAGCAAGGATCCTGTTTCCGGGCTCATGGGCTATGCTAGACAACAGATAAAGTCGCATGAGGAAGAGACTCTTTCTTTATTGCGCGGGCCGGATAAAATGCAGCGGATCATGACTGAGGCGAAAGCAGAAGCTCTTAAGAAGTTGCCGTATCATCGCGAGGCTTTCCAACCCGGAACGGTCTTTACTGCCGAGCTTCAGAAACCGGTGGAATTTGGGATTGAAACCCTTCCCGCGCGGGACGTGTCGCTTGTGGGCTCACCGCCGCCTGCTGAATGCGTCATCCACGCCCGTTTGATTACTCCGTTGAACTCGGCTACAGCCCGCCGCGGCGAGCCGGTGAAAGCGGTGGTGACGCAGCCGCTCTATTCCAAAGACCATCAGTTGATTATTCCTCAAGGCAGTCGCCTGGAAGGGACGGTGGTTGAGGCAAGGTCCGCTCGAAAGCTTCATCGAAATGGCAAGCTGCGCTTCACTTTTCAGCGCATTGAGCCGCCCGCTTGCCAGCCCCAGGCCATTGAGGCGAGCGTCCAGGCCGTTGAAGCGCCCCGCGCGGAGCAATTGCAACTGGATGAAGAGGGCGGGGTCAGCCCTAAGGAGTCGAAGCAGAAGTATGTGGCGCCTACGCTCGCAATTCTGGCCACAATTTGGACGTCCATGCCTGATGAGGATGCCGCCGGTGCGGCTGGCAGAGTCCCGGGGCAGGGCGGCGCTACGGGGCAGGTGGTTGCCGGGGGCTGGAAACTGGGCGCGGTGGGATCGATTCTGTCTCTGGCATTTCGATCGCGCCCGTTGACGATGGGGCTCGGAGCTTACGGCGCCGCATGGTCCGTTTATGATCATCTTGTGGCGCGCGGGCGCGATGTGGTCTTTCCCGCTGACACGCCCATGGAAATACGCCTGGGCAACCATCACCAGCCCAATGCAAAGCTGCCTTTGCCGTCTTCGCGAAATTCGATTCCGTCCAAGAGTTAAGCTTTAGCAGTGTCGGCCTGTCACTTTTTGATTGTGTCACGACAACCATCGCCACTCGGAATGAAAGTGTAGAGTTGCGACCTGAACAACGGAGGAAGATGAGTCTCTACAGCAGCCGCCTTGTTATCAATTCTCTTTTTTTAAGTCGTGATTTTCTGCCGGATGGCGACCTGAAGAAGGCGATTTGGCGCAAAGCTTCATCCGTTCAATTCGATCATGATTGGGCAGGGAAGCGCCACTATCCACGGGCGGAGACGCGCGTGGCAAGTTGCTGGACGCGCGAGCACGTTTATTTCGCGTTTTCCTGCAAATATTCCTCCTTAAACTTTTTCAAGTCAGGGGATCTCGAGAAGGATAAATGGGGGCTATGGGAGCGCGATGTGGTAGAGGCCTTTCTGAATCCGGAGCCTCAGCGCGTGAACCACTACTACGAATTTGAGGTGGCTCCAAATAATCTCTGGATCGATCTGGAAATCAACCTGGATAAAAAGCCTTTTAATGATGCGTCGTGGAATTCGGGTTTTTTGCACCGAACGCGCATCCGAAAGGACGTTTGGATCTGCGAAATGAGAATTCCGGTTGCTTCCCTGGCGGGACCGGGATACGAGCTTCGCCCGCGTGCAATATGGCGCGGTAACTTTTTCAGAGCGGACGGGGCAGGCGACAACACCCAGCGACGCCTGCTGGCCTGGAGCCCGACGCTGACTCCAAAGCCTGATTTCCATGTGCCAACGCGCTTCGGAATTATTCGCTTTGTGATGTAGTCATTCCTCAAGGCTAAAACGTCTACCCTGTCGTCCCGAAGAGCCGAAGACAGCGAGAAATCTCAATTGAACAATCAGTTGTCAACATCCAGTTTTTCGCCCCCCGGAGCTTTCCCCTGATGGCTGAGCGCTGTTTGCTGAAAGTCAAAAGAGGCGATATCTCTGAGCATAAATACGGGGATTCTTCGCTATCGCTCGGAATGACAAGCGAAGGGATCGGAATGACATGGTTTGCAAGCGCTCTTCGGTAGCTTAATGGTTCCTGGCCAGTCGCTGGGCAATGTCCGGCCAGAACTCCTTGAAAATGTCGCTGGCCCCGTTTCCCAGAAGCGCCCATCCAATATTGCCTACCGTGATGCCCACGCCGCGCGCTCGCGGCGGATAATAGGTGTTTGAAAGAATAGTGGAGGAAGCGCTTCCGAGCACTCTGGATGCGTTGAATTGTCTTCTGCCGCCGTCGCTGCGAGTGATGAAAACGCGGGAAAGGGCGTAGGCAAGGCGGCTCGCGA
Organism: Acidobacteriota bacterium; assembly: GCA_902812415.1. Lineage (GTDB taxonomy): Bacteria > Acidobacteriota > Terriglobia > UBA7540 > UBA7540 > RH2-MAG17b. Next base: position 15,308 of record CADDZJ010000031.1, read on the forward strand.
TCGGCCCCTCGCCCTTGCGGAAGTAACGAGGGTCCTGGTGGAGCAGACTCGGGTAAAAGAAAGTTCCAAACATATTCCCCGAAACTTCATCCAGGTAAGAAGCTCCAAATTGCTTGAGATATCCCACACCGCCATGGCCGATCTTCTTCCGCGGGTTCGTTCCACGATAATATTCCGCCTTGACGGCGGCCTCAGCAAACTCGAACGGGTTCGCGGAGTCTTGAACGGCCATGCGGAATTTCTCGCCGGGCGTCAAAGGCCGGGCGTGCTTGACATCGATCACATCATAAGTTGGGACCAGGCCGAGAAGGCCCTTGTGTTTCCTGGAGGTTTTCTGTTCGGTTGGATTTTGATCTGTACCCTGAAGGTTTCTGCCTTGCCCGCAAGCCACTGAAACGCAGAAAACGAAAATTGCGATTGAAGCAAGAACGTGAGAGATTTTCATATCATATTTTATGATGAGTGGTGAGGAACTGGCGAGGCTGCGCTTTAAATCAGACGAACATGATGGCTCTCCCGGGTTTAGCGCCATGTATTTTGCCTATAACCTGCTTTTCACCCTGGGCGTTCTGCTGATGGCCCCTTACTATGCCTGGCGGTATCGAAAGACGTCCTTTCTTCGGGAATCCTGGCGGGAGCGATGGGGTCTGCTTCCGGAAAGCTTTCAACAATCGCGGCGGGAAGCCATCTGGGTTCATGCTGTCTCGGTGGGTGAGACCCTGGCCATCGCAAGTCTCGTTCAGGAGCTTCAGCGGCGGCATCCCGAAGTCAATATTTTCATGAGTCACGTCACCCCGGCGGGACGCGAGGCGGGAGAGAAACGGCTGCCGGAACTTCGAGGGCGCTTTTACCTACCGCTCGATTGGCAAGGGCCTGTCTGGCGGGTTCTCAACCGCATCCGTCCGGCGCTGCTGATCATTATGGAAACCGAAATCTGGCCCAACCTGCTGCGAGCGGCGCATCAGGCGGGCGCAAAGGTGATTCTGGTGAATGCTCGCCTTTCGGATCGCTCGCTGCGCGGATACCGACTGTTCCGGTTTTTTATGCGCAAAGTTTTTGAGAACGTCGATGCCGTCTTCGCGCAGACATCGCTCGATGCCGGGCGCTTCCTTGAAATTGGCGCTCCTCGAGGACGGGTATTTGTGATGGGCAATCTCAAGTTTGATGGGCAACTCCCCCAGCGTTGCGAATTTGCGTCCTTCCTAAAGCAGGCTGTGGCTGAGACGGAGCATTGGCCAGTCTGGGTGGCGGCCAGTACGATGGCCGGCGAGGAAGAGCAGGTGTTGACCGCCTGGAGAGAAATTCGCGCGCAACATCCACGGGCGCTTCTGATTCTTGCGCCGCGCCACCCCGCGCGATGTGACGAGGTGGCTCGTTTGGTTCAAGGACAAGGGTTTGAATTGATACGGCGCTCGGCGCTTGTCCCCGACGCCCAGGATCTTCAGCGCGCTCTTCGTTCGTCTGGCATTCTGTTGCTTGATACTGTCGGGGAACTCGCGAGCCTTTTTGAGTTGGCGAATATCGTCTTTGTTGGAGGCAGTCTGGTGCGTACGGGAGGACATAATCTTCTGGAGCCAGCCCGGTGGGGAAAACCCGTTCTTTTCGGACCTCATATGGAGAATTTCCGCGATGCGGCTCAAATCTTTCTGCAATCGAAGGCGGCGATTCAGGTGCGGAATGCGCAAGAACTTGCCCGTGAAATTCTCAGGCTGCTTGAGGATGAAAAACAAAGGCGCGCGTTGGGTGAAGCGGCGCGAGGAGTGGTTGCACGCGAGTCGGGCGCTACAGATCGGATTCTGGAACGCATCGCGCAACTGCTGCATGCGGCCCCTTCTGCTTCGAGCCTCGGCTCAGAGAGAGTTAGTGGATGAATCCATTCCTGTCATCTTTGGCCGCGATTTACGGGTGCGCCTCGGCGGCGCGCGTCGCAGCCTATCGACGCGGCTGGCTGAAGCGCCGGAGCTTGAATCGCCCTGTGATCAGCGTTGGAAATCTCACCACGGGCGGCACAGGGAAAACGCCTCTCGTAGCCTTCGTGGCAAGGCTTCTGCTGAAGCGAGGATTGAAGCCATCCATCCTCACTCGCGGTTATCGGCGTCATCGAGGGTCCTCGCTGATCGCGTTGGAACCCTCATCGGCCCGGTCTCCAGATCCCCGCGAACTGGGAGATGAGCCTGCGCTGCTCGCAGCCGCTTTGCCCGAAGTTCCGATTGTTGTTTGCGCCGATCGATATCGGGGAGGACGCATTGCCGAAGAACGATTTCAGGTCAACGTTCATTTGCTCGACGATGGTTTTCAACACTTGCAGCTTGCGCGCGATGTGGATATTGTGGCGCTGGATGTGACTCAGGAACTCTCGGATCGGGCGCTTCTACCTGCTGGCCGCCAGCGCGAACCTGTGGAAGCATTGAATCGCGCTCACCTGATTGTGCTAACTCGCGTTGATCTTGGCAACGCCGGGCGATTGGAGCAGATCGTCAGAGAGCGGCATCCCGATGTCCCGATTTTTCGTGGCAGAACAAGGCTGCGGGCTTTGCGGAGTTTTTCGAGCGGGCAGGAACTTTTGCCGGAGAGCCTCGAAGCCCGGCCGGTATGCGCCTTTTGCGGCGTCGGCAACCCGCGGGCTTTCTTCCGGAATCTCCGCCAATGGGGTTTTCACATCGTCGGCGAGCACGCTTTCCCCGATCATCATGTTTACAGCGAACAGGATGTTGCCTCACTGGTGCTCAGCGCCCGTGAAGCGGGCGCTCTCACCCTGGTTACAACTGAAAAGGATTTTGTCAACCTGCCTGCCGATTGGCGAGCGGACTTGAACGCCTATGCCTGCGTGATTGAAACAGAAGTGGAAGAGCAGGAAGCGTTTGAGCAGGCGCTGTTGGCGCGCCTGGGAAATCGATAGCAGCGCCCTCGCCTCCGGGCCCTCTCCTACCTTCGTTTCTTCCCTTTGGTTGTCGCGGCTATATCGCCTTGTGAGGGAGTCAGGAAAATCTCATCAACTGTAGCCCGCGCGGGTTGCAACATCGCAGCCCGCGCGGCTTCGGCAACATCCTCGGGTTGGAGCAGCTTTTTGCGGTCCACCGGGAAATCAAATTCGTCGGCCATTCGGGTGCTGGTTGCGCCGGGCAGAATGGCGGTGACGCGGATTCCCTTGGGACGCAATTCTTTGGCCAGAACCCGTGTGAATCCCAGAGCGCCAAATTTTGAGGCGCAATAAGCGGAGCATTTGGGAAAGGCGACGCGGCCGGCAATGGAGAGGATGTTCACAATGTGGGGTTTGGAACTTCGTTCGAGCAGGGGCAGTAAAGCTTGCGTGACCAGAAAAAGAGAAGTCAGATTGCTGCCCAGGTTTCGATTCCAGTCTGACAGGGTGGTGCGGGTGAAGGGCTTGTAGATAAAGACGCCGGCGTTATTCACCAGAATATCCAGCCGTCCGAATTGTCGTTGCATGAATTGAAAGAGGCGCCGAACGTCGCTTTCATCTGTTACATCTGCTGCAAAAGAGACCGCGCCGGAGACGCGTTTGGCGGCGTTATCGAGCGCCTTGCGGTCGCGCCCCACAACGATAAGCTGGGCGCCCTCCCGCGCGCAAGCTTGCGCAATGGCCAGCCCGATCCCCCGGCTGCCGCCCGTGATGAGGGCCACGCGATCGGCGAGCCTGCCGGGCTTGGAGTCCGGGGTTGGTGACTTGAGATTCATAGATTGCTGTGATTATCTTGCGCCCCGCGCGAGGCTCAGAAATTCTTCGCGGGTCTGTTGCTCGTCCCGAAAGACTCCGAGCATAGCGGAGGTGACGGCCACGGAGTTCTGCTTTTCAACGCCGCGCATGATCATGCACAGATGCTTGGCTTCGATAATCACGCCAACGCCCAGCGGATGAATCTTTTCCATAATCGTGTCGGCGATCTGATTCGTCAGCCGCTCCTGCACCTGCAACCGGCGCGCGAAAGTCTCGACGAGACGGGGAATCTTGCTGAGGCCGATCACCTTCTTGTCCGGGATGTAGGCGACATGACAACGCCCCAAAAAGGGCAGCAAATGGTGTTCGCAGAGGCTGAAGATTTCAATATCCCTGACGATCACCATCTCATCGTAGGCTACATCGAAAAGCGCGCCGTTCAGCATCTTATCCGTATCCTGACGGTAGCCGCTGGTGAGAAAGCGCAGGGATTGAACCACGCGCCGCGGCGTCCTTAAAAGACCCTCGCGAGTAGGATCTTCTCCCAGCATGCGGATCATTTCGCGGACGTACTCTTCCATCCGATCTTCAGTCCGATTGTCTTTGGCGCTTTCAATCTGAACATTGACTTTCTGCTCTTTCACAGTGTGTCTCCGATTAATGGGTGATCACTCCTCGTACTCAAAATAATTTGAGTTTGTTTCCTCCAGACAGACCTTTTTCAGCCGCGCCGAGCCGCTTTGCGGAGCTTGCGCCAGCTTCTCACGCAGCAGTTTGTAGATTTCTAAGCAGAGGTTCTCGGTCGTGGGGATGACGTGCTGGAAGATATCGACATCCAGGTTAAGATGCGTATGGTCCAGCCGGTCGAGGGCTTCCTTTTGAACGATGCGGTCCAGAGTGGCCAGATCAAAGACCATTCCCGTTGCGGGATCAACCGGGCCGGCCAGCGTCACATGCAGCACATAATTATGTCCATGCCCGTAAGGATTATTGCACTTGCCGTAGATGCGGGCATTTTCCTCGGGCGTCAGGGAGTCGCTGTGGAGGCGATGCGAAGCGGAGAAGCGGTAGCGGCGCGTCAGATAAACCATCAGTCTCCATAATAATCCACGTAGAGATCGGGAGACTCGTACACCCGTATTCGATGCAGCTTCCCGAAAGTCAGTTTCGGCGCCAGACGATTCCAGATCTCGATGGCGATGTTTTCCGTGGTGGGAATGCGCTTGGCAAAAGCCGCAACTTCCTTGTTCAGAAACTTGTGGTCCATCGCTTCGAGCACTTCACTCTCAAGCAGCTTCTTCAGATCCGTGATGTTCAGCACCATGCCGGTGTCGGGATTCACCTCACCGGCCACGGTGACTTCGAGCGTATAGTTGTGCCCGTGGCCGTGAGGGTTGTTGCATTTTCCGAAGATGCGGCGGTTCTCTTCCGGGCTGAAATCAGGATTGTGATAGTAATGCGAGGCGGAAAACTCCGCCCGGCGCGTCAGATAGATCACGCGACCTCCTTGACGGAATAAGTTCGTCCTTTCCATTCGACCACGCCCCTCCGGTAAGCCTTGAATGAGTTGATCAAAAGTAGAACAAACAGCGGGGCGCCGACCCAGAAATGGAAAGCGAGCCCTGCGGGAAAACCGAGACGCCGGAGTTGCCGGCTGTAAGTCCAGAGCGCGGCGCAGTGCGCCAGGAGACATGCGGTTGCCGCATAGAATATCCAATTCCGCCAGTTCACCCAAAGGGCTACGTCCAGCCCCAGAAGCAGCGCTCCTGGGATCCACTCCAGCGTCAGTTCGAGCGCCGTTTTCAGGATGTTTCCTGAGCGGCGTCCGTAGAGCAAGAACAGGTTTTTGGTCCACCCGCGCCACATATCCTCAAAAGTGCGATACATGCGTGTTTCGGCCCATTCGGCCCCGGGAAGAAAGAGAATTTTGCCGCCAGCCGATTTCACCCGGCGGGCAAGCTCCACATCCTCCAGGATCTCATTACGCACTGCCTCATGGCCTCCAATCGCATCGTAAATATTCCGGCGGATGAGGATATACTGTCCGTTGGCCGCTGCCGCCGGCGAGCGGGGATCATTCACCTCGTCGAACCGATAGAGACGCGCAAGCTGCGCGTACGCCAGTGGGATCACGCCCTTTTCCCACCAGGTCTCCATGCGCTGGCCAGGTGAAATCGAGAGCAGGTCGGCGGATTCGCGCTCAGCGCGTTCCCGTAATTCCGATAAACTTGCCGGGCGATGTTCGGTGTCAGCGTCGGTGAAAAGCAGCCAATCGCCCGACGCCAACCTGGCTCCTGCGGCTGCTGCGTGAGGCTTGCCCAGCCAGCCGGCCGGGAGGCGCTCCAGGCGAAGCACACGAAGTTTTGCGTATTGACGCGATAACTCGGCAAGAATCGCCGGAGTCTGATCCTGCGATTGGTCGTCCACCACGATAATTTCCCGAACGTCAGTTTGAATTGCAAGGGATCGCACGGCCCGGGCGATGTTTAATCCCTCGTTACGCGCCGGAATAATTGCCGAGACGACGGGCAGGTGATCTTTAGTCATGGGGAATGAGTGACCTGTCAGGAATTCTCCTGGTCGCAGAGTGGATAGAGGGGGCGCTCGGCACTTGGAGCGCTATTCCATGCCATATCTCAATAACAGCTTCCTTGCGAGTCCCTTTAGCCAGTATAATAAAGCCAAATGAATGTGAGCAAATCCACTTGGCTATTGCTGGGGATGGCGGCGCTAGTGCTGGGCGGAATGCTCTCGCTGATCTGGAAGCGAGGTTCGCAGCCGTTGGCCGTAGGCGATAAGGTTCCGAGCTTCAGCTTACGAAGCGTGGATGCAACCACCCTGACCTTCAAAGATGCAGGCCATCATGTGACGCTGATTAACTTCTGGGCCTCGTGGTGCCCGCCCTGCGTCGAAGAGACTCCCAGCCTTGAAAAATTTTCACGGCAAATGAGTCCATTCGGCGTGCGGGTCATCAGCATCAGTGTGGACCAGAACCTCGGCGCCCTGCAGAAATTCATCTCTGATTATCATCTGACCTATCCCGTGCTTCGTGACCCGAATCAGACATTGGCCGCGCGGTTCGGCACCTACAAATTTCCGGAAACCTACATTTTTGATCGCAATGGGCGGCTTGCCGATAAAATCATCGGCGCTACCGATTGGGAAGATCCACGCATGGCGCAATTTATAGAAGCGCTCGTCCACTGGCCGCCTGTCATGCCCGTTCAAAAGGCAGCCGCCGGAAAGTGGTAGTCCGGCCCGCTTTCTTCCGCGACCAACCTATCACGTTTGGCGGTTCGTGTAGGCGACATGTGAACAGCGACGGCCTGACGATGGAACGGAGACAGACTCCGCCGCATCAGAAATGATGTGTTGCGTCCGGCAAAAGGTTTGACTTATAGCATTGTCCTCCAGGCCAGACGCGGTGGCGCAAGGGGAATCTAACGACCCCCAGAATTGCGATGACTTCTCTCGCCTGTCATTCCCCTGCAAGCGGGAATCCACGGCACTCCTGTCCTCCTACCTTCATGGAGGACATGCTTCGCGGGGGTGATGAGGAAGGATGTCCGGAGTCCGGAGTTCGACAGTGGAGTGAGAAACACATGGCCATGGTTCAACTTGAAACCCACGAACATCCCACAGTGATCGACCCGGTCTGTGGGATGAAGGTCAACCCGGAGACCGCCCGGTCCAGGTGGGACTATGCGGGGAAGCCCTATTACTTCTGTAATCCAGGGTGCCTTGCGAAATTTCAATCTGATCCTGCGCATTACCTCGGGACAAGCTCCGCTTTGGAAAACGCAAGTTCGTCTTCGGGACATAAGATGCATGAGGCCAAGCCTGGCGCTCCCAAGGACGAGACAAGCTCGGGCATGGCGGTCTATACCTGCCCGATGGATCCGGAAGTGCGCTCCCCGAAGCCTGGGCCTTGCCCGAAGTGTGGTATGGCTCTGGAGTTGGCGAGTCCTGCGCTGGCGGGCACGCGGACAGAATACGTTTGCCCCATGCATCCCGAAATCGTGCGTTCGGAACCTGGCTCATGTCCGATTTGCGGGATGGCGCTTGAGCCGCGCACCGTCAGCATTCAGGAGAAGGAAAATCCGGAGCTCATCTCGATGCGGCGCCGCTTCTGGATCAGCCTTGTTCTGACCATTCCGGTGCTTGCGCTTGGCATGGCGCACATGGTTCCAGGCCTTGAGTCAGGGTCGTGGCAGGGAAGCCATGCCATGGCCTGGGTGGAGCTTGCGCTCTCAACGCCGGTGGTCCTTTGGGGCGGATGGCCTTTTTTCGAGCGGGCCTGGGCGTCTCTCGTCAATCGCAGCCCGAACATGTTCACGCTCATCGGCATGGGTACAGGGGTAGCCTATATCTATAGCTGTGTTGCGGTTGTGGCGCCGAGTGTTTTTCCTTCCACTTTCAGGAACGCAAACGGGCAGGTTGGGGTGTACTTTGAGGCCGCCGCAGCCATCATCACGCTGGTTTTGCTCGGGCAGACGCTTGAACTCCGGGCGCGCAGCCGGACTTCGGATGCCATCCGGTCGTTGCTCAATCTCGCGCCCAAAATGGCCACGCGGATTCGCGCGGACGGAAGCGAGGAGACAATCCCGCTCGACCGCGTTCAACCAGGCGACCGGCTTCGCGTGCGGCCGGGGGAAAAAATTCCTGTGGATGGAACGGTGACGGAAGGGACCAGCGCCGTCGATGAATCGATGGTGACCGGCGAGCCGATGCCTGTCGAGAAAGGTCCGGGTAGCCGCGTGACTGGTGGGACGCTGAACAGCAACGGCAGCCTCATCCTGCGCGCGGAAAAAGTTGGCAGCGACACCGTGCTGGCGCAGATTGTCCGCATGGTGAGCGAGGCCCAGCGCAGCCGCGCGCCGATCCAGCGGCTGGCGGATACAGTGGCGTCCTACTTTGTGCCCGCCGTAGTTGTGGCCGCGATCCTGACGTTCATCATCTGGGGGCTTTTCGGGCCGCAGCCTCGAATGGCGCACGCGATTGTAAACGCTGTGGCGGTTCTCATCATCGCCTGCCCATGCGCGCTGGGCCTGGCTACGCCGATGGCCGTGATGGTGGGAACGGGACGAGGCGCGACGGCGGGCGTGCTGGTGAAAAACGCCGAGGCGCTTGAAACCCTCGAAAAAGTGAACACGATGGTAGTGGATAAGACCGGCACGTTGACGGAAGGCAAGCCCCGACTCGTCTCCGTGATCACCTGCGAGGGCTTGAACGAGACGGAAGCGCTGCGCATCGCCGCAAGCCTGGAGCTTGGCAGCGAGCATCCCCTGGCGGCGACCATTGTCAGCGCCGCGCGAGAAAGGAGCTTGCCGGTGATCGAAGCGTCTCAATTCCGCGCCTTGAGCGGGAAGGGCGTTACGGGGCATGTGGATGAGCATAACGGAGCGTTGGGCAATCTCGCGCTCATGGAGGAGTTGGGGATTGAAGCCAACGACTGGCTGGATCGCGCCGAGGCGCTGCGCCGCGAAGGGCAGACGGTGATGTTTCTGGCCATCGATGGACGCATTGTGGCGTTGCTGGGCGTAACCGACCCCATCAAAGATTCCGCCCGCGAAGCGGTTCAGGCGCTTCAAAAGGATGGAGTGCATGTTGTGATGCTCACCGGCGACACGCGCACGACAGCGAAAGTCGTTGCGGCCCGGCTGGGCATCGACGAGATCGAAGCGGAAGTCTTACCACAGCAGAAGGGCGATGTGGTGAAGCGGTTGCAACAGCAGGGACGGATCGTCGCTATGGCGGGCGACGGGATTAATGACGCTCCGGCGCTGGCCCAAGCCCATGTAGGCATCGCCATGGGCACAGGCACGGATGTGGCGATTGAAAGCGCCGGAATTGCCTTGGTGAAAGGCGATCTGCGGGGCATTGTGCGCGCCCGTCGCTTGAGCCGCGCTACCATGCGCAACATCCGTCAAAATCTTTTCTTCGCTTTTATTTATAATGCCTTGGGCATTCCCCTGGCGGCGGGAGTGCTTTATCCATTCTTCGGCCTGTTGTTGAGCCCCATCATTGCCAGCGCTGCGATGACGTTCAGTTCGGTTTCGGTGATCACAAATGCTTTGCGGCTCCGACGCGTCCCGCTCTAACTTATAGCGGAGGTGGTCTCACTGCCGAAAACCGCCGGTGGGGACACCGGCGCTACAACAGAGGTTGTCATCGCAATTTGCAGACCGCAGTAACAAGAGAGAAGGTGCTAATAAATCTCGCTGTAGCGGCGATCTGTGATCGCCGGATTTTTGTTTTCAGAAACTTCGGCGAACATCGTTCGCCGCTACAACGGCGCGGATGAATTGATTCACAACGTGGCAGGGCCGTCTCGGCCGTGGGCACGGGCGAGACGCCCGTGCCACGCAAGAAAAATTTGCGTAAGCCGCAAACATTTTGACCCTTAGTAGTACACCTTCAGAGGCCGTCACTTGCCGGTATGCTGTTTGATGAGCAAGAAGAGAGTGTATGGGTCAACGAATTCCACATCCTTTCCTTTCGGCGAAGACTTGACGAGATCGAACATCTTGCGATGCTCGCTCGGCGTCATCAGAATCGTGCGGAAGTAGAGAAAATCTGGCCGCTTTTTCTTCACCAGGCGCAACAGAAGCCTGGCGGACTCCTCAGGATTGTGATATTGGATGCTCTCTTCAACTTTGATGTAGGGCGTCCCATTGTAAACGCCCCAACTCTCGCCATATTGCAAACCGAGGCCGTTCGGCGAAAAGGTGGTGTAAGCCTCCTCGACCTTGCCCGAAGTATGAGCGGCATAGCCGTCAATGATGAAGCCGGTGACTGAAATATCCCACAGCTTGTAATATTTCTGGCAATGCCGCGTCCAAACTTCCAATCCTGACGGCAGACCTGACCATTTTCGCGGCTCGACCAGATTCATGGGGTTTACATAACCGGCGCCTGAATCGCCGGCCACAAAACTATCGTTGGATGAGCTTTTCCTTCTGGCATAGACCAGTCCGGGAGCGAATCGGTCGGAGAGATTCGGATTAAAAGCCCAGCCTAACGGAACCGAGCCGCGAGCCGGGTCGCCCCACATATCCGGAATCCGCTGATAGATCCAGCCTGTTGAGTCATAGTCTCCCACATAAGCCGCTGCGTAAAATTTGGGGGCTACTTTTCCTTCCTCCGTGACATAACCTCTTCTTTTAAGGTCAGCAATCGTCGGCGGTTTTTGCGCGTACTGCGCGGCAAGCGGGTAGTGCTGGTAAATTGACGCATTGGCGATGTCGGCGATTGACCCGATATCGGCGTCCATGTAGGCGTTAAAGCAGGAATAAATCTCCGCAAAATGCCACTCGGTGGGCACGCCTTCATGCTTGCCGCCCTGCTGTTTCGTGTACTTCCTCTCAACCGGCGGAAATCCTCCGATGTGGATCATCGCCTCTCCGCCCGTTTGTTCCCACGCGGATCGGAGAATCGCCTGCATGGTTTTCAGGTCTGTTCCGATCGGCTGATGCGGATCGTCATTCGGCGCTTCATCGCCCCATGGGGAAAGATCGAAGAAAAAGCCGCGCTGAGCGATGAAGTAGTCATGATTCGAGAGCTTGTGGTCGGGAATATAGCCTTGCGGTTTTTGGAGCCAATAGGCGTCCAGATAATAACCCATGTTTTTGGCGTTCGAGCGGCCCGTATCCAGATACTTCTCTTTAGCCCACAAATAGGCGTCGCATTTTGCGCTGCCGCTGGAGGGCGTTTTTGAATCGGGAATCGTTCCCTGGCCCGTGAATAGGCTGCTGCCATCGGGATTAATCAACCAGACTTTTACAGGTAATCCGGGCCCTTTGGAAGAGCGCGTCAGCCATTGATGGAGCGAGTCGGGGTCTGGATCGTATCGCGCGCAAAGCAGGTTTTCAGCGCCCGCAACCGTCGAGGCCACATTCGAGGTGGCTGGAATCTTTTCGTCATAGACCACAAGCCCCTGAATTTCGTTCCTGAATGTCTCGAGGAGGGCGTTCAAGTCAGGCAGCGATTCCTGGCGACGATTTGCCAGCCACTTGTCCTCTTGTTGCAGGAATCGAAGCCAGAAATGATCGAGCGTCGGTGTGCCGGAAGGCAGAGCGCGAAGCCACGTCATATCCTGAGTTGCGGATTCAGGCCCCATCAGGAAGGTATAGAGACGCGGCTGTTCGCGGTTTACAAGCCCTTGGAGGGAGGAGACAAAATGGCTGTGATCGTGGATTTTCCGCAGGTCTTTTGGATTGTCGCGATTCAACTTTAAGGTATAAGTGAGGTCAAATGTGTAAAGGGGCCTGCCTTGCTCGCGTTCACCGCGTTTTGAAGAGCAACTTGCAAGGCCGAGCGCGCTTGCGCTCGCCGCCGCAGCTCCTAACGCAATCTGCCTCAGGAATTTGCGCCGGCTTTGTCTTCTTCTCATCTCAATGCCTCGTCAGGTTATGTGAAAGCTCCTGTTTTCGCGTTGTAGCGGCGATAGGCGCCCTTATTCCTTGGCCGCGCGATACGCCGCTTCCAAATTCAATTTGTAGGCAGCCTTCCGGGGGTCAAGCGCAAGCGCGCGCTTGAATTCTTCAATCGCTTCCTGCGGATCGTGCGATTCGAGAGCAATCTGCCCCAGTTGATTGTACGCTTCGGCGGACTTTGGATTCAGTTGAACGACGGTCTCAAAGCTATTGCGGGCTTGCGCGGAATTTTCCAGGCGTTCCTGAATCAATCCCATCAGATAGTAATAGGTCCATTCTGAGGGGGCCCGAGAAATAGCCTGTTGCGCGCATTGATGCGCCGGCTCATATTGCCCGGCGTCATAGTAAAGACTTGCCAGGCGATAAAGGACCTGATCGTTATCAGGATAAAGTTGTTGCGCCTCTTTGACGAGTTGCAGCGCCTCCTGAAGTTTGCCGTCATCGACGAGCGGTTTGGCCTGCAAAAGCAACTTCATCGCCTTCCTTCGGGCTTCAAACGTTTTTTCCGATTGCTCCTTCAACTCCGCAAAGCGCTGCATGGCGGCATGCCGCTCTTCTGAGCGCCCGGCGTGCTCACAAGCGCTCGCCAGTTGGTAGTAAATGTCCGCATCGTTGGGAGAAAGCCGAGCGGCCTGCTCAAGCGCCGTAACCGCTTCCTGGTATTTGCCGAGCCGGTTGTAAGCCGAGCCGAGGAGGTAAAAAGGCTTGGAGTCGTTCGGAACCCGTGTCACAGCCTTCTGGAGCAGGGGAAGGGCCTGTTGGGTTCGGTTGGTCCTCAAATAGACGGCGCCCAGGCCGACCAGCGCTGAAGCGTTATCAGGGTCGGCGCGGAGCGCCTGATCTAACTCTTTCTCGGCTTGTTCAAACTTTCCTGTGGCCGCATAGGCGGCGGCGAGGTCGCATTTCGCCTGAGGATCGGCGGGCTGTAACTCTACGAGGCGTTCAAGCAAGGGGACAGCCTGAGTATTCATCTCATGGCGCAAGCAAAGCTTGCCGGAAGCCCGCAGCGCCTCTACATTATTGGGCTGAAGTTTGAGCACGGCTTCATAGGCTGCCAGGGCGCGGTTGTCATCTCCCTTCTCGGCGTATGCTTCGGCAAGGGCGATTCTGGCATCCGGCATGGAAGGATTGCAGGCGGCGGCGCTGCTGAATTCCACAATCGCCTCATCAATTTGCTTCAAGCGGTAGCGCGCGAGGCCGATAAAAAATGGAATGGCGCAATCTGAAGACAACTTCTGCGCCTGTTCAAATGATCGCAACGCTTGAGTGTAATCGCCTGCATTGAATGCCCGCTGTCCCTGCGCGACGAGCGCTGCCAATGAGGATGTTTGCGATGCGGCGGGCAGGCAGCCGATGAGCATCAGCAGGGCGCTAATGAGTTTTGGATGGAGAAGAGGCTTCCTGGGCACGTTCAATCTGCCGGGCGCTTTCCTGGCGGGAAAGTTGCTCGCTCTTTTCGATGGCCACGCGGGCCAAATCCTGCTTTCCTAACTTTCGATAGACCCTTCCTAACACGAAGTAAGTTGAGGATTCCTGATCTCCAAGCTGGATTCCTTTTTGAAGCGCGCCGGCTGACTTTTCCAGCTGCCCCATTTCTTCATAAGCGCGGCCCAATTCCACCCACGACATTGCCCTTCCGGAGTCAATTTGAACGGCCTTTTCAAGATAAGGCAAGGCCCGCTCGGGCTGATGCTCTTCCACATAGATATGCCCCATCTGGAGATAGGTGCGCGGGTAGGGTGCATCCAGAAGAAGTTCCTTTTGAAGCTCGGCAATGGCTGGCGCATATCGGCGTTGCTCCATATACAGGCAGCCCAGGGTGTAATGGAGGCCGCTTACTTTGGGGTCATGTCTCAGTAACGTCTCCAGTTCCTGGATGGCCTTCCGGTTTTCCCCGGAGGCTTCGTAATAGCCCGCCCGCAACTGGCCGATGCGAAGGGAATGGGGATCAATCGCAGTTATTTCCCGGACTGTTTCTTCAAATTTTTTGCGCAGCTCGTTTTGATTTCCTTTCTTTTCCTGCGCCTCACGAAGATAACATTCAGCCAGGTGATAGAGAACATCCACGTTCCTGGGAGCTATCCTGCGCGCCGCGATCAGAGATTGTTCAGCTTGTGAGCACCAACCCAGGCTTAAAAGCGAAAGGCCCAGATAGTAATGCCCCTGAAGGTCATCGGGGCGCGCCGCAACGTACTTATGGAGAGGCGCAAGAGCTTCCGCGGGCCGGTAAAGGTTGAAGTCTGACATGCCAAGCATCAGCCAGCCATTGGCCATGCTGGGATCAAGCTTCAAACCCTGCTGAAGCGCCTCTCGCGCTGCCTGATATTTTTTCTGGAGAAAACAACTGATGCCGAGATCAATCCAGGCCGCCGCCATCTCGGGATGAGCAACAACGAGGGCGCGGTAGTCTTTTTCTGCGACGGCGTAATGGCCTGCTTCTAACTCGGCTTGCGCAGTCTCAGTGGAGGGCGGCGGTCCTGATTGCGCTCCCCATGCGCTCAGAGCCGCCGACAGAAAGACCGCTGCAATCAAAATTGAAACCTCAGCATGAATTGGATTTCCCGAGGATCGTTACGCTGATTGCTGATAAACCCGAAAGCGCCGCTTTCCACCGAATTGTTGGGCGCGCCGAGTTGGACTCGATTAAATGCATTGAAGAAGTTCGCGGAAAACGTCAGCTTGCGGTTTTCGCTGGGAAGATAGAAGTCCTTATACAACGAAAAGTCTTCGTTAAGCTGTGCCGGACTCCGCAGGTTGGAAAACACTGCTGGACTGTTCCCGAAAGTGAAGATAGCCGGCCGTGAGAAGGCCGCCGGATTGAGATAAGGCTGGGCGTTGGGATCGCCGTTCCATGCTGGATTGATGAGCGGGGCGCTCCAATTCACGTTGGCTCTTTCCGTCTGAGTGAAAAGGCCATTGGTCTGGTTGGAATTCACCCACATCGGATTGCCGCTCTGATACTGCTGAACGCCGCTCACGTGCCATCCGCCGAGAACTGCGTTGGTAATCCCGCTGGCGTTGCTCAGAAAATGTTGACCCCGGCCTACAGGCAGGGCATAAACGTAGCTGATCACCAGGCGGTGCGGAATGTCATCCGGGCTAATCGCCTTGTCCGCGCGCCGATCGAACTCATTTTGAGTTCCCACATCTCCATTGCCGGTAAAGCCGCCGAGCGCCGGATTACCTCCTTGGGTGTTTGAGATGAGTTTCGACCAGGTGTAGGCCGCCTGGAACCAGAGCCCGTGGGAGGTCTGGTGTTCAACGCTGATCTCCAGGGCATTAAACGTGCTATGCCCGGTCATGTCCGTGCCCACATATTCGTTGACGCCGGGATATTGAGGAAATGGGCGCAGCGCCTGGGCCACGCTCTGCGTGGCCGGGAAGCTTGCGTAAGGCAGGGTGATCCCCGCCGCCTGGGCGGCGGGCGAGTCTATGGGATCGAGCAGCACAGTCCCAAGAGCGAGATATTTGGGATCAACCTGCATAATGTTTTCGCGGTTGGCATATAGTGAAATGCCGTTGGTTCCCTGGTAGGCTACGGTCAGCGCGGTATTAGCCCCGAATCGATGTTGAACCGTGGCGTTCCAGGAGCCCATGTAAGGAGCAAGCCCGGAGTACGGGTAAGTAATCCAGGGCGTGCATCCCACCGGATTCCCCCAGGCGCAAATTCCCGGATCGATCGTGGGTGAAGGTATCGGCGTGGGGAATCCCTGCGCCAGGGTGAAGGCGGGTGTGAAACTGTTGGGCGCGGACACGCTTCGATATCCTGCGAATCCGGTGTTGTGCGTATCGGAGTTGGCCGGTTCTCGCTGCGCCATGTAGAAGATTCCGCCGCCCGCGCGGAGCACTGTGTTAGGCGTCACGAGATAGGCCACGCCGAGCCGCGGGCCCAAAGCGTCCGTTCGCGTGTTGGTCCACCGGAACTTGCCGGTGCGGCCAGGGCCGATGCCTCCGAACTCAATCGCTCCCGGAAAACCATTGGCAGATGGATTCGGGCAGGTGAAGCAGAGATTGCCCGTGTTGCCGTATTTTTCCGAAATCGGGATGGGAAGTTCATAACGAAGCCCCATGTTGATCGTCAGCCTGGGGGTGGCTTTGAAATTGTCCTGCACAAACCACGCATAATACGGCGCCGCCCAGTGACCATAGCCGCCCAAATTGTAGGCTCCGCCGGAAGGAAGCCCCAGCAGGAAGGAGGCAAACGCCGAGCCGGTCTGGAACGGCGCTCCCGGTAGACCCGTCACGCTGGCGCCGAAATCAGCCTCGCCGGCGCATTGGTTACAATCCTTGCGGGCAAATAAAGTGTGAAGGTATTCAAATCCCATCATGATGTCATGACGGTTGTGGATATCCGTGACCTCATCCAGGATTTCCCAGGTTCGATCGGGAGAATTCGTATCCACCCAGAAGTTGACCTGGGCAAAGCCGTCTGACGTGAAGTTGTATTCTGAGGGCGCGTTCGGATCGCCCGGGATGCCTTTCAATTGAATAGCCTGCTTTTCCGCGGCGGTCAGCTTGTCAGAGCCGGACCGCAACTGGTTGGGCTGAGTTTCAAGATATCTCGTCCAGTTGCCGCTGAAGAGAAAATGATTCAGCAAGGTGGGCTTGATTGTGTAATCGTTGCTCAGGCGAAAGTAATCGCTCACGCCGCTGGACTCGAAATTGTTTCCAAGCGGACCCGGAATCGGTCCAATCTGCGGCGGCGATCCAAACGTTGACCGGCTATAGAGGCCGCTCCAATGCATCTTGTTGGAACTGTATGCGTCGATCTGGATGGAGGGGACGTTATTGGTGCTTGCGGGATTCCCCACCTGGTGGATGTTATTGTAAAGCGATGAAGTCTGAGGGGGTGGAAGAAGGCCCAAAATCGTCTGGGCCGTGGCGTCGATGCGGCCGGAAGGGATGATATTCCCGGCAAACTGATCCCTGACGATCTGGCCGTTCACGATCCGCGTGGTTGTTGGGTCGTAGATGGGAATTTGCTGCCCGGCTCCATTGACCCAGCCGGAAAAGTCTCCGCTTCGCATCGCCATCGGCGGCACGGACGCCAGGCCGTTAGGGCTTCCGGCCTGATAGCGGTTTCCCTCATAGGCGAAGAAGAAAAAGAGCTTGTTGTGCCCGTTATAGACGCGCGGAATATCCACAGGGCCGCCGAAAGTGCCGCCAAAATCGTTTTGCCGCGTGACCGGCGTGGTGAGGTTATAGAACCCGCGGGCGTTCAGCGCCGTATTTCGAAAATACTCGAACAGTCCCCCGTGGAACTGGTTCGTTCCGGACTTGGTGACGAAATTCTCCACTCCATTGGCGGTTCTGCCGTACTCGGCGGAAAAAGATCCCGTCTGAACTTTAAACTCCTGAATGGCCTCCACACTGACGGGTGAAAATCCTCCGTCATTCTGGCGCCCGCTCATCGATTCACCGCCATCCAGCAGTTGACTCGACTCTGCCGAGAGGCCGCCGGCGACCCTGATGTAGTTGTCTCCGCCTCCGGCGTTGTAGGTTCCGGGCGTTAAAGTGACAAATTGCAGATTGTCGCGCAGGCCGCCTGAAAGACTCAGGGGTAAGGACAGGATCTGGTTCGATGACAAAACCAGGCCCAGATCTGTGCGATCCGTCTGAAGCAGGGGAGGCGCGGCTTTAACCTGAACGGACTGCGTGACAGCGCCGACTTCCAATTTGAAATCCACGCGCGTCGCCGTGTTGACTGCAACCGTAACCTGGCTGGCGACCGTTGAGCGAAATCCGGTCTTTTCCACAGTGACGGAATAAACGCCAACCGGCAGTTGAACGATGGTGTAATCGCCGCTGCTGGTCGCCAATGTGCTTTGCGTTCGTCCTGTCGCTGCATTTCTTGCTGTCACCTTGGCGCCAGGCACCGCTGCGCCCGAGGGATCAGTGACAACTCCCGTAATCGTCCCGCGATCCTGGGCAAAAGAAGCGAGAGAAGTGAGTAAGAACAAGAATGGAACGATGACTAGAATAGAGACCAGTCGTTTTCGCAACATGGGAATCCTCCAGCACGGATTGGGTCCACAGAAGAAAATAAATCGACTCTGCTGTTATTCAGCTTATATATCATTAAGAATCTTTCATAACAAAGATGTCAAGATTTTTTACAGCTTAGTAATTGATTCATATTAGAGACACTGTAGTTTGGCAAGTTGGAAAAATTTTCGGGGCAGGATGACACCTCCTTGGGTTACGACGAGGCGGCCACACTGCACTCCCCCTGCTCAATCAGCTCATTTCTGCACCTTAAATTGACGAACAATTTCCCCATTTTTCAGTTAAGTCGCTTCTTTTCTATTGATTGCGAGAAACTAACAATTTTAATAAATAAGCCATTTAGAATCTTATAGATACAAGGAATTTCGGAAATTGTTGGTCAAGAATGATTCGACAATAAGCCAATAACATCCATGTTTTCAATAAAGTAGCTTCCTTTTCACGCTCATCAAACCTAAACATTCTCTTTTTTTCCCAACCAATCGCAGCCCTAAACTCCAATTACGGCCCCTCTTTTTGGCCCAAGGGCAAGCTACTCCAATCAATTGGCGCCCAATGCCGTTTTTGCCCTCCGTTTGCGATTCCATTCCATCTCTCGCCGCTTCCTCCGGTGACGGTCGAAGGGCCTTTGGGGAAAGGAGCGGGGCGGTCGGGAACTATCTCCATGATTAGTCTACATTGGTAGCCTATCTTCAGTCGAGCTCAATTGCGGCGGGTTGGCCGGTTGTGAAATGGGGTGAAGAAAATCCAAGGCTTCTCGCGAAGGAAAGGCCAGGCGGAGGCATGACGGCGGCCCTGCCATCAGTTTTCGGCGCTCCAGCGCCAATCGAGCACTTCCGGCATATCACGGTCGTGGGCTTCGATATAGGCGTGGTGTTCCGCGAGCTTTCGCTGAAACTTCTGGATCGCATCCGCGGTATGGGAACGCAGCCGGGGCGCGCGGCGTAGCGCTTCGATCGCCAGATGATATCGGCTCATCTGGTTGACCACGGTCATATCAAACGGCGTGGTCGTTGTGCCTTCTTCGGCGTAGCCCCGCACGTGGAAGCGGGTTGCAAGGGGTCGGCGGTAGATGAGTTCATGGATCACCCGCGGGTAGCCGTGAAAGGCGAAGATGACATCTGTGTTTTCCGTAAAAAGGGAGACGAACGCATCGTCATCCATGCCGTGCGGATGATCGCGGTGGGAATCGAGCGTAAAGAGATCCACCACGTTCACGACGCGCACGCGCAGGTCCGGGGTCTCGCGGCGCAGCCACCACGCGGCGGCCAGCGTCTCGCGGGTGGGAACATCGCCGGCCGCAGCCAGCACCACATCGGGACGACCGCGATCGTTGCTGGCCCATTCCCAGACGGACGCCCCGCGCGCGCAATGTGCCTGGGCTGATTCCATATCCAGCCACTGCGGCATCGGCTTTTTGGAGGCCACAATGAGGTTAATGTAACTGCGACTGCGCAGACAGTGATCGGCGACCGAGAGCAGGCAATTCGCATCGGGCGGCAGGTAGATGCGCGTCATGGAGCCTTTTTTGGTGAGCAGCATGTTGATGAAGGTCGGCCCCTGGTGGCTGTAACCGTTATGGTCCTGCTCCCAGATATGGCTCGTCAAAAGATAGTTCAGCGAAGCTACAGGTTTGCGCCAGGGAATCTCGCGCGCCATCTTCTGCCACTTGGCGTATTGGGCCATCATCGAATCGACAATGCTGATGAAAGCCTCATAGCAGGCGAAAATCCCGTGGCGGCCCGTCAGCAGATACCCTTCAAGCCATCCCTCGCAACAATGTTCGCTTAGGATTTCCATCACCCGCCCATCGCGCGACAGGAACTCGTCGGTCGGGATCATCGGCAGTTCGAATGCCCGTTCGGTGGCGTCAAATACTGCCTGAAGGCGGTTGGAGCTGGTTTCGTCCGGGCAGAAAAGGCGGAAATTGCGCTGGGCCTGGTTTTGCCGAAAAATATCGCGCAGAAATGTGCCCAGCACTCTCGTCGCCTGCGTCTGCGAGTTCCCCGGCTCGCGAACCTCGATCGCATAATGCGTGAAATCGGGCATCTGCAGCGGCTTCAGGAGTTCGCCGCCATTCGCGTGCTGGTTTCTGCCCATGCATTTTTCCCGCGCGGGATAGACCGCTGTCACAAGCGGCACGGGCTTTCCTTGAGCATCGAAGAGTTCCTCGGGGTGGTAGCTTCGCAGCCACGCCTCAAGCGCCTTCAGATGAGAGGGATTGGTGGCGGGGTCTTCAATCGGGATCTGGTGGGAATGGAAAGTGCCCTCGATCGGTTTACCATCAAGCTCCTTGGGTCCGGTCCAACCTTTGGGGGTGCGCAGAACAATGGCGGGCCAGCGGGCGATGCCCGACGTCTTTCCTTCACGAGCCTGCCGCTGAATATGACGAATCTCCCCATAAGCCCAATCCAGCGCGGCCCACATAGCCGGATGCACTTTGGCGGGATCATCGCCGGCCACTTCACGCATCTGATATCCGCAGCCCTCAAAAAAGCTGCGCAATTCCTGCTCGCTCATCCGCGCGAAGGCCGCCGGGCCGGAAAGCTTGTAACCATTCAAGTGCAGGATGGGAAGCGCCGCCCCATCCGTGACGGGATTCAGAAACTTGTTCGAGTGCCACGAGGCGGCCAGCGCACCGGTTTCCGCCTCGCCGTCGCCAATGATGCAGGCGACCAGAAGATCGGGATTATCAAACGCTGCACCGTAGGCGTGCAGAAGGCTATAGCCAAGTTCTCCCCCCTCGTGCATGGCGCCGGGCGTCAGGGCCGTCAGGTGGCTGGGCATTCCGCCGGGCCACGAAAAGTCCCGCACAAAGCGATGGAGGCCGGCAAGGTTTTGAGAATATTTGTCGTAATATTCACTGAGCGTGCCTTCAAGATACAGGCTTGCCAGCACCCCGGGCGCTCCATGGCCGGTACCTGCTATGTAGAGAATGTCGGCGTGGGTATCCTGGATCAGACGGCTGAGATGCGCATAGACCAGGTTCAAACCCGGCTGCGTGCCCCAGTGACCCAGCAGGCGCGCCTTGATGTGTTCGGGTCTAAGCGGCTCGCGCAGTAGGGCGTTTTCCTGCAGATAAAGCTGCGCCGCCCCCAGATAATTGGCAGCGCGAAAATTGGCATGGAGCTGATTCAGACGTTCATGCGGATATTCCATAGGTTACTCCTCCCGATTAAACTATTCACAAGCGATGCTCTCACATCATTCCCGCCTGAGCGGGAACCCCTATATCCCGCTAGCCTTTCCGCCACACTTCCAGCGTATGTCGGGCGATCATCGCCTCTTCGTCAGTCGGCATCACTCGCACGGTGACGCCGGCATCGGCGGAGGAAATCACGGCGTTGTTGCGGTCGTTGGCGTTCCGGTCTAACCGGATCCCAAGGCTTTCAAGACCGGCGCAGATTCTTTCACGGATCGCCGGCGCGTTTTCTCCGATCCCGCCGGTGAAAACCAGCGTCTCCAGGCCGCCAAGCGCTGCCGTGAGCGCGCCCAGGAATTTCTTCGCCACGTGGCAGAATACGGCAACAGCTTCTTCGGCGCGCGGATCGCTCGGAGCTTTTTGAAGCAAGTCCTGCATATCCGAACTCACACCGGAGAGTCCGAGCAGGCCGGAATGCTTATTGAGCATCTCATTGACTTCCGCTGTCGAGTGTTTCTTGTGCCCGAGGAGGTAAAGAATGACGCTCGGGTCCAGGTCGCCGGAGCGCGTGCTCATGGTGAGACCGCCCGTGGGAGTGAAGCCCATTGTGGTCTCGATGCTCTGGCCTTCGCGGATGGCGCACAGGCTGCATCCATGGCCGAGATGGGCCACAATCGCGCGCCCTTGGGCGACGCCGTCGCCAGCTTCCCGGGCGAGCGCCTGCACAATGTATTCGTAGGAAAGGCCGTGAAAGCCGTAACGGATAATGCCCTCCTCGGCCAGCGCCCGCGGCAGGCCATAGAGCTGCGCCACTCTCGGCATGGTGCGGTGAAATGCGGTGTCAAAACAGACAGCCTGGCGAAGGTGAGGTTGCAGGCGTTCGAGAGTCTCAATAGCCTGGATTTCTTGCGGCAGGTGGTCAGGAGCGAGGGGAATCAGGCTTTTCAAATAGGCAAGGAGAGCAGGGGTGACAAGCTGCGGTTGCGCGTATCGGTTGCCGCCATGCACCACGCGATGCCCGGCTATCTGGAGATCGATTTCAGGGAGATTTGATGAAATCCAGTCGAGAAGCGTTTCGAGCGCGCGATCGTGGTCCTTGAGGCTAAGCTCGCGTTTTGCGAGAGACTTCCCCTGGCTGTCCTTGGCCTGGAACGTGCCCGAGGTCAGTCCAATGCGATCGAGCTTGCCGGAAATAAGACGGTCGGGAAGGGCATCATCTTTCCCGTCTCGAAAGATGGCAAATTTGAGGCTGGAGGAACCAAGATTGAGGGTCAGAATAATTGGATTTTGGTTGGTGGTCGTAATCTCATCTCCTTGGGTAGGCTCTTTGAATTTCCCTTTGTCCACGGCCAATCCCTCTCCTGCCAGGGCGGAGGAGGGCAGCCCCTTCACTTTTTCCCAACTCTCTCCCCATTGGGAAGAGGCGACACCGCGCAGCGGAGCGGATGAGGGGATTCGCGACGGCCAGACGCGAGATGACGCTGACAGCTCTTTGGAGCCACAACGCAGCACCGACAAAACTTTCCCGAACCCCTTATCACACCATGCCGCAAAGGTTGGCGCAATCGGGTTTTCCCCGAATTGTCAACTTACAAGCAGGGCGTTCTGCCGCGTTGATTCGCTGCGGTTAGCGTTCAGCAATGATTTCGCAGGCTGCTGAAAATGGGTCAGGGGGTGTCATTCCGAGCCCTTCGCCTGTCATTCTGCGCGTAGCACAGCAAAGAATCCTCCGCATTTGTTCGATCCCACAACCACAAGGATGCTTCGTGGAGTTTGTCTTGGGTTGAAATACAGGGATTCTTCGCTACCGCTCAGTTTGCCATGTCGCTTTACGACACCCCGAAGGATGAAAATTACGCCGAGACTGGCAGGCCTTTGGGTTGCCTGCCGAAATATCGCCGTATTTTTCAGGGCAGAATGACAGATGAGGTCTTCAACATAACATGCTCAAAAAGTTTGACTCCTCTCCCAAAAGTG
>CADDZJ010000032.1 GCA_902812415.1 Acidobacteriota bacterium
GTAGATGCAATTGCCCGCGAAGAAATAAGCAATGGTCAGAGCGTTGAATATGTTGAGGGCGTGCTGGCCCCATTCCCTCCACAAACTGATCAATGACCTCCCCTTTCCTCCAGGCTGCGCCCGCTAGCTTGCTGCGCCGCGGATGATGGAATTCCAGCTAATTACGGGCCTATATACCAAAGTTCAGTTAGTTTTGCCAGCGCATCTCTGAAGAATCCCGCCCCTCCCTTTCGCTTGTGAACACGCCGATAAGGTTTGTCCATGCAGGCATCCCAGGTTTCCTGGAAGCGATACGGCGCCAACTTAAGTTGTCCCGCAACGGTTATTCAGACGCGCCACCCAAATCTGTACTTGGGGATCAGGATCGCGCGCAAGCTCCGCAAGGATGATTTCGCGCCCTGGCGGGTCGATTTGTTCACACAAAAGCGATTCGATATGGCTCGTTTTGCCAATCTTGATCATTTTTCGAATCAGTTCAAGCTCCTGCCGGGTATCTTTTTCGCCGCAGCGCTTCAGCAAATCTGAAATGACTCCTGAAATTTGCAACTCCTCTGCAATTTGTTCCTGCGCATAAACATCCTGGGTGCTTAGAAAGGATTGCAAAAGTTGGTCTCTTCCTGCCTCGCCGCAATGCATCAAAGCGTGGGCGGCAGCTTCACGAACTCTCCAATGGGAATCAGTCAACTGCTTTGCAAGTAGAGGCGCAGAATCGCCATTTCCCTTTTCGCCTAAAGCTCGGACAGCATGCAACCGGACAAACCATTCCACATCCTGTGAGAGTTTCAGCAAGGCTTGCCCGGCGCGCTCATCCTTCAGAAAGGTCAGAACATCAGCGGCAGCAGCCCGCACATCCGCATTCTCATCCTCTGTGATCTGTAAGAGCGCTCCATCGAACAGATCAAAACTTAAATTCGCGGCAAGCAATGCGCGCTTTTGACGCGCGGCTTCTCCGGCCAGCATCTCCCGAAGGATCTGCAACGCAAGTGTGCGCAAGCGAGGACTGGAATCCTGCAAGAGCGGCAGAAGCTGGCCTGCGACGTTTAGCGGGAAGCGCGACAGCGCCGATTTCAAAGCATGTTCAGACAGCCGCGGCTTCTGCGCACTAACCGCCGCGCGCAACTGCCGGACAAGGGCTGGGAAACTTTGCGGCTCACCAATGGAAGCGAGCGAACGAAGCGCGACCGTCTGCACATCGCGGTGATGGTGGTCAAGCGCGCGCACAAGAAGCTCCCAGCTTTTGTGGTGCCGGATGCGGCCCAGGTTCTCCGCGCTTCTTGCCGCTGTAAGGAACCGCAGAAAGCATATTCTCCGCACTGTGTCTTCCCAAAAGCGCTTGCGGCGGCTTGATTCTTGGCGGTGCGATCTCTGCACTCGGTTCTGCCAAATGCGGACAAACCCGAGATCTTCAGCCAACCGTCGGAGCGGCGCCTCCAACTCAGGATTCGCCGATTTTTCGATCAGAATTTGCTCCATCGCGCGCCGATAGCGGGGCTTAATAAGACACTGGAATCTTCGGAGAGCCTCTTCGTATTCGAAAATGTGATCGAAAAGTCCCCTCAAAATGGCTTGGGCTTGTTTACGAAAGCGATCCAAGACCTTAAAATCCCGGTCTCGCTTCGCTCGCCGCCCGATCACGAAGGCGACCAGAAGCAAACCAATTATGAATATGGTCAGGGATAAACCCAGAATTATGTGAATCAGCCGCTCAGCGGGAAGCAGGGTAACCATTCTTCGTAAAGGTTCAACCAGAGTTGAGACGTTCTGTGAAGTCTCAGCCTGCGCTGATATCAATATCCAAAGATCTTTTCTTCGTCAAGAGCTCAGATTGAACATGTCGGCTCTTGAATCGGCTGGCATTAATGGTCTTCTATCACCCCTCACCCGCCTCGCTACGCGATCCCGGGGGCGGGTGGATTGAGCATGAGGAGGCAGCGTAACGGTCCGATTTTTGGCGCATCGTTTCAGATAAAATCTGGTAGAATCAGTCGTACAGTTTGCAGTCAGATTTCCAGGCCCTTAAGGCCTCCTACATTTCGTCTGAATCAATCATGATGACGTGGCAATTTCCTTCAAGTTGGTCAACACCAGCCGTGCGCGAGATTTATGGCGACTTCGAGATGTAACTTCAGGAGAGGCGAATGAGCGCTAAATATATTTTTGTAACAGGGGGAGTGGTGAGTTCGCTTGGGAAGGGGCTTGCCGCCGCTTCCATCGGCGCCCTGCTGGAATCCCGCGGGCTGAAGGTGACGCTGCTCAAATTTGATCCCTATCTCAACGTGGACCCGGGAACCATGAGCCCTTTCCAGCACGGCGAAGTTTTCGTCACGGACGACGGCGCAGAAACGGACCTCGATCTGGGCCATTACGAGCGTTTCACGCGCACCCGCATGAGCCGCGACAACAATTGCACCGCCGGCCGGATTTACGAACAGATCATCACCAAGGAACGTCGCGGCGACTATCTCGGAAAAACCGTGCAGGTGATCCCCCACGTCACCAATGAAATCAAAGCGGCCATCCGCAAGATTTCTCAGGATGTGGATGTGGTGATTGTCGAAATCGGCGGCACAGTCGGCGACATTGAATCGCTGCCTTTTCTCGAAGCCATCCGTCAGATGCGCCAGGAGCAGGGCCGGGAAGATGTGGTGTTTGTTCACGTCACGCTGGTGCCTTTCATCGGCGCAGCCGGTGAGTTAAAAACCAAGCCCACTCAGCATTCCGTCAAAGAACTTCGGGAAATCGGCATTCAGCCGGATATTCTGCTGTGCCGCACCGATCGCTATCTTTCAAGCGATCTCAAAGCCAAAATCGCCCTTTTTTGCAACGTGCCTGAAGAAGCCGTCATTACGGCCAAAGATGTGCAGCATATCTATGAAGTTCCGCTCGTTCTGGGCGGCGAGGGCCTGGACCGTCAAATTCTGCGATGCCTCCATCTTCAAACAAGCGAAGTTAAGCTCGAACCGTGGCGAGACCTCGTCGAGCAGCTCAGCCACCCGAAAGACGAAGTGGATATCGGAATGGTCGGGAAGTACGTCGAATATCAGGATTCCTATAAGAGCCTGAACGAGGCCCTCACGCACGGCGGACTGGCTCATTCCTTGAAGGTAAACCAAGTCTGGGTAGAAGCCGAAGGGCTGGAAGGCCAAAACTGGGAAGAGCAGTTGAGAGACCTGGACGCCATCCTGGTTCCCGGCGGGTTTGGAAAGCGCGGCATTCCGGGCATGCTTCGGGCCATCGAATATGCCCGTACGCGGAAGGTCCCCTATTTTGGCATCTGTCTGGGAATGCAGTGCGCCGTCATCGAATTCGCCCGCAATGCCTGCGGTCTGACGGAAGCGGATAGCTCGGAATTTAATCCTTCCACAACCCATCGCGTCATCTACAAACTGCGGGAACTGCGAGGCGTCGATGAACTGGGTGGCACGATGCGGCTGGGCGCGTGGACCGCTCGCCTGAAGCCCGGGTCTTTCGCGCATCGCGCCTACGGAAC
The DNA here is from genome assembly GCA_902812415.1 of Acidobacteriota bacterium. GTDB lineage: Bacteria > Acidobacteriota > Terriglobia > UBA7540 > UBA7540 > RH2-MAG17b. The sequence continues at coordinate 3,491 of CADDZJ010000032.1, forward strand.
GCTTGAGATTTCTGAGCGCCATCGCCACCGCTACGAGTTCAACCGCGAATATGAAGACACCCTGGTTGCCAACGGGCTCAGTATTACAGGCGCAACGCCCGACGGCACCTATGTGGAAGTGGTGGAAATTCCAGATCATCCCTGGTTTCTCGGCTGTCAATTCCACCCCGAGTTCAAATCGCGGCCCCTAGAACCGCACCCACTTTTCAAAGCCTTCGTCGGCGCCGCGTATGAGCATCGCAGGCAACGCCTGGGCGGGAGGACTCTTGCCGCCCAAGCGGCCGCGACCGGCACAAACGGCGAAAGGTTGGAAAATGTCGCGGTGGTTTCAAAACTGAGGGAGAGCAAGGGCAAGCGCTGACGGCGCATTCACTTTTTAATTTGTGCTTTTCTCATGCCCAACCTCGTTCGCATCGGCAAGTTGATCCTCGGCCGCCAGCGTCCGCTTTTCATCATTGCCGGTCCCTGCGTGATCGAGAGCGAACGCCACACCCTGAAAATGGCCGAACGCCTTTCAGCTATCGCTCACGATCTCCGCGTTCCTTACATTTTCAAAGCTTCCTACGATAAAGCCAATCGCACATCGCTTAATTCGTTTCGAGGGCCGGGGCTCGGTCGCGGCCTAGAAATTCTGAGGCGGGTCAAGGATGAGTTCCGTACACCCGTTTTGACCGATATCCACGAAGCCAGCCAGGCAGACCCTGCGGCTGCGGTCTGCGATGTTATCCAGATTCCGGCTTTTCTTTCGCGGCAGACGGATTTGCTGCTGGCGGCCGGGCGATCGGGTGCGGCAGTGAACATCAAAAAAGGCCAGTTTCTCTCGCCCTGGGATCTGCGATATGCCGTAGAAAAGGTCGCAAGCACCGGCAATCATCGGATTCTCGTCACCGAGCGCGGCAGCTCATTCGGCTATAACAATCTGGTCGTGGATATGCGCGGACTCAAGGTAATGGGCGAATGGGGATATCCCGTCATCCTGGATTTAACCCACTCGCTGCAACTGCCGGGCGGCGCAGGGAATCGCAGCGGCGGGCAGCCGGAATTCATTGAGACTCTGGCGCGAGCAGGCGTCGCGGCTGGAGCGGATGGACTTTTTATGGAGGTGCATGACAATCCTGCGCGCGCGCTTTCCGACGGAGCCAATGCCCTGCCCTTGCGAAAATTCAAGCCGTTGATAACGCGGCTTCGAGATTTGAGCGAATTCGTGCGCAAAATGTAGCTGGGTTGCGCCCAAGCTCACGGGGAGATCACTACCCCGAAAATCTTATGCTACGCGAGATTCACATTCGCAATTACGCCGTGGTGGAAAGTTTGAGCCTGGAATTTTTCCCTGGGCTGAATCTGCTCTCAGGCGAGACAGGCTCCGGCAAGTCGATCCTGGTGGATGCCCTGGGTCTCGCGTTAGGCGGCAGAGCCTCGGCGGATGTCATCCGCACGGGTCAAAACCGGGCCACGATCACCGCTGTCTTCAAGGCGGATGGTAAAGTGCCTTGGGAGGAGTGGCTTGAAGAATATGGGATCGACGGCGGAGATGCTTCAGAGATGATTCTGCGCCGCGAGATTCAAGCCGAAGGCAAAAACCGGCTGTTGGTGAACGATCAGCCGGTGACGCTGACGGCTATCCGCAGCCTGGCTTCTTACTTGGTAGACATTCATGGGCAGAATGAGCACGTCGCGTTGCTTGAGCGCGAGGCTCAGATGGACCTCTTGGACCAATTTGCGAAATCAAGCCATCTGCTGGACGAGGTCGGTCGACTTTATCGCCGCAGACGGGAACTGGAACAGGAGCTTGAGGAGCTCGGCCGCAACGAGCAGGACCGCCTGCGCACGCTCGACCTGCTGCAATTTCAGGTGGAAGAGATCAGGCGCGCGCATCTGGAGGCGGGAGAAGACCTCCGCCTGGAGGAAGAGCAACGTGTTCTGGCCAACGTTGAAAAGTTGCGGGCCGCTGCCGCTCAGGGATTCGCTCATCTTTATGAGGAAGAGGGTTCCGCCTGTGCCCGGCTGGCAGCGGTGACCCGCTCTCTTGAAGACCTGCGCCGCTATGACGCTTCAGCGGAACCTCATCTTGAATCGCTGAACGCCGCGCGCGTGAGCCTGGAAGGCATTGCAGCCTACCTGCGAGACTATCTCGGCAAGCTCGACGCTGACCCGCAGCGGCTGGAGGAAATTGAGGATCGGCTGGCGCAATTGGACCGGCTGAAGCGCAAGTACGGCAAGACCGCTGAGGAAATTCTGGCCTACGGGGCGCAAGTCGAGCAGCAACTCGGCAGGCTGGAGCATGCCGACGAGCGCCGGCATGAACTCACCCGCGAGCTTGAGAAGGCCAACGCCGAGTATCGCCGCGCCGCCCAGGCCTTATCCGAACAGCGTCGCTCGGCGGCAAAGGTGTTGGAGAAAAAAGTCCGCCAGGAGCTTGAGCAGCTTGGCATGGAAAAGGCCCGCTTCGAAATTTGCTTCCTAAATCCGACAAATGTTGCCGGCAACTCGCGCGGCATCGATGAAATCGAAATGCGCATTTCACCCAATGTCGGCGAGGAGCCCCGGCCTCTCGAACGCGTCGCTTCAGGCGGCGAGCTTTCCAGGCTGATGCTGGCGCTCAAGACCGTAGCCGCAGAAAGCCCTTGGAATGGAACCGACGGTCAGAAGGCACATTCCGGCGCGGCGCTGGGTAAGGGCTGGATGCGGACTTTTATCTTTGATGAAGTGGATGCAGGCATTGGCGGGCGCGTGGCCGAGCGCGTTGGACAGCGATTGAAGCGCCTTGCTCGGAATGCCCAGGTGCTCTGCGTCACCCATCTTCCCCAGATTGCCTGCTTCGCGGACCATCATTATTACGTGGAAAAACTTCAGCGCGGCAGCCGGACGGTGACAGAAGTCCGCTACCTGGCTGGCGAAAAAGAGCGCGCCGCAGAACTGGCTCGAATGCTCTCCGGCAGCCAGATCACCGACGCCGTTCTGAAACACGCGGTCGCCATGCTGCGGCAGGCGGCTGGCTAAGCATTCGACGCCGAAAGTGTGGCATTGACAATGGGAGAATTTCAAATCTCAAATTGGAAATTTCAAATTCCAGAAGCAAGCTGATCGCGCGTAACTTCTCGAAGCCAAGACAACTAAGACTACCCGTCAAACGACGTAAGAACGTACCGACATTAGCACGGGCTGTGCCAGTGGCAGTATACTGAGAAGGGGAAGAGCCTTTTCAAGATTTATGGAGAACGAACTCATTCAAATTTTGCCCGCCGGGAGCAACCGGAGTGAGCGTCAACTTCAACCGCTTGCTCCAGCTCACGAAATCTTGTTCAACGACGCGGCGACCAAGCAGCCATTCTTCAAAGGCAAGACTTTTTACATTGAGACCTTCGGCTGTCAAATGAACGTTCATGATTCGGAGAAAGTCGCTGGCACGTTGCTGGCCAAGGGTTATCGCCCGGTGGAGAATTACGAGGATGCCGACCTCGTTCTCTATAACACGTGCAGCATCCGTGAAAAGGCGGCGCAGAAGGTCTTTTCACGCCTGGGCGCGTTCAAGAAGGGCGCCCGCAATCGCCAGAGGATAATTGGTGTGCTGGGCTGCGTGGCGCAACAGGAAGGAGAACGATTCTTCGATCGCGCCCCGCAGGTGCAGCTTGTCTGCGGCTCGGCGAGCTATTCCAGGATCTCCGAGCTTATCGACCGCCTGGAGGCGGGCGAAAAGCGGGTGACGGGGCTTTCGCTGGATACGGATGAGTGTTTTGAAACCGAGATCACGCGGCGCGACAATCCCTTCCGCGCATATATCACCATAATCGAGGGATGCGACAAAGCCTGTACGTATTGCGTGGTTCCGATGACTCGCGGTCCTGAGCGCAGCCGTCCAAGCGATAAGGTTCTGGCCGAAGCGCGCCGCCTCGTGGACGCTGGTTATACGGAAATTCAACTGCTTGGGCAAACGGTGAATTCCTACCGCGACCCATCCCTGGCTCGCCTGGCTTTCCCGGAACTATTACTTCGCATTGCGGAAATCCCAGGCCTCAAGCGCCTGCGCTTCACCACCTCGCACCCTCACGACTTTACGTCGGAAATTGTGCGCGCCATCGAAAACTCTCCAGTCCTTTGCAACCACATCCATCTGCCCCTACAGTGCGGGTCGAATCGGATGCTCGCGCGCATGCGCCGCACTTATACCCGTGAAGAGTATCTGGAGAAAATCAGTTGCATCCGCAGCGCAAAACGTGCTATGAGCATTTCTACCGATATCATTGTCGGCTTTTGCGGCGAAACCGAAGAGGACTTTGAGCAGACGTTGAGCTTGATAGATGCGGTGGGATACGATCAAGTGTTTTCATTTAAGTATTCGCCTCGTCCCAACACGGATGCCGGAAGGATGGAAGATTCAGTCCCGGAAGAAGAAAAAGGACGCCGCCTGATCACGCTGCAGGAAAGGCAGAGGCAAATTCAATTATCCCGCAATCAGGAGTTGATTGGCCAGGAGTTCGAGGTTCTCGTAGAAGGCTTTCAATCCAAACTGGGGCAGGCGATCGGTCGAACGACCAGTAATCGCATTATTAACTTTGCCGGCGAGGCCGGTTGGATTGGCCAGTATATGAATGTACGGGTCACCGCGGCTGGGCCGAACAGCCTTGTAGGGGTGCGGGCCGAATCAGGGTAAGGGCTGTGCGAGCCCGTGTAACAACAACCATCCGGGGCGGCATCTTGCCGGCTGCCAGCATTTTGGAATTTGGGCTCGCAGGAACGCCGCTCCAAAAGCGTTTTTTGGCTGGATGGCCACACAGGCTTCATGAACCGCAGAGGACCTTCGGCTCGGGGTGCTTGCGGAATCTCAATCAGCGTTTCGTAAGGGTAGCGATGGATTCCATCCGTTGCCAAGGCCGCGCTTGACGACGCTACGACTCGAGACGCGAAGGAGAATCCGATGGAAGTCGAAATGAAAATTCGGGGATTGATGATGGATCCGGTCACCAACATGCCGATTGTGATCCTTCGTGACACGGGCGGTTCCACCGTGTTGCCCATCTGGGTGGGGATTTATGAGGCCAATGCGATTGCGCTGGAGATTGAGAAAGTCAACACTCCGCGACCCATGACGCACGACCTCATTCGCAACCTCCTGATGGGCCTTGAGGCGCGGGTGAGCAAAGTGGTGGTCAACGATCTCCGCGATGATACATTTTACGCTCTAATCTGGCTGGAGAAGGGAGGCGAGATCATTTCGATTGATTCACGTCCCAGCGATGCCCTCGCCCTTGCGCTCCGCGTGGATTGCCCCATCTATGTGGAAGATGACGTTCTGAAGAATTCCAAGGTCTCAGGGGCTACATCCGATAAGGTCAGCAACGAAGAGCTGAGCAAGTGGCTGGAAAGCCTGAACGACGAGGATATTGGACGTTACAAGATGTAATGCTCGGCCGGAAAGAGCTTCTTCACCCGCCTTCGTTTTCCCTCTCGAAGCAGGGGGTTAGGGGTGAAGGGCAAGCGCTCGCAACGGGGCTGGGCTGGAGCTCTCGGTGGCCATCATCATCGCCATTGCTAACCAGAAAGGCGGCGTCGGAAAGACCACAACCGCCACGAACCTTGCCGCCGCCTTCGCCTTAAAGAAGAAAAGAACCCTCCTGATCGATCTTGATCCTCAGGCCAACACCACGCTCACCTTCTTTCCACTCGTGGAAATTTCTCATTCTGTCTATGATGTGCTGGCGGATCACCACATGGCGCTCGCAGATGTGGTAAGACCCACGCCAACTCCGAATCTATGCCTTGCGCCAGCCAAAATCGCCCTGGCCAAGCTTGAGGCGACACTCGTGGGGCAGTTTGACGCGCCTTACCGCCTGAAGGATGCGCTCGCCCCCTGCCGGGATCAGTTTGACATCATCCTGATCGATACGCCGCCGACCCTCGGGCTGATCACCGTCAATGCCCTGGTGGCCTCCACTCATCTGTTGGTTCCCATTCAGGCAGCTTATTATGCCATGGAAGGCAGCGACGACCTTCTGGATACCCTTTCACGCATTCGCTCGCGCCCCAATCCCGATTTGAAGCTGTTGGGCGTGGTGATCACCTTGTTCGACAAGCGGACGAACCTCGCGCGCGATATTCAGAAGCAGGTCTGCGCAGTGTTCGGAGATAAAGTATTCAAGACCGTCGTGAACAAGAACGTTCGCCTGGAAGAAAGCCCGGCTTATAAAGAGACGATTTTCACCTTTGCGCCGGACTCCTCGGGCGCACAGGACTATGAGCGGCTCGCTCAGGAGGTTTTACAACGTGTCGAGTAGACGGATTGGACTGCCGGTTACCGTAAAAATGCGTCACGACGCCCATTACGTCGAGGACATCATCTCCCGCAGTGGCGCGGCGATAGGCCGGATGATCGCCATCGAGCAGATTCAACCCAACGCCGACCAGCCGCGCAAGGATTTGGGCGATCTGAAGGGACTCGTCGAATCGGTGCGCGAAAAGGGAGTGCTCGAACCCCTGCTGGTTCGATTCCTGCCGCAGGCTGAGAAATATATGATCATCTCTGGCGAGCGGCGGTACCAGGCGGCGCGCGCGGCGGGACTCCGTGAAGTGCCCTGCATCGAAAAGGAGGTCAACGATGCAGAGACGCTGGAGCTGGCCTTGATCGAGAACCTTCAGCGCAAGGACCTGACACCCTTTGAAGAGGCCGATGGCCTTCAGGCGCTTGCCGATCGCTTTGCGCTCACGCACGAAGAGATTGCCAAACGGGTGAGCAAGGGACGCTCCTCCATCACCGAGTCGCTGAGCCTGCGAACCATCCCCGATGAGATCAAGGCGATGTGCATCGAAAAGGGTGTGCTTTCAAAGTCTCAGTTGCTTCAGGTGGCGCGCCAGCCGACGGAAGCTAAAATGCGCGACCTCATCCGCCGTTTTGCGCTCGGCATGTTGAATCGCGAACAGGCGCGCGCGGAAAGAAACTCCAACGGCAAGGCTCCGGGCAACTTCTTCCGCTTTGTAGCTCCCTCCAAGGAGTTCAAGCTGGTGCTGCGCTTTTGCCGCAAGAACATCGGACGCGATGATGTGATTCAAGCCCTCCGGCGCATTCTCGAAACTTTGGAGCAAAGCGATGAAACCGAAAAGGCCAGTAGTTGACGAGGTTGAAGAAGGGCCATGGGCGCCCCCAAGATGCCTTGATGACGTCGATTCCCTACCCGGCCATCCACAGCTCTCCAGGATGATGACAAGCGGCTTTAATAGGGAAAACCGCTCCCGAAGGGCGGGGGCCACATAGGATTGAGGTCGTTTGAAACGAATGGTGGACATGATCGATGTGCTTGTGATTGGCGCAGGGCCCACAGGGCTTGCTTGCGGTATTGAGGCCGAACGGGCCGGTCTCAATCTCTTGATTATTGAAAAAGGCTGTCTGGTGAACTCTCTCTTCAATTACCCGCCCGGCATGACGTTTTTCACCAGCCGCGAGCGCCTGGAAATTGGAGACCTGCCGTTGCCCAGTCTCAACGTGAAACCCACGCGAGCCGAGGCGCTGGAGTATTACCGCCGGGTGGCGGAACGATACCGTCTTCCTATTCATTACCACGAGCGGGCGACCTCGATTGAAAGACGCGACCACTTTTTTGAGGTTGCCACCGAGGGCCTTTGGGATCGCCATCGAACTTACCAGACGAAGTCGGTCATTATCGCCACCGGCTACTACGATTTGCCCAACCTGCTCGGCATCCCAGGCGAGGACCTGCCTCACGTTTCGCACTATTACGGGGATGCCCATGCCTTCTATCAACGGAAAGTCGTGGTGATCGGCGCCGCCAATTCCGCCGCGGTCGCTTCGCTAGATCTCTATCGCCACGGAGCGGAGGTCACACTGATCCATCGCGGCCCGGAATTGAGCCGGCATATTAAGTACTGGATCATGCCGGACCTGCGAAACCGCATCAAGGAAGGCTCCATCCGAGCGTTCTTTGACTGCCAGGTGAAGCAGATCACGCGGGATCATGTTTGCGTCGAAAAGTCCACCGGGGAAACATTCCACGTCGAAGCGGACTTCGTCTTTGCCCTCACCGGTTATCATCCTGACTTTGATTTTATCTGCAAAGCCGGCGTGGAGTTGGACCCCGCCACCATGAAGCCCCTTTGCAATCCCAAAACCCTCGAGACCAACGTCCCGAATCTTTACCTCGCCGGGGTGATTATCGCAGGGAAAAACACGAACGAGATTTTCATTGAAAATGGGCGTTTTCATGGAAAACAGATCATCGCGGACGTCAAAAGAAAGCTGGCAGAACCTTAATGTCCTTCTAAGCGAGTGCAGCGAGCAAAGAATCCCTGTATTTCGCTCAAAAAATGCAGAGACCCACTAACTGAAAATACCGCATCACGTCAGCCATCATGATTTTGTGAATTACGAGCTGGCCGACAACGAGTTCAATATTTCGTAGACTACCGAGACGGGCAAGCCGACAACGTTGAAGAAGCAGCCCTCGACGCGCTTAACGAATTTTGAAGCCAGCCCCTGAATGGCATAAGCGCCGGCCTTATCCAGCGATTCTCCGCTTGCCACATAGGCCTGAATCTCTTCTTCCGTCAAAGGGTTGAAGATGACGGTTGAAACCTCGTGCCTCAGCGCTTCCACTTTTTCCGGCGCGCGCACAAAGCAAACCCCGGTAAGGACGCGATGGGTGGCGCCCGCCAGCAGGCGCAGCATGCGGGCCGCATCTTCGGCGTTGTCCGGTTTGCCGAGAATTTGCCCCGCCACCACCACTGCCGTATCCGCGCCCAGCACCAGGCTGCCGGACGGCGCGGAGCGGGCCGCAGCCAGGGCTTTTTCGCAGGCCAGCCGGCGCACGTAGTCCTCAGCGGACTCACCCTGGAGGCGCGCCTCGTTGATTTGAACGGGCTGAACGGTGCAATCGATGCCGGCTTTTTTCAGCAACTCCTGCCGGCGCGGAGAGTTCGAAGCCAGTATCAGTGCCATAAATCAACAAATTTTACGGAAAAAATTTTAAATTTCCAGTGTTCTTAATGTTGCTCATTGCACCCCTTCCTGAGGAAGTTTTAACATCAGGGTAAAAGGCTGATGAAGGAGACCAGGAAATGAAAGAACCCATCTACCGGTGGAATTTTCAGGCGCTCATTGCAGTTGTCCTGTGCGTTGTCCTCATGCCCATCCCGCCTGCCGGGGCGGTTTCCAGCGGATCCGCCACCCCCATCACGATTCCAAGCGAGCTGAGCGAACTTTGGCAACAGCTCCAGCATTCGTATCTGTATCTTTTTCACAATTCTCCACGCTGGCATTACCGCTCGGATCGAATCAATGAAATGCAGGATTTTTTGAAGAAGGCCAGAGACCACTGCCAGAACAGTTATAAAGACCGTATTCATCAGGCGGATTCACAACTGAAAGAGACCCAACAGCAACTGCGTCAGGAGACGGGGAAGATCAGCGATGCGGAACGCCACGAAATCCATTGCCGCATCCAGCAACTGCGCAAGACGCGCACTGAAGATCAGGTTCTGGCGGATCACGCCATTCCAATCGCTTATGAGAACAAAAACGCCAAGCTGGAATTGATCGAACAGTGGCCCCAGGATGTGAAGCAGATTGACGCCGAGATCGCCAACGGCTCGTACATCCATCGCCGCTGGGGCGACGTAAAAGACATCGGATTTCGCGTGATCGCTTCAGGCCAGCAGGATGACATCAAGGTAGGCCAGCAGGCCGTGCAGCAGATGAAGCAATCCGGCATCATGCCGCCGGTCGTGAAAGATCCGACGGTTGTGAATTACGTGGATCACATCGCGCAAACGGTGGCCGCGCATTCTGACCTGCATGTGCCCCTGCATGTGACCGTGCTGAACTCGAAGGAAATTAACGCGTTCTCGCTTCCGGGCGGGTATCTTTTTGTGGAGCGCGGATTGCTGGAAGCGGCGGACGACGAGGCGGAACTGGCAGGCGTGATGGGTCACGAAATCGGACACGTCGTGGCCCGGCATGGTCATAAACTGATGGAAAGGGCTACCATCGCGGGCATCTTCTACCAGGCGGCGGAAGTGGCTGCGATGATCCTGACGGGCGGGATCATGGGCATCGGGACATACTATGCCCTGCAATACGGCTTTTATGGCCTCGGCCTGGTGCTGAATCTGAAACTGCTCGGCGTGAGCCGCGAATTTGAATTGCAGGCGGATCAACTAGGCATTCAATACGCCTGGAACAGCGGCTATGACCCGACGGGGTTTATTCGCTTCTTTGATAAGATGGCCACTCACGTAGGCTACGTCAACGGCGTCGGCTGGTTCATGGATCATCCGCCGTTTTATACCCGCATGGTTGACGCCATGCGCGAAATCATGTTTCTGCCCAAAAAACCCCGATATATTGTGACGACGACGGCGTTCGAGCAAATGAAGCAGGCGCTCAAAAAAGTGACCGCCAAGGCGGAAGAGAATGAGAAAAACAAGCCCAGCCTCTATGGGCCGGAGCAGGGTTGCGCCACAACGCAACCGGCAAACTACAAACCCGGGGAACCCATCGAAAAGATCTGCCCCATCCTTGGGGTGGAAAACGTCAAGCCGCGATGACGAGCGGGTCGCACGGCCGATCTCTGTTTTTCGGCGCTCAGATCAGGTTGCTGAAAAACAACCCAGGCCACTGTCATTCTGACCCGAGCGCAGCGATGCGAAGAATCCCTGCCTTTCAACTCACGCTGAACTCCGCGAAGCATCCCGACACTTGCAGAAGCAAGTCAACATAGGGATTCTTCGTTCGTTTCACCCGGAGTCTGTCCTGAGCGGGGCGCAGGGCCGCCGCCGCGCCGGCTTTCACACAGAATCGCCCACCTGGAAAATCGCCAGGGCGCGCGCCGCGCGCCCCTACGGTGAATTTCCTAAATTAAATCCCATGGTTTGCGGGCCTTGCGTGAAAGCAGCGCGGAAGCCTGCGGATCATCGGGAATCTCTTCCCGGGCAGAATCCCAGCGAATTTTATGCCCGGTGCGAAGAGCAATGTTGCCCAGGTGCGGAACAACGGTGGAGCGATGCCCAATTTCGACATCCGCTACGGGCTTCTGCCGCGAGCGAACGCAGTCAATGAAATTTCTGATATGTAAGTCCGTGCAATCCCGGCCATGGACTTCCTTACGCTCGGTGCGGAAACCTTCTGAATCGCCGGGCACAACATCCACTGCGCCAGGGCCGAATTCCCCCTTGGGCTCGGGATAAATCTCAAAACCGACACGATCGGCATAGAGCGCGCCGCGCGTGCCGTAAAACGCGAGACCATGCGGGCGGTCATCCTGGCAGCGCGTCAGATAATATCGCATGCCCGGAGTTCGCCCGCCGCAGCCGTGACCGTTCACCATGGAGGCTTCATAACTCAGCACGAAGCCGGGGTATTCATAAGTGATCTGCAACGTATCGGGTGTGTCGCCGCCGTCTTTCAGCACGTATCGCCCGCCCGACGCGGCAACGACGCGCGGCGCATCCACATTCATCACTTCGTGGATGCTATCGAAGCGATGTGTTCCATAATCGGTGGCCATGCCGCCCGCGTAATCCCAGAACCAGCGATACGACACCAGGAAGCGATCCTTGTTAAAGGGGACGTAAGGCGCCGGCCCCAGATAGAAGTCCCAATCGAGGCCGGGCGGAGGCGATGAATTGGCGGCTCGCCCGACTCCCTGCGGCGACATGTTGATGTAGTTCCAGACCCGGACAAAATGTACCGGCCCGATTTCTCCGCTCTGAATGATACGGGCGGCCTCCCGGAAATGGGGCGCTGAGCGATGTTGAGTGCCCAGTTGAACCACTCGATTGTGACGGCGGGCCGCCGCAACCATCTTGCGTCCTTCCTCAATGGTGTGGGCCAGAGGCTTCTCAACATATACATCCTTGCCCGCCTGGCAGGCGAGCACTGTGGGAATGGCATGCCAGTGGTCGGGAGTGGCGACAAGGACGGCGTCCACGTCCTTCCGCTCCAGAAGCTTTCTGAAATCCTGATAAGCCTGACAGCGCGGCCCGACCCATTCCTTCGCAGCGTTCGCATGCGGCTCGTAGACGTCGCACACAGCAATGATCTCGACATTGGGGACCTCTCGCAGCAGATTTGCATCGTATCGACCGCGCCCGCCACAGCCAATAAGCCCGACGTTCACGCGATCATTGGCCCCCAACACGCGAGCTGAAGAGCTTGCGGAGAGGGCAGCCGCCGCCCCGATAAGTCCTGTCATGAATTCGCGTCTTTCCATTTGTTTTCCTCCTCGACTTCCTGGCAGTCACAACCCGGTATGACCCATCATCAATGCGCGCCGATTATACGTCTGCGCAGAAGGAGCGACAACCCAATTTCCATAGGCGTAAATGTTTAATACAAATCTACTTGACACCGCCCATTTCTGGCACTACAGTACTCCCCGCTGATCATATATGCGGATTGTGCCGCTTGTCTGACAAGGTGAGGAGGACGTTCGCTATGTCGAAGGAATGCAGAGTAAAACGATTGGGGATTGTTTCGTGCAGCATTGCAGCTCTCTTGCTCTCGAGCGTGTTCTGCCGGGCGCAATTGACCACTACGGGAACCATTACCGGCACGGTCACAGACACCAGCAGGGCGGTGGTGCCTGGCGCTGAAGTTGCGATCATCAATGAAGGCACCCACGTGCAGACAACCACTCGAACCAATGCGGATGGAAGCTTCGCGGTTCCCGGCCTGACAATCGGCAACTATACCGTAAAGGTTACGAAACAGGGATTCCAAACCTATACGGAAACCGGCATCACTCTGCACCCGGCGCAGGTGGTCAGCGTGAACCCGGTCATGAAAATCGGTCTCGTGACCACGCAGGTTCAGGTGACGGCCAGCGCGGCCCAGGTGCAGACAGCGACACCAGAAGTTTCAAGCGAAGTCTCCGAGCGGCAGGTTGTAACACTTCCTCTGAATGGCAGGAATTATCAGAGTCTCTCGGCACTGATGCCAGGCGTCACGAATTTAAGTCCCGATACGGCTCAGAATCAGGGTGGATTCCTCACCTCGAACGTCATGTCCATCAATGGCCAGGGGCAAAGCGGCACGATGTATTACCTGGACGGAATCTGGAATATGAACACCGGGAATATGACCCAGACCACAATCACGCCCAACCCGGATACCATTCAAGAGGTAAGAGTCCTGCAAAATAATTATGGCGTTCAATACAGCCTGATGGGCGCAAACGTGGTTCTGCTCGAAACCAAGAGCGGGACGGACACCTTCCATGCCACCGCTTTCGAGTATCTGAGAAACGATGCTTTGGATGCCCGCAATTTCTTCAGCCCCACCGTCTCACCCCTGAAGCAGAATATTTTTGGTTACACGTTCGGCGGGCCCTTCTACATTCCTCATCATTACAACACCGACAAGAGCAAGACATTTTTCTTCTGGAGTCAGCAATGGGTGCGGCAGCACATTGCGTCCGTGCTGCGCGGAGCCGATCCCACGGCGGATATGCGGAACGGCCTTTTCCCGTCATCCACCCCTCTGACCAACCCCCTCACCGGGCAACCTTTTCCGCAAGCTTCCCCGGGGGTCTACCAGATTCCCCAGGGCATGCTCAATTCCAGTTCTCTGGCGTTTCTGAACGCTCTCGAGCCGCTGCCCAATAATCCCAGCGGCGGATTTCTGAATTATCTTAACCTCACGCCTGCGATCAACACTCAGCGCGACGACCAGATTAAGGTCGATCAGAATTTCAAACAGAAACTGCACCTGATGGCCGAATATCTGGACGAGCGGCAAACCAACGGCAATCCGAACGACACCTTCTTGGGCTCGCCCTTCAGCACCAACAGCAACCCGGTCTTCACCAATAATCAGTTGGCTCAGATTCAACTGACGCAGACTCTCTCGCCTTCGATGGTGAACACCACCAGCGTTGCTATGAATAATTACGTCGTGAGTCTGGCGGCCAAAGGCGTTTACCAACGAAGCCAGATTCCGGGATTTCAGGAAGTCCTTCCTTTCCCTAACGGCTTCGGCTCCGACCGCCTGCCGCAGATCAATATGTCGGGCGGCTGGCCAGGCATGGGTTGGGCATACACTTTGCCTCTTGATCATGCCAGCGATCTTGAAAACACGTTGGATGATGACTGGAGTTGGCTGCGAGGAAATCACTACCTGCAGGCGGGCGCGCAGTTTGTGAAAGGCACCAAACGCCAGACCGCCTTTGCGGATAGCAACGGCCAATGGTTCTTTACCGGCAAGTTCACGGGCAACTCCATGGCGGATTTCCTGCTTGGCGACGCTTCCTCCTTTACACAGGCCAGCACCGAAGCACGCCCTTACGTTCACTACCCGATTTTCTCGCCTTATGTTCAGGATCGCTGGAAGGCCACTCGCCGCCTGACGTTCACCGTGGGCCTGCGCTTCAACTTTCTGCCCGCCACTCACGCCCAACGCGGCTACATTACGATTTTTGATCCGGCCAAGTACAATCCGGCTCAAGCGCCCATTGTGAACCCCGACGGAACGATTACTCCAACCCCCAACTTCAACCCGCTCAACGGGCTGATTTTCAACGGAGAGGGTGGATTCCCGCTGAACTTTTCAAGCGCTCACCAGTACGATTGGGGTCCCTCCGCTGGTTTCGCCTGGGATGTGTTTGGAGACGGCAAGACTTCATTGCGCGGCGGATACGGCATCACTTATACGCGCGTGCCTACCGGAACAGATTGCAGCTATTTCTGCGGGATTAACTATCCACGAGTGACATCGCTCACCCTGATTAATCCAAGTTTCCCGAATCCCACCGGAGCAGCCGCGGCCCCTGCGAGCGTTCAAACCATCGATAGCCAGGACCTTAATCTTTATCCCGCCGCCCAGGTTCAAAGCTACAGCCTGAGCATGGAACATCAGTTTGCAGGAAACTGGTTTGCCTCCATCGCCGGCGCAGGGAACGTGGCGCATCATATCGGAACGTACTACGACATCAATCAACCTCTCCCTGACCCGCCTTTCGACTTCAATCCCATCATTAATACAGGCACAGTGCTGTCGCAGATCTTCTCCCCCTATCAGGGCTACGGGTCAATTACCACCAACGTCAGCCCGGCCAGCTCTTTCTGGGACGCGCTGGAGATTAACGTGCGCCATCCGGTAGGTCACAATCTCTTCTTCAGCGCGGCGTATACCTGGGAGCATTCGCTTTCAACGGAAAGAGGCACGGTGTTCTTCGAGAATTCCAACACCATGCAGGATATCTACCATCCCCGGAACAATTATGGCACGACGAATCTGAACGTCCCTCAAATTCTGACCATCAGCGCCATCTGGAATCTGCCTTGGTTTCAAAACGCGCATGGCTTGAAAGGATTTGCGTTGGGCGGATGGCAGTATTCCGATATTACGACGATCCAAAGCGGATTCAACCAAGATCCCGGCCTGAGCATTGCAAATCAAGGGCTGGCGACCCGTCCCGACCGCATTGCCAGCACGATTACAGGTCCGAAGACCGTGCAGCAGTGGTTTAATACCGGAGCCTTCGCGGCGCCTCCGCCTGGATTTTTCGGCAATGCCGCTGTCGGTTCGATTATGGGCCCGGGCACGGTCAACTTCGATATGGCGCTTTATAAGGATTTCCACTTCGCCGAACGCCACACGATTGAATTTCGGAGCGAGTTCTTCAATATTTTCAATCACACCAATTTCAATGGTATCGATCCAACTTTTGGGAGTGGCACCTATGGCCAGGTGACAAGCGCAGCGGATCCCCGGATCATTGAATTTGCGTTGCGCTACCAGTTTTAAATAAATTGCTGCGAAACTCTGGATGTCAACTCAGGATAGACTCCGCAAAGAATCCTAATCACACTGATGAGTGATAAGTGAGAAGGTGTGAAAAAATTAATCCGCGCCGTTGTAGCGGCGAACGATGTTCGCCGAAGTTTTTGAAAAAAACCGGCGATCGCAGATCGCCGCTACAATGAGATTTTTTCACAATTTCTGACGAGTGACGAGCAAGAGCAACCAGAATTTCGGATCGATTTTTGCCCATCACTCGTCACTGTTCCTGCGGCTCCCTCGGAATGACAATCTGGATGAGTCTTTCGGCAACCGGCTAACGGCGTCACCCCGCCACTGATTTCACACCGCCCATCATCTATCCAAGGAGGGGCTGCATGCAAAAGCGATTTTTGATTCTGAATTCTTTGTTATTTTTCTTCCTGATGGCGTTTAATCTCTCAGGCCAGACGGCTCAGAGCATCTACAGCCCCAGTCCTTTAGACCTCACTGGCCAGATTCAATCACCCAGGCTCGAATCGCAGTTGCACCATCCGCTGCCTGAACAATACATCTGGGCGCCGGCACGTCAGAGGACTCCTGTCGAATTCTGGAATCCCCTTGCCGGAAATACCCCGCAATGGGTTTATTTTCGCCGGAGCTTTGATCTCACGAGCGTCCCAAACGCGGCCACGCTTTATGCAGCGGGCCCCGCCCGTATGCGCGTCTATCTGAACGGCAAGCTCCTGGCCAACGCCCGGCAGGATTTGGGAGCCAAAATCCATCCTTATGTTCTGGTTCTCGATGTGAGTTCGTCGCTGCACGCCGGCCACAACGTGCTTGCCCTGGCTGTCGCCAATGGACGGCGGCTGGCTGTGAAAATTGTGCCCCGAGCAGAAGAAGTGAACGGGCCGGCCATTCTCATGAGCGGCAGCGGCTGGAAGTGCAGCACTGAAGAGCAAAGCGGATGGGAGCAACCAGAGTTCAGCGAGAACGGCTGGCAGGACGCGGCAGCGCTGGGAGGAATCGAAAGCAGTATCAATTTCTTCCAGGCAAATCAGGACGCAGGGATGTATCGCTGGCCCGGCTATGACGGCATCTCTCCATTCCTGGCTCGCGTGCCGGTTCGGGCGGCGGCAACGCTCGATATTTTCCCCGGGTTAGGCGCTTTTCACAATAC
The DNA here is from genome assembly GCA_902812415.1 of Acidobacteriota bacterium. Lineage (GTDB taxonomy): Bacteria > Acidobacteriota > Terriglobia > UBA7540 > UBA7540 > RH2-MAG17b. The sequence goes on from CADDZJ010000032.1 coordinate 20,392, forward strand.
TGAAGCGCTCGCGGCCAAAGGAGATCAGCTCAGCGCCGCTCCATCAGGTGACTTCACAGTGGATCTGCCCCCGACAAATGCGCTTGAAACCGAATATCCCAGCCTGGTTCTTGATTTTGGGCGTGAATCCACGGGGCGGCTCGAAGTGGTCTCAGACTCAGATGCGCCGATGCGACTGGCCATCCAATACGGCGAATCACTGGGCGAGACATTGCAGGAACCCTATCTGGGCGTCGATGAACTTGACGTTCCGCCCCACGCGACTGCCTACGGCCCCAAAAGCGCTTTCCGTTACGCCAAGGTAACTTTCCTTAGCGGCTCTTCGCCATTGCGCTTCAAAACCATCCAGCTTGATGACATCTATTATCCGGTCGATTATCGCGGGTCGTTTGAGTCATCCGACCCGCTTCTCAACCGCATCTGGCAGTTGGGCGCCTACACCAGCCACCTCTGCATGCAGGATGACATCTGGGACGCTCCCAAGCGCGACCGGGCGCGGTGGATGGGCGACCTGGACGTAAGCGGGCACGTGATTGACGCCGTCTTTGCCGACCACTTCCTGATGCAAGAAACCATGAACGCCCTGATCCGCGACGCAGGCCAGCCGGTCGATCGCGATGTGAATCACATTCCGGGCTACTCCGCCTTCTGGGTGATGGGCGAAGCGGATTATTACGAGCATTTCGGCGACCTCAACTATTTGCGCTCCATCCATCAACCGCTCGTTCAGCTTCTCAACTACATGGCGAGCGAGCTTGATGACCGAAACGTTTTCACGAATCGTCATCACGCCTGGCCTTACGTCGATTGGTCGCCAGGCATGGCTCCTTCGTTTCTCTCGATCGGAACACGCCCACTCAGCGAAACAGCGCCCAACGCCCAGCGCGGCACGCAATTTGAGTTTTACGCCGCCTTCGAGCGAGGCGCGTGGCTGCTGCGGCAATTAGGGGATTCGGCCCATGCGGAGCGCTTCGAGTCAAAGGCCCAAGCAATCCGTCGCGCGGCGCTTCAGTCCATGCTCGATCCGCAAACGGGAACCTTTGGCGACCGCTGGCAGCCGAATGCCATGGCCATTTACTCGGGTCTTGCGGACGAGAGCCAAACGCAGACCATCTGGCAGAAAGTGCTCTCCCATCCCGATGAGTTTCGCATCACACCCTACTATAATTTTTACGTCATCTCTGCGATGGCCTTGGCAAGCCAGTACAAGCCCGCCCTGGATTGGATTCGCCAGTATTGGGGCGGAATGGTGCGGCGTGGAGCAACCAGCACGTGGGAGGCGTATGAGTTGGGGCTGCCCAAACAAGGGTGGCACCGGATGCTGCGCGCCGACTTTGGCCAGGGATATTTTGTGAGCCTGGCGCACGGCTGGTCGAGTGGCCCGACAATCTGGCTCATGGAGGAGATTCTGGGAATCAAGCCCACAGCTCCCGGATTCAGGCAGGTTGCGATTCGTCCGGAGCTTGCCGGACTCGCGTGGGCCCGCGGAACCGAACCGACGCCGCGCGGCCTGATCCGAGTGGACTACCGCGCTGCTTCTGGCGGCGGCTTGACCGCTGCCATCGATTTGCCGCCCGGCGCTCACGCGGCAGTTTCCATGCCGGTCACTCCGGGTGAAACCACGATTCAAGTAAACGGCCGCGCGGAGTCCGGCGCTTCAACAGAAAACGGCCAGCGGGCCATCATCCATCTGGATCATGCCGGGCATTACACACTGGTATCAAAGTAGCAAAGTTATGGCGGAATTCAGTGGCAGTGATGAGTGGAAAGTGACGAGTGGCGAGCAGAAGCAACCAGAACCTCGGATTGATCTTTTGCTCATCCCTCGTCACTCACTTTTGGACTCTCTCGAAAAACCCATACCGGTTATTCCCGCGAAGGCGGGAATCCTCGGGCTGGACCCCCGCTTTCGCGGGGCTAACACACATGGCGATTTCCATCCCAATGGGTGGGCCGCAGGCCGATCGGAGCACGTCAGAATGACAACGGGGCAAACTTTGCAACAACCTGTCTATACCAGGAGAGAATTCATGAACTTGCGTAGACGCTCATTCATAAAATACTTATTCCCGGCAATTCTCTTCCTCATCTTCACTACAGGTGGAAGGGTCGCCTCGGCGGCAGGCTCAATCCATTGGACAGCAAGCTTCATCTGGCCGTCGACCAGCGCCATCGCCCCGCACAAGAATCAGTTCATGCTTTTTCGCAAGACGTTTACTTTGTCACAACCCCCTGGTGAAGCGCGGTTGGCCATCTTTGCTGATAGCCGCTACCGCGCGTTTCTGAATGGGGAGTACGTCGGCCAGGGACCAGCGCGAGCCCCCGCCCGCTGGTATTACTACGACGAGTTCAACGTCGCTTCAAAGCTGCATCCAGGGAAAAACGTGATTGCCGTTGAGGTGCGCTGGTTCGGAGAAGACAAGGCATGGTATGAGCCGCCGCCGGTTCCGCCGCGCTTTATCGCCATGACTCATGGGGCGCTGATCTGCCAGCTTGAGATCGGTCAGGGTTCGGAACAGCAGGCGATCAAGACGGACGGAAGCTGGCGCGCAATGGAAGATCATGCGTGGGAATTAAACACACCCGAGCTGAACGATCTCGGCAACATTGAAGTTTATCACTCAGACCGCGCGGCGAAGGGCTGGACCCAACCCGAGTTCGATGACAGCAGTTGGCTTCCGGTGGAAGTGATGCGCAGCGTCTGGGGCCGCCAGTCGCCTCCCGAAGAACCCTACGCCCATCTTGCGCCGCGCCCGATGGCCTATCCGCTCGAAAAGGAGATGGTTCCGGCAAAAGTGGTGAGCGCCGGAACTTTTCCGGCGAGGCGGTCTTTGCCGTTCTTCTTCAATAACGGCAATCCGCTTTCGAGACTCGGCGGCGAAATTGCCAAAGAAAAGCACACAATGCAGGCTTCGATCCTGACAAACGCGAATGCTCTCACCACCGCTTCTGCTTCGGATTATGCAGAAATCCAGCCTGCTCCTCCGGGCGAGACGCCCTACGTGATTCTCGACATGGGCCGCGAGGTGGATGGGTACTTGCAATTCAGCGTCGAAAGCACAAAGCCCGCCGGGATTGACATTGGCTGGAGTGAAATGCTGGTGAATGGAGACATTACCGCTGACGAGCCCGGCGGAAATTATGTGGCCCAGTATTTCGTCGCGCCGGGAACACAGCGCTGGACAATGTGGGGATGGCACGGCCTCCGTTTTGTGGAACTTTCTTTTCCAAACCTAACCGCACCTCTGAAGTTTCGGGTCGGGCTGCGCTTCAGCACGGCGAATTTAAATCACGCAGGATCATTTCAAAGCTCGAGCCCGTTGCTGACCAAGCTGTGGCAGATGGGCGCTTATACTTTCCAGCTCTGCACCCTCGACGGCACCATGGATTGCCCCACGCGCGAGCAACACCAGTGGCTGGGCGACGGTGAAGTGGAGTTGCGCGTGAACGGCGTGGCGGACGGGAACCTGGACCTTACCCGGAAGTTTCTCCTGGATGCCGCGCGGGACGCATGGCGAGACGGCGCAATTCCCATGGTGAGCGATATGGGAGGCAACACCAGCATCCTGATCGATGACTACATTTTTTCCTACATCAACGCTCTTCGGGAATATTATCTCGAAACGGGCGATAAGGATTTTATTCTCCGGCTCTATCCCAGCGTTGTTCGGGCCATGATGTGGTTCCAGAACTTTCGCCAGCCCGACGGCCTGCTGGGAGCCATGCCCTACTGGGTCTTCCTTGACTGGTCGAACCCGGATAAGAAGGGCGAGAGCGCGATTCTGAACGCCCTTTATGCGCACACATTGGATAATGCCGCCTTCATGGCTGACCTTGCTGATGATCCTTACCATGCCAAAATCTTCCGGGGCGATTCGGCCGCTGTTCGCGCCGTCTTTAACCAGCGCTTCTGGGATCCAAGCCGCGGCCTCTACGTGGATGCCTGGGATCACGGTCGCCAGAGCGATCGCGTGGGCCAACTGGCGAACGCCGACGCCATTCTGTTTGCGCTTGCTCCGCCGGATCGCGCTGCCGGAATCCTCGCCAAGATCACCGATCCCACCCGTGTTCACCCCGGCGGTTTCAATCCCGCCACGGGGCAATTTGAGATTACCGGCCAGGGCAACCCTTCGGGCAACACCATCATCCAGGCTCAGACCTATGGCATGTTTTTCGTGTTGGAAACGCTGGCTCAGCGCGGAGATGCCGCTACGGTGCGGCGATACATTGAGAAGTTCTGGGGACCGATGGTGGCCGCCGGCAATGACACCTTCTGGGAGAATTTCGTTCAGGCGTCCGGAACCTCCTGCCACGCCTGGAGCGCGGCTCCGACTTATTTCCTCACCACGCTGATCCTGGGCGTGCGTCCCACAAAGCCGGGTTATGCTGAATATTCGGTCGCGCCGCACCCCGCAGGGCTCGAATGGGCAAAAGGGACAGTCCCCACCGTCCACGGCGAAATCAGGGTGGATTGGAAGTGGGAGGGAGCAGGCGGCGGAGGAGTGGCAAATTCAAGCGACCCCGGCAGCGCGTTTCTGCTGACGCTGCACAACCCGGCGGGCGAGTTGGCGCATATCGCGCTTCCTGAGCGGAATGGCAAGAAGCCTTCATCCGTCACGCTGAATGGGAAGCGGGTCTCCGGACGATTGCAGGCGACTGCGCCTGGAGACTACACCGTGCGGGCGGAATACTACTGAGGTTTACAAATTATACTGACACCGTTTTCTGTAGCGCCGGTGTCCTCACCGGCGCTTTTCGGCGCTGGGGACAGCGCCGCTACAGTCCGCGTTGTCACTATAATTTGTAATTCTCAATAAGCCTGAGACACTCAGGAGAAAATCCTATGGGAACAAACGTCATCGGACGCCGGACTCTGCTTGCCGCAACGGCAGTGGAGACGCTCTTGCGACTGGCCCCATCCGGCTTTGCCCAGCGAGAAACCGCGGATTTTGTCCCTCAAGCCGACTCTTGCGCCATCGATTCAGACGGCACTGCGCATGTCACGCGCGTCGTGCCGGTTCCGGGAACCATCAGCGCTCGGGCGCGTAAGTTCATTTCCCGGCCGGGGCCCTCAGGCCCACCGCCCTCTCTTGCCGAGCAGCGGGCTCATACGGACGCTTTTCGCATTAGCCGGGCTGCGGAGGCCCGCAAGCTTTTTCCAGTGAAGATTGAGAGCAAGGCGCTCGGGGGCGTGCGGTGCGATATCATCACGCCGCCGTCGGCGAAGCTTGGGCGCGCGCTTATCAACGTCCATGGTGGCGGATTCGTTACCGACTCAGGATCGCTGGTCGAAGGCATCCCCATCGCCCACCTGGCCCGGATGACTGTTGTTTCAGTTTACTACCGCCTCGCGCCCGAGCATCCTTTCCCCGCCGCCGTCGATGATACATTGGCGGTTTACCGCGCTCTGCTCAAGAGCTACAAGCCTGAAAATATGGGCCTGTTCGGAACTTCGGCGGGCGCAATCCTGACGGGCGAAGCGGCGGTTGCAATGCGCCGCGACGGGCTGCCGCTCCCTGCCGCCCTGGGCATCTTCTCCGGAACCGGCGACATGAGCCAGGCAGGCGACTCGCAGGCGCTTTACACCATCTGGGGATTCAGCGGCTATCTCAAGCCGCCAACGAAGAAGCCGCTTCTTGACCCTTACGTCGGAAACCACAACCCGAAGGACCCCGTTCTCTCGCCAGTCTATGCGGATCTGCGCGGCTTTCCTCCGGCCCTGTTCGTCAGCAGCACTCGCGACCTTCTGCTCAGCGGAACTTCCATTCTGCATCGCGCCTTTCTGCGCGCCGGCGCGCCCGCGGAACTGGTTGTTTTTGAGGCGCTGCCACACGCCTTCTGGTACGACTATGATCTGCCAGAAACCCGGGAAGCGCTCAAACTGATGGCCGGGTTTTTCGGGCGGAAGCTCGGCGCGTAAGCCCCGAAGCGCATTGCGCGGCTGTTCCAGACACAGGATGCTCCTGGCTGCCTAAATTCGCGCGGCGCAGAAAATAGCTTTGCGCTGAACTCGCAAAAAGCCTCTCACTGTTCAGACAGAAACCTGAAGGAGCAAAAATTGAAACGACGTTCTTTCATCTCGCTCCTGGGCGCAGCGTCACTCCTGCGCATGCCGCTCTGGGGCCAATCGACTGGCCCTGCAATCACAGCACAGCCCTGGGGGCCTCCAAAGCTGAGATCAGCTCGGCCCGAGCACGAGCGGGTTGTGCTTTCGTTTACTCCCGTTGAAGGCGCAACATCTTATCGGGTTCAATTTCAACACTCGCAGGGCGCGACGAAAACCATTCAGGACGTTCTGGTCACGGATTATTCCGTGCAAGGGCTTAAAAACGGAGGCTCCTACCGCTTCCGAGTGGCTGCTGTTGGCGCGCGCGGCGTCACTCCGTATTCCAATGAACTCAGCGTGACGCCAACCGCAGAAGCGGATTGGACTATTCTTGCCGAAGCTTTCCGCGGAAACAATCCCACCCGAAGCTCCTGCCCCTTCTGGATGATTCATGGCGATGAGACGGAAGAACAGTTGCGCGAATTCATGCAGGTTATCTATCGCTTTGGATTCGAGGGCGTCACATTACACCCCTATGATTACACAGGATTCCTTGAAGAAAACAACTGGAAGAACTGGCGCATCATTGTGGATGAAGCTCGCAAGCTCGGCCTCACCGTTTGGGAACAGGATGATAAGGATTATCCCTGCGGATACGCAGCAGGGCTCATTGTTGCCAAAAACCGAAAGCTGGCGCGATGGGAAGTCACACTCGCCCACCAGGAAACCTGCCATGGCCCGAAGCAGCTTTCCCTGAACATCCAGAGCCTGTTGCCGCCAAAACAGCAACTTGTCGCAGTGGTCGCAGCCGGCCCTGAAGACCGTTTTGAGGACCTCACGGATTCAATTTCAGGCGACAAGCTTGAATGGAGTGTTCCCGACGGCGATTGGGTAATCTTTATCCACGGAGCCTGGCAGCCGGGAGTTGACGACCCGAAAGTTTATCCGGACCTCGTGCATGGTGAGGTGCGCGGATATATTGATCCACTGAGCGAAGAGGCCACCGATTTCTTTGTGCAGATGGTGCTGGAAGATACTTGCAAGGCCATCGGCTGGGAGCATGTGGGAAAGACCTGGAAGGGGTTTTACATTGATGAACCAGGGTTTTATTCGAGTGGAGTCCTATTGGGCCAACCCGGCGGCTTCCCTTGGACTCCGGATTTCCTCTCACGCTTCCAGGCCCGCTACGGGTACTCTCTTCGCTCCTTGCTTCCGCTACTTTGGGTGAGCCGCGGCCCCAAAACCAACGGAGTGCGGCACGATTACATGGATTTTGTCAGCCGGGGATATGACGACCTTTTCCTGGGCAAGCAAACTCGTTTTGCCGAAGCGCATGGGATGCAGATTGACGGCCACGTGCGAGAGGACCTTCCCTTCCAACTCGGGGGAGGCACAGGAAGCGATTTTCGCATGCTCGAATCCTACAGCATGGGAGGCTTCGATAACATCTTCGACCAATGGTACGCACCCGAAGAGGACGTCTACTGGCGACAGCCCAAGATGGCCAGTTCAGTGAGTCATTACCAGGAAACTCCTCTCGACGAAGCGATGGTGGAACACTTCGCCGCTACCGGCTGGCGCACGGGGCTGACCGAAATGAAGGCCATGATGGACTGGACCACGTGCCGGGGCGTCAATCGCGTGGTCCCTTGCGGCCTTGACACCCGAAGACCTCCCGTCTGGGAAGATCAGCCCGAATTCTGGCTTTACGGTAAGAATCCGCTGGCTCCTTACTTCCACTCCTATCAGGTCGTCGCTAACCGCCTCACCATGATGATTCGCGGCGGCCGCCATGTTGCCAAAGCCCTAATTTTGGATACAGCGGCCTCGGCCTGGGTTGGACCCGTTGAAGAACTCTGGAAATCCGACAAAGCCCTGAGCCAGGCTCATTTCGATTATGACAATGTTTCCTATGAGGTCTTCGCCGACCGCGAGAAATGCCGCATCGAAGGCAACCGCATTCATCTGGGCCACGAGGAATACGAATGGGTCTTTTTGCCCGGCGTCGACGCCCTGCCCCTTTCGGTGGCGGAACGGCTGCTCGAATTTTACGAGGCGGGCGGAACCGTTGTCTCTCTCGGCCCTCAGGTCAGGATTGAGTTGCTTCCGGGGATGACGTCAGCGGAAATTGTTCTCAAAGTTCCCATCCGATCCGCAGACGGGCGGCACGATGAAGAAGTGAAGCAGATTGTCTCGAAAATCTGGGGCCAGCAGGCGAGTGGGCGCGGACACGCTCATGTCACAACCTACAAGGACATTGGCAGCCTGCTTTATTCGCTCAACGTCCACGATGTCTGGATCGATCCGAATCTCACGCTGCTTCAGTACTATCACCGTCGGCTTTCGGGTCGCGATCTCTATTTCTTTAATAACGAGGGCGAACCTGTTTCAACCACCGTTCGCCTCAACGGAGCAAAGGGTCTGCCGGAAATATGGGATCCCGTCACAGGGACAATCTCCCAGGCTCCGTGCTACTCAGGAAACAGCAATGAACTCTCGTTGCGGCTCCGCCTTGACCGCTATGAATCCGTCTTTGTGGTTTTGAATCCCTCCGCTGAAGCCCTGCCGCACATCGCCTCAAGCAACGCCGATGAAATTGTTCGGGGTGAGGATGGGAAAATTGTCCTCCGCAAGTACAAGCCGGGCGCGCTGTTTTATGCTCTCGCTCAAGCGAATGGTAAAATGACCTACAAGCAGGTGGATACGCCTCGATTCGAGCTCGCGCCGCTCACGATCCGCGAAGGATGGTCTCGCGCGCCGCTGGAAGGAGGAAATGGCGCGATCTACAAAGTAACGTTCGATTGGCCACAAGGCCCTGTTCACTCGGCCGCCTTGCTGATCGAGGATATGACGCAGGTTATCCATGCCAGGCTCAATGGGAAAGATTTAGGCATGCGCTTTACTTACCCCTTCCGCTTTGATTTTGGAACCGCCTTGCAACCTGGCTCAAACGAGCTGGAATTGAAGCATATCGAGCGCCACACCTTTACCTCCAGGCTGGGCCAGGTGAGTGTGAAGCCGTTTTATGAGTTTCGGATTTGAGTTCGCAACGCCGTCCGGCGCCAACAGGTTGCTGAAAAACTCGTCCAGGCAGTCATTCCAGGGAGCCGAAGGCGGCCCCGTTACCTGTCATCTGAGCGAAGCGAAGCATCCCGGCATTTGCATTGAATCGGACAGATGCGGGGATTCTTCGCTTCGCTGCGCTCCGCCCAGAATGACAGGCGAAGGGCTCGGGATGACCGAGGGAGAATTCAAGATTACAGGTAAAAGGTTCCGAATGGCGCGATTTTGGAACGTTTTCCAACAGCTTGCAGGCAGCGCGCCATACAACTTTTGGCAATCACTTATGCATCGGCGGGTTTTCGGCTGGTTTTCATTTTGTTTCATAACCGCGATGGCGGTCTGCCTGCCAGGCGCTCTCGCTCATGCAACCCCTGCTAACGATTGCTCTAAAAATCAGCAGTTCACTCAATGGCTTCAGCAGGGACAAAGCCTTCAACTCCCTGTCGCAGCGCGCGAAAAAGCCTACGAACAGGCCATCGAGGCTTGTCCTGGGAACACGGTTGCCTATCACAATCTCTCAATCCTGCTTCTTCAGCAGCGCGAATTTGAGAAAGCGCTCGGTTGGACCCGCCGCGGCCTCGAAGTCGCTCCAACGAATCCCGACTTGAATCTCGATCTGGGTGTGGCCCTGCTATCGCTCGGCCAGCCTGAGAAAGCCTTGCCTGTTTTTCAGCAGCTTCCCGTCTCCGCCAGGAACGAGTTTTATCTCGGCATGGCTTATCGCTCACTGCGCAACCATCAAGCTGCGCGGCAGGCATTCGCAAAGTCTTTTGCTCTCGGCGATCACGACCCATACGTTCTTTATGCGCTGATTGAGCAGGATCATGCTCTGCATGATCAGAAAGCGGGACTCGCAGACTTCAAAACCTTCTATGAGCATTTTCCGCAGTCCGCCTGGCTGCATCTGCTGCTGGGGAATGCCTATCTCTCGCGACGGGATAACTCGCACGCTGAAGCCGAATACCGCGAGGCCGTCAAGCTCGATCCCAAACTCCCGATCGCCCACTTTTACCTGGGGCTGATCGCTTTCAACCGCGCTGACTATTCTTTAGCTCAGCGGGAATTTCAGAAAGAGGTCGCGCTGAATCCGACGTTTGGCGAAGCTTACCTTTATCTCGGCGCCACATTGCGCAGACTTGGCAGGAATTCCGAGGCGCTTCCTGATTTGCAACAGGCCGTGGCTCACGACCCCAATTTTGCTCTGGGCTATCGCGAGCTCGCCGCCGCGCAGATCGAAGCGCATCAACTTCAGGACGCGCGCAGGACGCTGGAGGAAGGCGAACGGCGTTTTCCCAGGGAACAGGCTTTTCCCGCTCAGCTCGCCCAGCTTCTGCGAAGATTGGGCGATACGCCGTCGGCCGAGAAACAATCCCGCCTGGCGGAATCCCTCAGCCGCCAGGCCAATCCACAGCTTCACGGTCCTTTGCCTGGAGCCCCATCTCTTGAGGAAAACTTGAAAGAGGCCGGCGACTCTTCCATCCTGAGCGCGAACAAAAATGATCGGAGCGGTTCGGTTCCTGATTTAAAAGGAGAACCTGACAATCCTCAACTTGCCCGCGGCGCTTCAGGCGGAATGAAGAGCGCAAGCTCCCAGGCCTCGGTCATTGAAAGAGACGCTTTGCTCGGGCTGAGCATGACCCGGACGCCCAGGCATGCTTCTTATGCTTCTCCTGAACTCCAGCGGTTGAGTGAATGCATCGAGCGCTCAGACCGTCAGTGTGCCGCGAGCGCATTGATGGCCATCCATGATGAGAGCCTGCAAAACAATTCTGATTACCTGGATTTGAAGGCCCAAGCTCTAAACCTGCTCCGCAAAAGAACGGAGGCTCTCACCGTCATCGAGCGAGCGATCCAAATCCAGCCCCATCGGGCGGATTACTTCATCACCGAGGGTCAAATCTACCAGCGAATGGATCGCCAAATTGCCGCCATCAAATCCTTCCTGCGCGCGGAGCAATTGCATCCGGGACTTTCGGCTCCCATCTATGATTTGGGAATGAGCTTCTTTTTATTGGGGAATGACAACAATGACAATCAGTACTACGACCGCGCCGCCCGGCATTTTGAGACGGCGCTTGAGCTGGACCCTAAAAACGACCGGGCGCGATTCATGCTCGGCGTTGTGGATGTGGTTGAATTCAAGCTCGATCAGGCCAGGAAAGAATTTGAGCAGGCGCTGCGGATGAGCCCGCAAAATCCCTACTATCATCTACACTATGGGATTCTGCTCAGCCGGCTCGGAGACCATGCGGGCGCTCGACGTGAAATGCAGACGGCTGAAAAGCTCGACCCTTCCTATGCGCGCACTTATTTTAATCTTGGCAACCTTGATGCGGAAATCGGAAGCTATACTGAAGCCCGCGAGCAGTTGGAGGTGGCTGTCCGGCTTGATCCAAGCCTCTCCTCGGCTTATTATTCATTAGGCCGTGTCTATCATCATCTGGGGCTTGTCGCAAAATCTCAGGAGGCGTTCCGGAAGTTCCAGGAAATGAAATCGCAGGAGCGGCAGGAACAAAGAGATCCTGTTGAAACGTCGGCCGAATCGCGGGCGAAAAAACCATGAACTGCGGGGCGAAGCGCTGGCTTGCTTGGGAGTGCGCGATCGAGGGAAGCGTGGTGCGATCATCATTTTAATGGAGGAAGAAAATGCCGTATCGACTCACCGAAAAGGAAATTGAACAATATCGCCGGGAAGGTTACGTGGTGGTGAATCGGGTCTTTGGCGCTGACGATATCGAGCGCGTGGACCGGACGATCGAGAATATCAGCGAACAGGCGCTGGCCTCTGGAAAGTACGACACCATTCTGGAAGTCGAGCCTCAATCGCTCGGCGGCAAGCCGGTGGTGCGGCGCATCTATAATCCTTTCGAGCAGCACCCAAATTTCCGCGCGCTGGCCACCGACGACCGCCTTCTGGACCGGGTTGAATGCCTCGTTGGGCCTTCGATTCAGTTACAGCACAGCAAGCTCAATATGAAGGCGGCGCGTTTCGGGTCTCCAGTGGAATGGCATCAGGATCTCAGCTATTTTCCCCACACCAACACGGACCTGGTGACGGTGCTCATCTATCTGGATGACGCAACTCAGGAAAACGGCTGCCTGCAAGTCATCCCGCGAATGCACGACCGATACCTTCCCGCGCACACTCCCGACGGCGTTTTTGCGGGTATGCTCACGGAAGACGTCCACAAGTACGGGGAGCCGATCCCCCTGGAAGCCCCCGCCGGGAGCGTCATCTTCATGCATTGCCTCACCCCGCACAGTTCCCTGCCTAATCGCTCAGCGCATCCGCGCCGGACGCTCATCTTTGAATATCGAGCCGCCGACGCTTTCCCCATCTACCACGGCCCCCGCGTCGCCAACGACGAACAGCACGCTTGCCAGATCCGCGGGACGCCCTCGCTTTATGCCCGGCTTGCGGGCCCTCCGCCGATGATCCCGGCGATGCCCGAAAACTTCAAGTCGCTTTATCAGCTTCAGGAAGAGACCAAAGAAAGGCTCGGCGTGGCAAGCTGAGCCCGAAGGTTTGCGGGACATGGCTCGTTGCCCCCACGGTTTACGCGATGAAGCAGAGAGAGAGTGGTGCAGACCCGCTTGTCGGGTCTGCGGCCTTCGATTTCAGACAAGCCGCGCGCTCGAACAGCAGGCCCACGCGATCCGCTTTCGGAGCTTTCAGCAACCTGTTTCTGAATCCCGCCCGGCGCGTCCTTCACCCTCTGGCGTCATGATGCGAGATTTTGTTGTTCATCGGGCAATCGGCTAGCCTGTCGCCGCCGGGCTTGACCCGGTTAGACGACAGGGATAGACTACTTTTGTAGTCTATCTTGCAAAGACCCTTTTCAGGCGATTGCCTTCCTCAAGGCTCCTGGCGACGCCGGGAAGGGAGAGAGGGCGGAAGACTGGACGGACTTGAGAATGAACGGCGAAAAAACAGCAATGGACGCGCGGATTAGTCCCGGTAGCTTCCCCTTGGGCGGCGAGAGGGGTCAGAAGCAGGGTTCGGATGGACGTAATTCCCAGGGAAAAATGGAAAAAAAAGAATGTTTAGGGTTGATGAGCGCAAAAAATAAGCTATCGCATTGGAAACAGAAATGTTATTGGCTTATTGTTCAGTCACCCTTTACGAACAATTTCCAAAATTTGCTATATGTTTAAGAAAATAAAAGGCTTATTAATTTAATTTGTTTGCGCTGATGTAACCAACAGAAAAAAAATAGACTTAACTCAAAAATCGGGAAATTGTTCGTCATTTTATGGCGTTCAATCAGGCCAAATTAAACAGCTTAGCCTCTTGATCGCAGCGAGCGAAGAATCCACGCATCTGGGAACGCAAACATGCAGATCTCTGCTTTTGAAGTCTACGCTTTACGACTTTTCAATTTCCCGCAAAGACATCCAATGACGGGAGATCGATGTGAATAAGATCACACGCCGTAGTTTTCTTGAAATCAGCGCCGTTGGATTCGGAGGGCTGGCCATCGACCCTCGATGGCCTGCACTCGGGCAGAGTGAAAACCCGGCGAGCGGCTTCGAGGCGCTCTATAACCAGTTCAAAAATCCCGACCGGCGCTACAGCATTCGACCCTTCTGGTTCTGGAATGGCAAGTTGGAAGGCGCGGAACTGCGACGGCAGATCAAGCAGATGGTCGACCACGGCGTTTACGGGGCCTATACCCATAACCGCGACGGACTCCAGACGCCTTATCTCTCGGAAGCCTGGTGGGAAGCGGTGGGCGAGGCGCTCAAAGCGGCGCGAGATTACGGCTTCTCACTCTGCATGGTGGACGAATTCGAGTGGCCAAGCGGCGAGGCGCGGGACTACTGGCTGCCGGGCATCAACAAAAGCCGCGTGGTGGCGGCTAATCCGGATTTCCACATGCATCGGCTGCGCCCGACAGAAACCGTCATTCAGGGTCCGCGATCAATCCGCATTCCGTTGCCTTCCCGGACAGCCGCAGTCGTGGTGGCGCGTCGAACAGGCCGGGAAGCGCTCGATGGCGATCGTCTGAAAACTCTGCCCTTCGAGCCAGGAGCCAAAGAACTGGAGTGGAGCGCTCCGGAGGGCGAATGGGTGGTGTTCACTTACAGCATCGAGCGCGCCATGGGGCAACCTGACCACGGCCATGTCGATCTGATGAGCCGCGAAGCCATCGCCAAGTACATCGAAATCTATTACGAAGAATTCTACCGCCGCTATGGAGAATACTTTGGCAACGCCATGCCGGCCACTTTTGCGGACCACGAAGGGGATTATGGAGCCAAACTACCCTGGACGCCCCGCCTGTTTGATACCTTCCGTCGCAAGGCGGGATATTCGCTTGAACCTTATCTGCCCGCTCTCACGTATGACATTGGCCCCAAAACCGAAAAAGTGCGTTGCGATCTGCTTGATACCGTCAGTGAACTCTACTCCGATAATTTTTTCAAACAGGTCACCGACTGGTGCCATCAGCGCAAGATTCAGCATTCCGGCCACGTTTGGGAAGAGTCTTTATTTTTCGGGCCTTCCGAGCAGGGAGACTTTTTCCGCATCCTGCGCTCGATGAGTAATCCCGGCTGCGATACGCTGCTTGAATGGGGTCGGCAATCCGTCTGGCTGAAGGAAGTGGCTTCCGTGGCGGACTTTGAAGGCCGCCATGTGGTGTGTGAGAACCAGGGCGTTCAGGGAACCAATTCCTATCTCAGCCCGGAAGGCATGAAGCGGGTATCAAACTGTCTCGGCGCATGGAACATCGGTGAATTCATTCCGCATGCTTTTGACTATGATCTTTCCCGCATCAACTTTCCTCCCGACTGGTTTCGCAGCCAGCCTTATCTGCCGTGGTTTCAAGCCTACGCCGACCAGATGCGGCGCATCAGCTTCATCAACCGCGAAAGCCATCACGTGGCCGATATTCTCCTCATCTATCCGCAAGTCTCCATCTGGGGGCAATCGGCTCCGGCGTTTCGCAGGGAAGAAACCAGCTATATCCTTAACAACGCTTCCTGGAGCGATGACGCGGCCGAGACCAATCAACAATATGCAGAACTCAAGCTCCGGCTGAGCGAAGCCCGCCTCGACTACAAAGTGGCGGATGATTATTATCTCGGACGGAGCGCGCTGGAAGGCCATCGCCTGCGCATTGCTGACTCGCATTTCCACACCTTGATTCTGCCGCCCATGTCCACCATTCGCCGAACCTCCGCCGAGCGTATCCGCGATTTCTATCGGGCAGGCGGGACCGTCATTGCGCTCCGGCGCCTGCCCGCCATTTCAGCCGAATCTGGCCGCGATGATCAAACACTCAAGCAGATCTGGGATGAAACCTTCGATAGCCGCCCCACGCTGGAAGCGTTCCGGCTGAAACAGAACGCCGCCGGAGGCCGCGCTTATTTCGTGCCTGGATCAGTAGTGGATTTAATAGGGCTTCTGAAACAGACCATCACCGATCCTGATGTTAACGTGGAAGAAGGCCCTACGGACCACCTTTACGCGCTGCACAAGATCAAGCAAGGGATTCATCTTTATTGGGTGGTTAACGACACGGCCGAACCGCGCGCGAACTTATTGTCATTCCGGGCTACAGGCCGTCCCGAGCGCTGGGATGCGCACACGGCGCAGCGCTCTCCACTCTTTTATCAGACCCAGGGCCAGCGCACACGGGTCCGTCTGTCCCTGGGGCCTTGGGACGCAGCCTATATTACCTTTGACCCTTCCGGCCCCGCCCAGCCTCTGGCGCTTGAATCCACCAATCTGGGTGATTTCTATATTGTTAGTGTAACAAGCGAAGAGGTGACGATCCGCGCGAAAGGGATGGAACATGGTTTCGCTGTTCTAAGCAATGGCGCGAGATCCTATCGGGGTGAATATACACCTCGCGGTTCGGAGCCGCTTGAAATTACAGGAGAATGGAAAGTAACGGTTGAAGGCAACTCCATAACCCTGCCTTACGCCCTGGCCCTGGATGATCCCGATGACCGCGGCATGCGCGAACGCTGGTATCTGAATCCAAAGGGCCGGCTTGAATGGAACCCCTTATGGCTCTCGCCCATGAACTGTTCCATCCGTGAGTGGAATGTGATGGGACCCTTTCCCAATCCTGGAGATCGCGGGCTGGAGGAACATTATCCACCGGAGGAGAACGCCGATTACGAAGCTGTCTATCGAGGCGAAGGCGGACGGGAGCTTCGCTGGCTGCGGATGAATGCCGCTGACTATCATGCGGGTGCCGAGCCCGGCGGCTGGAACCTGGGCACCTTGGTGATCAGCGGAGGACCTTACGACGACCAGAGTTTTATCGTGAACTATGGAGCACCTTTGCGGCTCTCGCCGCTGGAAGGAACCGTCTACGCGCAGACGAATGTTTACAGCCCCGAAGATTCTGAAGCAGTTCTCATCCTGGCCACTCCCAATCCCCGGGCGGTTTTCCTTAACGGGCATCAGGTTTATTCCCGCTGGCTCCGCCCGCTTTATAACGAATTGACGGATGGCTTTGCCACACGCATCCCTATCCGTTTGCAAACCGGCTGGAACAGCCTGCTTTTGAAATTCCTCCATAATTCTGAGAACCCCGCGGCGCCACATTTTACCTGCCGCATTGAGCGGGCTGACGGAGGTCCCATAGAAGGGCTTCTGGCCTCCTGCCGGTCTTTTAACCACCCGGAGCAGAATGTCAGGAGCGGATACCGCTGGTTGCGATTCCCGGTTCCCGCAGTCGCGGGCGCATTAAAAGCGCCAGCAATGAAGCATTCCTGGCTGGCTTTCGTCGATGACAAGTCTGTGGGCGCAACTTCTGAAATTCCGTTGCCAAAGGGAACACAAGCGGTGACGCTTCGCGTTTCCGCGAAGGAAATTCTTCAATCTCCCTTTGCCTTTTCCACGGTTTCGGCCTCACTGCCTTTGGGAACGTGGAAAACGCCCGGACTGGAACATTTCTCCGGTCGGATGATTTACGAGAAAGAAGTAACCGTCCCCAGCCAGCTTCTTGCGGAACGACTTCTGCTGGACTGCGGAAAGGTTGGCGTGGTCGCGGAGGCTTGGGTGAACGGGCGTTCGGTGGGGTCAAGAGCATGGTCGCCCTATGTTTTCGATGTCACAGACCACATCCATCCTGGGCCGAATCATCTGAAAGTTCGTGTGGCCAATACAGCAGCGAACGCGCGGGCGGTGGGAGAATCCCACGATATCCTTCAGAATATTGACTTGGATGGCTGGCTGGGCCCGGCGCGTCTTGTGCCATATTTTGACCGAGAGATTCGCTGCCGACGAACTGAAGACGGTGCTTGATGCCCCAATCCGTATTCACTGCCTCAATCGGTGTCCGTTACATCTTTGTCGTCCCTGGCAACCGCCAAGGTCTCGCGCAAACTAGACCAAGTCTACACCAACCCCACGAACACAACAGGCTGACATGTCGTCCCCAAAGGTGTATCCATTTATAACAATCTTCGTACCTCACATAAGAAGGGCTACTCATGGGTAGAATGTTACGATCCACGAGCTCATGGTTAGCCATTCGGCCGAGAGTCCAGCGGTCACGCCTCCTACTCTATCTGTCCTGCCTGATGATGGCTGCACTTCTAGGCTTGGTGGCTGGTGCACGGGCGGCTCGTGCACAGACTGGGTGCTCGGCTGGGTGCAACGGTGGGACAGGTCAAGCCGGGAACGTATATGTGTGTGTCTGCGAACCTGACTGTTCCGCATGCGGAGGCGACGCATGCGAGACGTGTCAAGGTTCGTGTGGCACCTTCTATTTTAGCTTTTGCGTTTCACCGAGATGGTGTGGGTTTTTCCCCGCATGCTTTGGTGGCGGGTGCGCGTAAGGGCCGGCAACTTAGTGATAGGGTCAGCTGCGTTTTTCAGTATGCCAAGAAAGGGGTGCGTACTGGAGAGCCGGCCATCGAGAGGGATGAGGGTTCCAGCCAGGCTTATGAGAGGTTAAACCATGAAAAACATTAGCAGGATTGTTGTGGGAGTCACGCTGATCGCCGGGGTCACCGTGGCTGCTTATAAGTTAG
>CADDZJ010000033.1 GCA_902812415.1 Acidobacteriota bacterium
CTGGTGCGATACGCGCGCGATTTGCAAATGAGAGACCTTGAAAACAACAACCTGATCTTCCTGGGCAGTTCCTATTCCGATCCCTGGATCAGGGAGTTCGACGCCGAGCGGGAATTCGGCCTTGGCGTGGACGGGCCCAGCCGTCGCCTTTATTTCTTCAATAAGTCTCCGCAGCCGGGAGAAGCGGAGCGATATTACTCCGGAGGCCGGAGCGGGAACACGGATGAAACCTACGGCTTGGTTACGTTTCTGCCCAACCTGCGCAACAGCGGCAACGTTCTGATTCTGGAAGGGACGAACAGCGAAGGAACCGAAGCGGCAGGGGATTTCATCACCGATCCTCACTATGCTTCGAACCTTCGCCAATACCTCGGATCGGAAAAGGGAAGGCCACTGCCCTACTTCCAATTATTACTGAAAACCACCGCTCTTGACGGCGCGCCGAGCAAACTGCAGGTGATCGCCCACCGAACGATTACTCCCCTCCAGCCGTGAGCGCGAAACAGCAACCTTCGGTTCAAACTGAAGCATTTCAACCCACAGCCATCGGAGGGTTACGATGTGAGTAGGTTCTACCAGGGCCTGTTGTGATTGATCTTCCGGCGCTGCGAGTAGTAAAGTAGCAAGTTTTCTTATCGAAGCGGGAACTGCGCTGAAGCTAAGCGCGCTTGGGATTCCCGTTGCGCGGGAATGACGAGCATGTGTGATTTTCGATGGGTGGAATTCTTACAGGAGCGGACTTATGCGTAAAAAGGTAACGGTGATTGGCTCAGGCAATGTGGGCGCCACAGTGGCTCAAAGACTGGCGGACAGGCAATTGGCCGACGTGGTGCTGGTGGATATCCTCGAAGGCGTGCCGCAGGGTAAGGGCTTGGATATGCTGGAGGCAGGCCCGATCGAAGGATATGACGTTCGCATTATCGGCACGAACCGATATGAGGAAACAGCGAGTTCCAATGTGGTCGTGATGACCGCAGGGTTCCCACGCAAGCCGGGGATGAGCCGCGATGACCTGCTGAAGGCCAATCACGACGTGGTGAAAAGCGCCATTTCCGAAGCCGCCAGGCATTCGCCGCAGGCTATCCTGATCGTCGTCACAAACCCGCTGGATGCGATGGCGCAGACGGCCCTGCGCGTGAGCGGATTCCCTAAACACCGCGTCCTTGGCATGGCCGGCGTGCTGGATACGGCCCGCTACCGGACGTTCATTGCCGAGGCGCTGAACGTCTCGGTGCAGAATGTGCAGGGATTCGTCTTGGGCGGGCACGGCGATACCATGGTCCCAGTGCCGCGTTATACGACCGTGGCCGGAATTCCGGTCACCGAGTTGCTGCCTAAGGATAAACTCGAAGCCATCATCACCCGCACGCGCAACGGCGGAGCGGAGATTGTGAACCTGCTCAAGGCGGGGAGCGCTTATTACGCGCCTTCCGCAGCCGTCGTGGAAATGATTGAGGCCATCTTCCAGGACCGAAAGAAAATCCTTCCTTGCGCGGCGTATCTGGAAGGTGAGTATGGCATCCAAGGGTTATTCGTGGGAGTGCCGGTGAAACTCGGCGCGCGAGGCATTGAAGAGATTATCGAAATCAAGCTGACGGCTGAAGAGCAGGCAGCCCTCCGGAAATCTGCCGAGGGTGTCAAGCAGTTGGTCAGCGTGATTGGCGTTTAACGTGTCGAGGACTCCTCATGGGCTGGCGGCTCACCCAAGGGGATGAAGATCCAATCGGGCGTCACCCCCCGCGAAACTTCTTCTCCGCGAAGGCGGGGGAGCGGGGCTAGCTCAGTGATGGATTCCCGCTTGTGCGGGAATAACTGGCATGGGTGATTTTCGAGAGAGCCTCTGTACTCTGCTATTCAGAGGAGCCGAAGGCGGTTCCTTCGCCTCGCTCAGAATGACAGGCGACCGCCCTAAGCTATCGCGCCGCCGCGGGAATCCACAATCACCACGCGACGCATGATGACCGGGCGCAGGGGTCGGTCGCGAACATCGCGCGGCGTCTTGCTGATGGCATCAACCCTATCCTGGCCCTCAACTACTTCGCCGAAGATGCTGTGCTTGTGGTCCAGCCAGGGAGTGGGCGCTACGGTAATGAAAAACTGCGCGCCATTCGTATCCGGGCCTGCATTCGCCATCGCCAGTTTGCCAGGCTCATCAAAAACCAGATCGGAGCTGAATTCGTCCCGGAACGTGTAGCCTACGCTGCCCGCTCCGTTCCCCATGTAGTCGCCGCCCTGGATCATGAAATCCGGAATCACGCGATGGAAGTTGAGGCCGTTATAATACGGCCGCTCTTCCCACACGCGCTCCGCGACGTTGTACCACTTCCTGGTTCCCCGGGCCAACTCCACAAAATTCTGAACCGTAATCGGCGCCTTTTCAGGAAGCAGCCGGCAGACAATCCGCCCCATCGTGGTCTCAAAAACGGCATAAAGTCCGGCAGGCTGGTTCAGTTCGATAAGAGCCTCAGCCGGTTGCGCCTCCTGTTCGGCGACGATCGTGCCGGCGGAATCCTTCGCGCGGGAAAAGAGCGCAGCCGCCCCCGCACCCCCTCCCCACAGGGCCCATTCCCGGATCAATGTAAAGCTCACGGCGCTCCTTTCACCGCTCGGCGCGGTTAGTCGTAGTATTCCAATCCCAAATGCGTGATCATTTCTTCGCCTCTCAGGTGACGCAGCGTGTTCTTGAGCTTCATCAACTGGATGAAGAGATCATGCTCAGGATAGAGCGATGGCGCGCACATCGGGCTTTTAAAATAGAACGAGAGCCATTCCTGAATGCCCTTGCGGGCCATTTCCGGGCAGCGCTGCGCCAGATCGAGGAACAAGACCAGGTCGAGGACAATGGGCGCCGCCAGAATGGAATCGCGGCAAAGAAAATCAATCTTGATCTGCATCGGATAACCCAGCCATCCGAAGATGTCGAGATTATCCCACCCTTCTTTGTTATCGCCTCGGGGAGGATAGTAATTGATGCGGACTTTATGGTACAGGTCCCTATAAAGCTCGGGATATAACTCCGGCTGAAGAATGTATTCGAGCGCCGAAAGCTTGCTTTCCTCCTTCGTTCGGAAAGAGCCTGGATCATCCAGCACCTCGCCGTCGCGATTTCCAAGAATGTTCGTCGAAAACCAGCCGCGCAACCCGAGGAGCCTTGCCTTGAGACCGGGCGCGATGATGGTTTTCATCAGGGTCTGGCCGGTCTTAAAATCCTTTCCGCACACCGGCAGTTCGTGGCGCCGCGCGAGTTCCAGCAGGGCAGGGATATCGACCGTCAGGTTGGGAGCCCCATTGGCAAATGGGACGCCCATCTTCAGTGCGGCGTAGGCGTAAATCATGCTCGGGGCAATCTCGGAGCTGTTCTGGCGCAGGCCTTTCTCAAACGCGGAGAGCGATTGGTGGACTGCCGACGGCTTCAGGAAGACCTCTGTCGATCCGCACCAGATCATGACCAGCCGCGAAGCGCCCGTAGCCCCCTTAAACCGGCGAATATCGTCCATAACCTGCTCGGCAAGATCCATCTTGGTCTTGCCTTTCTTGACGTTGCGTCCATGCAGGTTTTTGACGAATTTCTGTTCAAAGACAGCGGGCATGGGGCGAATCCCTTCGAGAAAGTCTCTGACCGAGTCAAGAAGCGATCTCTCGAGAACGCCCGCTTTCATTGCCGCTTCATAGCAGGTATCCGGAAACACATCCCATCCGGCAAATGCCAGGTCATCCAAATCCGCCAGAGGAACGAAATCCTTGATCCGCGGCGTCCTTTTTTCCGTGCGCTTCCCCAAACGAATCGTTCCCATTTGTGTCAGCGATCCAATGGGTAAGGCCAGGCCCCTGCGGACCGCCTCCACACCGGCAATAAATGTGGTCGCTACGGCGCCCATGCCAGGAACCAGAATGCCGAGCTTCCCTTCGGGTTTCGCGATCTTCACCGCTTTTCGCGCCATTCGCTATCTCCTCTTTGCCTGTACAGTTTTCTTCCTCAGCCGAAAGCTCCAATCATCCGACACTGCGTCTAGAATTGCAACGAAAATCAGTCCCGCGGGTTGTGAACATAGGGCGCTTACGAGATTCCTCGTGGCTTGCGGCTCCTCGGAATGACAGGTTGCAAAGGGTTTCCGCAACCCTTGGAAGCCCACGTGAAAGAGACTTTGTCATTGCGGAATTGCAGTTCCCCACCAGCAGTAGGACCACGCCCTGGGGAACTTGGCCAGGTACGCCGATTCGATTTGTTCAATCGTGAACCCTCCCTGGGCGATGAGTGAAGGCATGTCCCGCGTTACGTGGCAGCCTTGAAAGACGCGGAAGGGAATAGGCTCCGACAACTTCTGCCAGCGTTGCACTTTGGGGTCAGGCGAGAGCCCATGTTCGAAGAAGATGAACCTGCCCCCTGGCCGCAGAACTCGCCCCATGCCTCGAATGGCCGCTACCACGCCGGGAATCGTGCACAACGTGAAGGTGCTGACGACCGTATCGATCGAGCCATCCTGCAAGGGAATGCGTTCGCCCGGCAAGTTTAGAAATTCCACGCTCACCCTGCTGATGCGGCGCTGCGGTTCAGCCAGTCGAATCATCCCGGGGTTAGGTTCGAGCGCATAGACTTTCTCCACCTTGACGGGATCGTAGTGAACGAAGTTCACGCCGGGACCTGCGCCGATCTCGAGCACTTTCCCCTGCGCCAGAGGAATGATGCGCTGCCTGATCTCCCGGATCGGCTCTGGATCGCCCAGCGCGTTTACAAGGTGAGGGTAGATATGATCGCGATAAAAAGGCATGGTTGGCTCCCGCCGGCGTGGCCCTGTTCGATTTCCTGATTGTACCGCCGGGTCTTTATGCCCGTCATGGTGCGATCAGGGATTGCTGGAAAACCCCACGCTTACCATGCCATCCGAATGAGTTCGGCAAGGTGCAGCGCGCGGCGGCCAGTAAGCTGGGCAATCTGCTCGCGGCAACTGAACCCATCGGCTACAATCAGCGTCCCTGGAAGCGCATTTCTGACGGCTGGCAGCAGAACTTGTTCCCCTGCTTTTAGGGAAACCTCGTAATGCTTCTTTTCAAAGCCAAAGCCGCCCGCCATGCCGCAGCAGCCCGAATCGAGCAATTCAAAATCCAGCCCCATCTGGCGCAGCACTTCTGCCTCACTCGTCATACCCATTAATGCCTTCTGATGGCAGTGTCCATGCACGAGAACTTTCTTCAGACCGCCTGTTGCGCTGTCTAATTCCGGGTGGGTATTCGCCGTGATTCGCGGCAGGCGGCAATCCCTTTGTGCCAGGAAATCGCTCAGCAGGAAGCACTGCGCGCTGAGCCGCCGGACGCACTCGTCTTTCGGAAAGAAATTCAACAACTCGTCGCGGAAGACCGAAACGCAGCCGGGCTCAAGACCTACCACCGGAACGCCTGCCTCGATATCCGGTTCAAGGGCTTTCAGGATTTCACGCAGCTTTTCCCGGGCAAGATCCAACATGCCGTAATCATAAAGCGGTCGCCCGCAGCAGAGAGGCTGAGGCGGCACGATGATCTGGAAGCCTGTCGCTTCAAGAACCTGTACGGCGGCTACGGCGATTTGAGGCGAAAAATAGTTGTTGAACGTATCGGCCCAGAGGATCACTTTGGGCGCTTTGGGATTTCCCGGGGTTCTCTTGCCGAACCATGCTTTGAAGGTCTGCGGCGCGAATGTCGGCAACTTCCGCGCCGGGGCAATGCCGAGGACTGCTTTGATCGCGTCACTGAGGAGCGGCGATTGCGCGAAAAAGTTTGCAGTTCGAGGCGCCATCGAGGCCAGGCGCGCCCATCGAAAGACCAGGCCAAAAGCATAGGCTGAGAGCGGGCGAAGGCGGCCCTGATAATAATGCGAGAGGAACTCCGCCTTGTAAGTGGCCATGTCCACATTGACCGGGCATTCGGTCTTGCAACCCTTGCAGGCCAGACAAAGGTCGAGCGCCTCCCGCACATGAGGATCGCGCCACCGCCCCTGAATCACTTCGCCCTGGAGCATTTCAAAGAGCAGGCGCGCCCGACCGCGGGTGGAATGCTCTTCTTCTCGCGTGGCTCGGTAGCTGGGGCACATCGTGCCGCCGCGTTCCTGGCGGCATTTGCCAATGCCGATGCAACGCTGGATGGCCTGCTCAAAACTTCCGCGATCCTCCGGGAAAGCAAACCGCGTCTCCGGCTGCCACGGCTTGTAGTTCAGGCCCACGCGAAGATTTTCATCCATGCGATAAGGGTCCACGAGCTTGCCGGGATTCATTCTGCCTTCGGGGTCCCAAATCGCCTTGAATTCGCGGAACGCCTGCACCAACTCCGGCCCGAACATTTTCGGATAAAGTTCGGCTCGCGACTGCCCGTCGCCATGCTCACCCGAGAGCGACCCTCCATAGCGCAGCGCCAGCTCAGCGGCTTCCTCCATGAAAGCGCGAAAGCGGCGAATGCCTTCCGCGCTTCTGAAATCGAAATTGATGCGCACATGAATGCAACCCTGGCCGAAATGGCCGTAGGTGTTGCCCCGGAAGTGATGAGCCTCCATCAGGCGGCGGAAATCGCGCAGGTAGTCTCCTAACTTTTCCGGCGGCACGGCAGCATCCTCCCAGCCACCCCAGAATTCCTGTCCCTGCTCGCCCCTTGAACTGGCAGCCAGCCCAGCCTCACGAATTTCCCAGATTTTTCTTGCCTCCGTTGCATCTTCAAAAAGCCTGATTGTGGGAGCAGACGGCAATTTGCGGAGAGAATCGATCAATTGGCGGGCAAGCCCCAAGGTCTCCTCCCGGCTGTCAGCTCCAAACTCAGCGAGCAACAAGCCATTGCCTTCCGGCAGCAGGGCGATCTTTTCACGAAGCGCGGAGTTCTGTTCCAGCGATGCCAGCATGGGGCGATCCAATCCCTCCAGAGCAATGGGCCGATGAGCCAGGATCGGCATGACGTAATCGGCGGCGATGGCAAGGTCGGGAAATCCCAACGTCACCAGGGAACGCGCGCGAGGGCTTGGGACCAGGCGGACCCTGGCCTCCAGCACCGTCACACAAGTGCCCTCCGTTCCGACCAAAGCCCTGGCAACATGGAATCCCTTTTCCGGCAGGAGTTGGTCAAGGTTGTAGCCGGAAATGCGCCGTGGAATGCGCGGAAAGCGAGCGCGAACCTGATCAGCGCAGCGATCCCGCAGATCGCGCAAGGCGGCATAGATGGCGCCGCGCCGGCCTCCATCGCAGATGATCTGATTGAGTTCTTCATCCGACGTTCTGCCCACACGCAAGCGCAAGCCGTCATAGGTGAGGATTTCCAATTCCTCCACGTTATCCACCGTGTTGCCGCCCATCAGCGAGTGCGTGCCGCAGGAGTTGTTGCCGATCATGCCGCCCAAGGTGCACCGGCTGTGCGTGGAAGGATCAGGAGCGAAGGTCAAGCCAAACTTTTCCGCGGCCTCGCGGAGACGGTCGAGCACGACGCCCGGCTGAATTCGGGCGATACTTTGGTCAGGGTTGATGTCCAGGATGCTTGTGAGATACTTTGAAGCATCCAAGACCACCGCCACATTGCAGCATTGGCCAGCCAGGCTCGTTCCGCCGCCTCGTACGAGCAATGGCGCATGAAATTCGCGGCAGACTGCAACGGCCTGGATGATGTCTTCCACATCGCGCGGAATCACCACGCCGATGGGAACCTGGCGATAGTTCGAGCTGTCTGTAGCGTAAAGCGCGCGGCTCCCGGCATCAAAGCGCACCTCGCCCCGTATTCTATGCCGAAGCTCGCCTGCGATTTGAGATGCGGTCGATAGAGACAAGGGAATATCCAATGGGCTCATCAAACCAGTGTTCTGTCACGGCCGGCCAGGGATTCAGTTGCCCTCGTTTTAAGAGCAAGATTCCTCGGGGAGTTTACCTGAGCCGAAATACAGGGATTCTTCCGCCTCGCTGCGCTCGGCGTCAGAATGACAGGTCAATGGATCATTTCAATCAGCCTACCAGGATATGAACTTCCGTGCCGCGGCCTGCCTGAAGAGTCCGGGCAGCCGAGGCGCGATTCTGCGCGATCTCCATGAATCCCGAGCTTCCAAGAATGGCGAAAAGTTCGGAGGGCTTGCCCAGGGCATACGAAGTGTAAAATTGCGCGATTTCCTGCTGATTAACGGCGAGTCGGAAGGGCGGAGCATTCACCGTAAATAATTCCGGCGCATCCGCGGGGCCAATGTTTGTGATCAGATTGCCGAATTTATCCACTTTGATGACGACACCCTGAATCTGACCGTTTTCCAGGCGGCGCGGTTTCGGCGAGCTGAACGCGACAAAGTCCCGAATAGGCTCGCCGAACTTGTCGGCCTCCACGCCTTTGCTCAGCCATCCCGCCACCGGCGCGAAGATGTCCCGCCCATGAAATGTGTTGCTGACCGGCTTCAGGAAATAATGATCCGCCGTGATGTGGCGCACCACCGCCCCTTCCTCGCGTTCATAAATAAGTGAAAGGACGCCGTTATCCGGAGCCACGAACTTGTAATGCCGCGTCGCGACCAGAATCGGACGCCGCGACGAGCCAACTCCGGGATCAACAACGATGAGATGGATGGAGTCAACCGGGAAGTATCGGTATGCCTGCGCAATGGTAAACGCTCCGTCAAAAATATCGTAAGAGCTCACCTGATGACTGATGTCCACGAACTGGACCGAGGGATTGATGGTTAACATGACTCCCTTCATCGTGCCCACAAAGTGGTCACTGAGACCGAAATCCGTCGTGAGCGTTACGATGGCCTGTTGCATTACAACCTCCGCGATTTTTCAATAAGTTCTCCGTGCCCTGAACAAAAAAGCGATTTTAGACGAAATCCAGCGCTCAGGATAGACAGGCCCGCTAACCTCCCGTGCAAAACAACAGTCTAAATTCAACGGGAACTTTTTCTCCGCTTTCTTCGTATGCCAGCTTGAAGGCTATTGCGGCTCGGTCCGCAGGGGCCTTGTCATTCAGCAAGGCCGGTAGATGGGGTGACCCGAGAGCCGCGCCTGGCGAAGGACAACCGAAATGAACCAGAACAACAAGCAGCGCCGCCGGCGCCGGTGGATTTTTATTGCCATCGCAGGGGCCTTATTATCAACCGCCATGATTGCCCTGACCGCCGCCCTGCGGCCTCACGTTCAGATCGATCCGTCGAAGCTCGCCACGGTAACCCGCGGAGACATCGCTCAAACGGTTGTGGCGACCGGAAAGATTGAGCCGCTGACGAAGGTGGAGGTGAAATCAAAGGCCAGTGGCATCGTGAAAAAGATTGATGTGGATTATGGCGACCGCGTCCGCCAGGGGCAGGTGCTGGTGGAGCTTGACCGCGAGGAGTTACGAGCGGAGGTTGAGGAAGCGCGCGCCAATCTGGCCGCCGCCCAGGCTGCGAAAGCTTCGGCCATGGCGACCTACCAGCGCAATCAAGTGGACGCCGAAGGGCCGGACGTTCCCTTCCTGAAGGCTGCCGTTCAACGCGATCGCCAGCTTGCGGCAGAAGGGATTCTTTCCGAATCCACGCTGGATGATGCGGAAAAGTCCTATCAGCTTGCCTTGAACAAGAAAATGTCCGCCTTGCGGAACGTGGCCGTGAGCCGCGCCGACGTGGCCAAAGCCAAGGCTCAGGTTGAGCAGGCGCAGGCCGTGCTGGACCAGGTGGAAGAAAATCTGCGCAACGCCACGATCGTGAGCCCTATTAATGGCATCGTGCTTTCCCGCAACGTCGAAGTGGGCGACGCCGTGAGTTCCATCCTGGTGATGGGCTCGCAGGCCACTCTGGTGATGACGCTGGGCGACGTAAGCAGCGTCTACGTGAAAGGCAAAGTCGATCAGGCTGACATCGGCAAAGTCTACGTTGGGCAGCCGGCGCGCATCGTGGTGGAATCCTTCAAAGATAAAACATTTAAAGGCAAGGTCACGCGCATCTCCCCGATGGGGGTTGAAAAAGATAACGTCACCACTTTTGAAGTGCGGGTTTCCATCCAGAATCCCAACGGTGAATTGAAGGCCAACATGAGCGCCAACGCCCAGATCCTGCTGAATCAGAAAGATCATGTGCTGATGCTTCCCGAATCAGCCGTGATTTACGGGAAGGATCAGAAGACGGTTGTTGAGGTTCCGGACGCCCGAGCGGAACAGGGATGGAAAAAGATTCCCGTACGGCTGGGCATTTCCAACGGCATTCAGACTGAAGTTCTCACCGGATTGCGCGAGGGGCAACAGGTAATTTTGCAGTGAAGCAATCCGCCACGAGCCTTTCACGGAGGTCCGTAATCTCAGCGAACCCTCAGGCAACGATAGCGACTCATGGCTCTTAAAGATCTTTTGAGCGACACCTTCCACACCCTGTGGTCTCATAAACTGCGAACTTTGCTTTCGATGTTTGGCATCGCCTGGGGCATGGTTTCAATCATTCTGATGGTGGCGGCTGGCGAAGGTCTGAGGGTGGGACAGCAGAAACAGATGCAGAATTTCGGCAAGGACATCATGATTGTTTTCGCCGGACGCACCAGCATGCAGGCAGGCGGAATGCGGGCGGGAAGGCCGCTCAATTGGCGGGATACGGACTACTTGCAAGTCGCCCAGGAGTCGCCTGCATGCCAATACGTTCTGCCGGAACTTGAAGGTGACAACACGCCCATCCGCAGCCGTTACAACAATGCCACCCTGCTGGTGGTCGGGTCGCTGCCACCTTTCGCCTACATACGCTCCATCGACGTCGCTCAGGGGCGCTTCTATGATTGGGGCGACCAGGATCATGGCCGCCGCGTGGCCTTCCTGGGCAGCGAAGCCAAAAAGCAACTCTTTGCGACGCGGAAGGCTGTGGGTGAGACGGTCTGGATCAAGGACTTGCCCTATACCGTCATCGGCGTTATGCGCGATAAAAGTCAGAACAACAGCTACGACGGATTTGATGTGAATAAGATTTACATCCCCTTCAGCGCGATGGAGCGCGATCTTCCTCCCAAACCGCCGGAGTTGCCGAATACCGTGAGCCATCTTCTGGCCACTCCAAAGTCTGTCGAGGAAGACGATAACTGCCAGTGGCAGTTGCGTCGCTCGCTGGCCAGCCTTCATCGCTTTGATCCGCGCGACAGGCAGGCGGTGAGCATCTGGGACACGGTGGAAGAAGCGCGCAACTTTCGCGTAGTGGTGGATGGAATGAAGTATTTCCTGGGCGCGGTGGGCCTGGCCACGCTCTTTCTGGGAGGGCTGGGCGTGATGAACGTCATGCTGGTGGCCGTGCGCGAGCGGACGCGTGAAATCGGCTTGCGAAAGGCCGTGGGCGCCACTTCGCGCAGCGTTCTTCAGCAGTTTTTCATGGAATCCATGATGGTGGTGTTCCTGAGCGGCGGAATCGGGCTGGGAGTCGCCTATGGTCTTTGCGGCTTGATCGACCTCATTCCCATGCCCGCATTTTTCGCCGGCCTCATTCCCACTCTGCGCTCAGCGCTGCTGTCATTCGCGCTTCTGGGCGCTGTGGCGGTCGCCTCCGCCCTTTATCCAGCTCACCGCGCTGCCCGCGTTGATCCGATTGAGGCTTTGCGCTTTGAACCGGGAGGATAAGGAGCGGTTGCCGCTCCTGCTGAGGATTACAAATTATAGTGACAACGAAAACTGTAGCGGCGCTGTCCCCAGCGCCGAAAAACGCCGGTGGAGACACCGGCGTTACAGGAAACGATGTCACCATAATTTGCAATCCTCAGCAGATCATGGATCTTATGTTGCGCGAAATTCTCGTTCAGGCCTGGGAGTCGCTCCGGCGTCAGCCCGTCCGCAGTTTTTTAACCATGCTGGGCATCGTCTGGGGCATCGTCGCCGTTACGCTGCTTGTGGCCTATGGCTCCAGTTTTCGCGATGTTCTATTGGGTTCTTTCCAGGCTTTTGGAAATGACGTGGTAATCGGCTGGCCCGCAACCACCAGCCAGCAAACGGGAGGCGAGCGGGCCGGAAAAAAAGTCCTGCTGGAACAGGCGGATGAGGACCTGCTTCGCGCCCGGGCGACGCTGGTGAAACATGTATGCCGAGAAACCGTCCGCTGGCTCCCGATCTCCTTTGGCGACCGGATGGCGAACACTGCCATCCGCGGCGTGTGCCCGGCTTACGGCGAAATGCGGAATGAAGTCCCGAACGATGGCCGCTGGATCGATCCGGAAGATTTTGCCGAGCGGAGGCGCGTGGTGTTCCTCGGCTCAGAACTGAGGCGGAAGTTGTTCAGCGGCCGGCCTGCCGTGGGGCAAACCGTGAAGATCAGCGGCCTGCGCTTCATCGTGATCGGCTCGATGAGCCGCAAGATGCAGGATAGCAATTATTTTACCAGCGACGACGATTCCGCGTTTATTCCCTACACGGCAGCCAGCGACCTCTGGGACACGCGCTACGCAAGCGTCCTGGTCTTTCAGCCGGTCGCGCCCCAATTTGAGAAAAAAGCGGAACAGCAGGTGCTCTCAATCATTGCGACGCGCCAGCGTTTTTCACCCACCGATCCGCGCGCTCTGGTGATGTTTGGCATGGAACAGTTCCGCCCGATCATTGACGGAATTACCATCGGCCTGGAACTTCTGCTCAGTTTCATCGGAGCGCTCACCTTGAGCATTGGCGGCATCGGGTTGATGAATATCATGCTGGTGTCGGTCGAGGAGAGAATTCGGGAGATCGGCCTTCGGCGAGCCGTGGGGGCAAGGCGCATTCACATCCTATGGCAGTTCCTGGCTGAAGCATTGATGCTGACGGCGCTTGGCGGCGCCATCGGGCTGGGTCTCTCTTATCTCATTTCTGCCGCGGTGGGTACGCTCCCCCTGCTCGGCCCCCTTTATCAGGACACTTCCGGAAAAGGAGACATTCATCTCGCCATCTCGCCCGCGATCTTGGCCCTTTCGGCTGGAATCCTGATGCTGGTCGGAGTGATGAGCGGGCTTGCGCCGGCCGTGCGCGCATCGCGGCTGAGTCCGGTCGAAGCCTTAAGGTATGAATAAAAACAGAAAATCGAACGTCTAACTTATTGAAAATTACAAATTATAGTGACAACGAAAACTGTAGCGGCGCTGTCCCCCGCGCCGAAAAGCGCCGGTGAGGACACCGGCGCTACAGAAAACGATGTCACTATAATTTGTAAACCTCAGTAGTTGAGTCTGAAACTTTTGCGGGTCGCCCTGACGCCAGTCCCTCGGCTGCGTTCAGGACAAATTCCGCGAAGGATTTGAAAGGCAGTGACAAGTGATAAGTGACGAGCCAAAGCAGCCACAACCTCGGATTGGTTCATTGTCACTCATCAGAAGGTGGGAAAAAATCTCGCTGTCGCGGCGATCTGCGATCGCCGAGGCCTGCGATCTGTGATCGCCGACGCCTGCGATTGGTGATCGCCGACGCCTGCGATTGGTGATCGCCGACGCCTGCGATTGGTGATCGCCGACGCCTGCGATTGGTGATCGCCGGGTTTTTGTTTTCAAAAGCTTCGGCGAACATAGTTCGCCGCTACAACGGCGCGGTTTAATTGATTTACACCTTGTCACTCGTCACTGTTTTTCGGCTCCCCGGAATGACGGCGCCCAGAATCGTTACTCACAACGTGCAAAGGAGGTTTTCAAATGAACAAAGGGAAACTTTGTTCCTCGTTGTTCCTGATGGTCGCATTGCTCGCGTCTGCGCCCTTTATTTGGGCATTTAGCGCTGAGGGTTCTTTCGATCGCACCTTGCGGGTCTCGGGCCCGGTGGAGCTTGAAGTGAGCACAGGTTCAGGCTCCATCGAGGTGGGAAGGGGCGACGCCTCGGAGGTGCGAGTTCACGGCGTCATCAAAGTGAATCATGGCTGGTGGGGCGGCGCTTCCAGCGATGCCGAGGCCAAAGTTCGGCAGCTTGAATCGAATCCGCCCATTCTTCAGCAAGGCAACTTCATTCGCATCGGACGCATTGAGGACCCGGAACTGCGCCGCAATGTTTCCATCAGCTATCAATTGGAAGTCCCCGAGGCCACGCAACTGAAGGCGGCGACCGGCTCAGGAAACGTAGCCGTAGACGGCGTGCACGGGCCGGTCAAGGCCACCAGCGGGTCGGGCAATCTCAGAATCTCCAATATCGGCGATCAGTTGGTGGCCACGACCGGTTCCGGGGATGTCACGGCGTCCGCGGTTCAGGGTGGCGTTCATTTAACCACGGGCAGCGGCTCAATTCAGGCGACGAACGTGGCAGGGCAGTTTTTCATCAACACCGGCAGCGGCGACATCACGCTGAAAGGGACTCACTCCGGAGGCGGCAGGGTGAGCACCGGGTCCGGAACCGTGCAGCTCAGCGGTGTTAATGGGTCTCTGCGGGTAGGCACGGGCAGCGGCGACATCACAGCGCAAGGCGAGCCTGCGGGAGATTGGACTCTGCATACAGGGTCTGGCAATATCGCCGTCCGGCTTCCTCAGGGGGCTTCCTTCGATGTGGATGCCCACACGGATTCAGGCCGCATCATCACCAAACTCCCCATTACCGTGCAGGGCAGCATTGCCCGAGGCACTTTGCGCGGCACGGTAGGAAAAGGCGGCCCAAGGCTTGAATTGCGGGCTGGCTCGGGAGACATTCAGATTGGCGGATAGCGACGCGCCTGAGCGCGTTGCCGAAGAATAGTGATGAGTGAGGAGCAAAAAATCAACCTGGGGGTGTGGCTGCTTTTGCTCGTCACCTGTCACGGTCGTTAGGGTTCTTCGTGACCGTCCAGAATGCCAGGTCCGAAGAGTTTTTCAAAGTCAGCGCTTCGCCTCTGTCGCCACTTGCAAACTGCGCAGCTCTTTGGCGGCAGCCTCCGGAGGCAGAGGATTATAGTAGACTTCTTTGAGGCTGTAGGACTTGGACTTCGAAGCCAGCACCGGAAGAATCTCAAAATGCCAGTGGTAATCCTCGTCGAGGGTCTGCCAGTTGCCCATATTCTCATATCGGGCATTCATATTCGGCGACGTGTGCAGCACCAGATGGTAGGTGGGCGTGACGAATTCCAGCCGCTGAAGAATGGATTTCAGAAAACGCGCGAAATGAAGCTGATTCTCCCATGAAGTAAGGTCTTCCTCAAAATGGCAATGATGGTAGGCGGGCAGAACCCAGGTTTCATACGGGACTCGCGGGGCGAAGGGGCAAAAGGCTACAAACAGGTCGTCGTGATCCACGGTGCGGAGTTCCTGGGTTAATTCCTGCTTGACCATATCGCAAATCAGGCACCGCTCTTTGAGGCGGAAATATCGCTGGGAAGACCGAAGCTCATAGCCGATGCGCCTGGGGATGAAGGGGGTGGCGGTGATCTCGGAATGGGGGTGCGCCAGGTCCTGTCCGGCCGCTTTCCCCTGGTTGCGGAACACCGTGACGTAACGGAATCGCCGGTCTTTCTTCAGATCGGCGATGCGCGAAACGTAGGCGCGGAGCACTTGCGCAACGTTTTCATCCATCTGTTGGGAGAGCGGCAGATAATGATCGCGGGTTTCCACCACAATCTCGTGCGCGCCCAAATTCCGCATCTTGTCGTATAAGCCTTCCGCGCGCCGCATCGCATCGCCCTCAATGCGATAGAGCGGATGAAGATGCGGGACGACTCTCACCTGCCACTCCGGGTGATCGTAGGGAAAACTGTAGATCGTGGGATGTACCAGAGCTTCCTGCCCCGGACACAGAGGACACGGGCCTTCTTCCGGAAGCGCTTCCTCCTCATCCTCCAGAATTACCCAACTCATCGTGATGGGGTCTTTACGAAGTTCCATATTTTCTCCATAAAAAGTCGTGCGCGTTGATGGCGGCGCAACGCAGCCTCTGGCCGTAGCCCAAGGGACTGTCATTCTTCGCTTCGCTCAGAGTGACAAGGCCCAGAGTTCTTGCCCCAAAAGCAAGGATTCACGATCTCTCAGCGCAGCGTCTTGAGCCGTTCATGAGCTTCGAGCAGCGCTTTTCCCGCACCCGAGGCGCTGATCATCAGTCTTTTGCGCTTGGCATGCCGTCTCCGTTGAGGGGCAGCCAGGAAACCGGGTCTTGCCGAAAATTTGGCTCGGCGCTGGCGCTGAAATGAAGCTTAGCCCAAAACATCTCGAATTGCCATATGATCATAGGCGGCAGGCGCGCATCACAAAGACTGCTTCTATGCGCTACTTTATCGGAATCGACGGGGGAGGAACCCGGACGACGGCATGGCTGGCGGAGGAAAATGGCCGCATCCTCGGCCAATCCATGGCAGGCCCATCCAATCCTCTTAAAGTCGGAATTCAGGTTGCCGCGCGGCATTTAGTCGTCGCAGCGCGGCAAGCGCTGCGGCAGGCGCATCAGAAGCCCATCGCAGTGGAAGCCGTTTGTGCGGGCGTCGCCGGAGTGGATCGTTCCTCGCTTCATCGCTCGCTGCTCGCCGCCTTGCGGAAGCGGATTCCCGCAAGGCATTATCTGCTCACCCTCGACGCGGTGATTGCCTTGCAAAGCGCCGTGGGCTTTTCTCCGGGCATCATTGTGATTTCCGGAACAGGCTCCATCGCCTATGGCCGGGATGAACAAGGCTGCACTCTGCGCTGCGGAGGCTGGGGGTCAACCTTTGGCGATGAGGGATCGGGATACGATCTGGGCCGCAAAGCCGTGATGGCCGCCCTGAAGGATTTCGATGGTCGCGGCCCGCACACTCAGCTTAGCGAGAGCATTTGCAAGGCGCTCCGGCTTACGAGCATCAACCAGGTGGTTCGAAAGCCGCTCACCGCCCCCCAGATTGCCGCGCTGTTTCCCGTGGTGTTGGATGCTGCAAACCGGGGAGATCCGGTTGCGCAAAGACTCTGTCGTGAGGCGGGGCAGGACCTTGCCGAATTAGCCTGGGTGCTTCTCAAACGCCTGGATTCTCGCCGGCAGCCAATTCCTATCGTCTGCGCCGGAGGAGTCTTTAAGGCAAGCTTAACCGTACGGCAGAGCTTCGCTTCCCACTTGCGTCGAAAAGCCGGAAAGCGGATTCCTGTGAGCCTGCTTGAGCGCTCGCCGGTCGAGGGCGCGCTTGATCTTGCGCAGGCCGTGGCCGGGGGAAAATATGAAGCCGCGCGGGGCCGCAACCCATGTGGCACGGCCGTCTCGGCCGTGGGCGCGGGCGGGATGCCCCTGACAGGTAAGGAAAATTGATGCAAGCCGCAAACATTTCGACCCTTAGTGGTACAAAGCTGCGCCAGGCATCCTTCATCTGGCAAGTTCGGGACCGCCTTCTTCGCGGTAGAATAGCCGCTCGTTTGATTTCTCATTTCCACACCTTGACGGAGATTCAGACCTGATATGTCCCTGATGATGAATGAAATTCTGGAGCAGCCCCAGGCTCTCCAGCGAACACTCAAGGCGGAGCGCGACCATGCGCGCGATTTCAGCGCCTTTGCGCAAAAACGCAGATTTCGCCTGATTGTGCTGGTGGCGCGCGGAACTTCTGATAATGCCGCGCTTTTTGGGCGCTACCTTCTGGAGCTGACCACCGGCATTCCGGTTTCGTTATGCGCGCCGTCGATCCACACCATTTACCACGCCAGGCTCGATTTGCGGGAGACCTTGGTGGTGGGCATTTCCCAATCCGGCGAAGGCACCGACATCAATCTGGTGCTCGAATCGGCGCGACGCCAGGGCGCTTATACTGTAGGGATCACGAACGAGTCTCGGTCCGCTATGGCCCGCGTCGTTCACGAAGCATTTCTGGCGCGAGCCGGAAGGCAGCGATCCGTGGCGGCCACGAAGACCTACACCACGCAGCTTCTGCTTTTGTATATGCTTGCTTCGGCCCTGGGACATGAGATCACGCTTGCTGACATCAGCGAGCTTCCTGGCCGGGCCCGGGAAGCGCTGAAGCTGGCTCCCGCGATCCGGGAATTGGTGGAACGCTACCGTTACATGCGGCAGTGCGTGGTGGTGGCTCGAGGTCTGAATTACGCCAACGCCTTTGAGCTTTCGCTGAAGCTGATGGAGACCTGCTATGTGGTCGCCGAACGATTCTCCTCCGCGGATTTCCTGCACGGGCCGATCGCGCTGATTGAAAGAGATTTCCCGGTGCTTATCTTCATGCCGCCGGGTAAAACATTCAGCGGCATAAGAAAACTCGTGCAGCGATTGAAAGGGCTGCACGCCGAAACGCTGGTGATCACTTCCGCCCGGTCACAGTTGCCAGGGATGACGCGAGCCGTTCGGTTGCCCGGAGAAATTCCGGAGATTTATACCCCCATCCCCTACATCATTCCCGGACAGATCTTCGCCGCCATGCTCGCCGAAGTGAAGGGTCTTGATCCCGATAAGCCCCGCTCTCTCCAAATTGTGACTCAAACGAGATAATACCTGCCGAACCCAAGGCGGGGCTTTGGTATACCTGTTGAGGGGTAGTGATCCGGAGATATGCACGAAAACCAGCCTTGGAGCGGCGCTGTCCTCGGCAGATACTTACCTCCTGAGAGATAGTCCAATCGCCTCGACAGGCTGAGATTACTTCAGCTTCCAACGATCTTTTGACCGCATTGCGAGCTTTCAAGGGTTTTTTAGTGATGAAGCCGTCCGGCTCACCTTTATCTGGTGCAGACCCGGGGGATCAACCCACGCAAGACTTGGCTTCCCGCGAGCCCAGCTCACCGGGAGGAATAACCGAGTTCCGTGGAATCTCCTTCCTTGCCGTGTCTCATGTCGCTACTTTCAGACGTTCGGCGGGCGCATATTCAAGAAGGTCAACTCGATGGGAAGCGGTCAGGAGCAAGTTAAGTCGGTCGAAAATGCCATCCGGTCATGTAATCAGGGTGAGAAATCGGTTGCACGACTTGACCGGTGGCTAGAATCTGACCGACCTCCTTGAGAGTAATAGGTGTGCGTTTGCACTCTACGAAGGCGAGCTCTGTGCCTCGGCCCAGGCACTTACAGGTTGCTGAAAAATGTGTAGAGGCGGGTTTATCCCGCCATCGACGCCTTGAGAACATTGGAGTTCTAGCGACGTCAAGTCGCCGCGAGCACCAATTTTCGGAGTTTTTCAGCGACCTGTTAAAAGTTGCCTGCTGTGTTGCGGGCCGATTTTACGACCCGGTTGCGACCTAAAAATGCGGAGCGCAAATCCGATGGCCCGCGCGACCGGTGCCGAAGTGGGAAAAAGTGTCTCAAATGTCTCATCCGTCTCCCTCGGTGCTGCCCGCTCTGCTATGCTGAAACCGCGATGAAATGCCAGGATGTGCTGCGGCTGGAAGGCCCTGGCGCAAGGGAAAGCGAACCGAGGATATGATTGAAAACACAGGGAGTTGGAAAAATAACATGCGAGTCCCGATTTGGATTCAAGGCCAGGGGCGAGAGCGTGCGCGCTGCGGTGGGTCTTGGGGCGAAGGCGGCGAAGAATCTGGAACTGAGCGGTTAGCATGGAGTTGTCTTGTAGTTTCGTGCTTCCCTCGAGCACGAGAATCCGCCTGCGAGCCACTCTGCTCCCGGCACGCTCCCTGCATGATATACTGATTCTGAAGTCCTGATGGAGGCGAAGGGAGTCGTCGGAAGAATGAGCAATCGATTTCGTTACCTGTTGATGGGCGTTTCGCTGGTGCTGGTTTTCTATATTGTCATCGGCGGGGTTCTCGGCAGCAGCAATTCGACCAACGAGCAAACCTACAAAGACCTTGGCGTTTACAGCGAAGTTCTCTCGCGCATCAAAAGCGACTATGTGACTGAGCCAAGTTTGCCAAAGGTGACCAACGGCGCCATCCGCGGACTTCTGGAAGCCTTGGATCCTTACAGCACCTACTTCACCCCCGAACAATTTAAAGAGTATCAGGAGCATCCCGATCCGGGGCCGGCAAGCGTGGGCCTCTTCGTCTCCAAGAAGTTCGGATTTGCGACCGTCATTTCGGTGCTGCCCGGCAGCCCGGCTGATAAAGCAGGCATCAAGCCTGCGGATTTGATTGACCGCATCAATGGCAAGCCCGTCCGTGAGCTTTCAGCGGTGCAAATCGAGCGGAAGCTTGCCGGCGAAGCCGGGACAACTGTGGATATATGGGTGGTGAATGAATCGCGGGGCGAGCCTCAGAAAATGACCCTAACCCGCGTGGTTCTGGCCCCTCCGCCCGTTTCAGCCAAAATGGTGGACGACCATACCGCGTATGTGCGCGTGGATACCTTCAATCAGGGAAAAGCGGAGGAAGTTTCCGCCGCGCTCAAGAAGCTGATGGCGCAGGGAGCCAGCAAGATCGTGCTGGATTTGCGGGATTGCGCGGGCGGCGAAGTTGAAGAGGCGGTTAAAACCGCCAGCTTGTTTATCGATAAAGGTTTAATTACCTACACGCAGGGCCAGCGCAGCCCCCGCCATGATTTCATGGCTGAGCCGATGGGCACGGTTTTCAAACAGCCGCTGGCTGTGCTGATCAATCGCGCCACCGCCGGCCCGGCGGAGATTGTGGCGGCTGCTGTCCTGGGCGATAAACGCGGAGACGTGGTGGGCGTTCCCAGCTTTGGCGTCGGAGTGGTGCAGAAAACAATCCCTGTCGGCGACGGCTCCGGATTGCTCCTTTCCGTGGCGAAATACTACGGGCCTGACGGCAAGGTGATCGAGGATAACGGCGTCACACCCAACGTGATGGTCCCCAGCCCCGGCGAAGTGGCGAGCCTTAGTGGCGGCCCGCTGGTGACTCCGCAGCAGTTCGGCACCAAGGATGATATTCAATTGCAGAAAGCGATTGAAGTTCTGAGGCAGGAATATACCCCCGCCAAAGCAGCCTGATGCAACGGGTAACCGGCGCCTGGAATTCAGGCGCGGCCAGCACAAACAATCCCAGGGGGGCTTGTGCGAGTCGGGAGCTACTCGCTTTCAGAGCTGCATAATCCATCATCGTAGTGAAACGACGTAAAAAGAAGGCTTCTTACCCCTACCGCTCGATTTTACTGATCTCCCTGTCTCTCACCGCTATCGTTGTTCTCAGCGTGTTTTTTATTACCCGACATCGCAGACGGCCCGTTTCGCGTCTAAAGCGCGGGCCGAGGGTTGCGACGCCTGCCCGCCGCATGATCCGCGCGGAAATAGCGGAGCGCTTTCACCGCAGGATTGAGGAAGCGGGCGGAGAGGATATCTGGATTCGGCGAGCGGCGTGTCCTGATACGCCCTCGTCTGATCCGGCGATGTTCTGGGATGTGATGGCGACGCCGCACGTTTACGACAAAGTCCTGGCTGCCTTTGAGCAAGGCGCGCGGGAAGAGCATCTGGCGGTTCGTGAGAGGCGCGTGGCCACGTTGCCCAAAGGCCATCGTCTGACCGAGATCACGCTCTCCTCAGGCCGTGAAATGATTGGCGAATGGCAGTTGCGTGAAGCGCCTCAAATCGCGCGCATTGCGGTGGTCATTGATGATTTAGGCCAGAACCTTGCTGCGGCGCGGGCTTTACTGCGAATTCGCGCTCCTCTCACTTTTTCCATCATGCCTCACCTGCCTTATTCGGAGGAAACTGCCCGGGAGGCGCATCAGCAAGGCGTTGAGGTGATGCTTCATCTGCCCATGCAGCCGCTGGCGGACTCAGCCCCCGACGTGAGCGCGCGTGAGATCAAAGTGGGAATGGGGCGGGATGAAGTGGCTCGGATTTTTGAAAATGATCTTGCTTCGGTGCCCTACGCATCGGGGGTGAACAACCACATGGGCTCGCGGGCCACAAGCGATCGCAGGCTGATGGAAGAGGTCATGAACCAGCTTGCCCGCCGGCGTCTCTTCTTTATCGATAGCCGCACCACGGCAGAGTCTGTCGCGCTCGACGTCGCCCGCGAGGATCGGGTGCCTGCTTTCTATCGCTCGGTTTTTCTGGACGACACTCGAAGCGTGCCTTATACCCTCCGACAGTTTCATGAACTGGTCCGGGTGGCGCAGAAGAACGGGGTGGCGCTGGCGATTGGCCATCCTTATCCGACAACCATTGCCGCCCTCGCCCAGGCTCTGCCGGAACTGGAACGAGAGAATATCCAACTCGTCCGCGCTTCCGAACTCGTTCACTTGCCCGAAGTGGCTCATTTGATGCCGCCCCGCTCGCGCCCGCTGCTCTAAAATGTATCGGCATAGGCGCGCTACCCTCTACTGAGGTTTACAAATTATCGTGACACCGTTTTCTGTAGCGCCGCGGTCCTCATCGGCGTTTTTCGGCGCTGGGGACAGCGCCGCTACAGTTTTCGTTGTCACTATAATTTGTAATTCTCAATAATTTCCCCGGAGACCGTTCAATAGCACAATCCGCGGATATTCAAGCTATATTGAGAATGGAGTTGCGGAGAGAATTTGAAGGCGCTGATCATTCACGGCGATGATTTTGGGCGCTCGCCGCAGGTGAACGCCGGCATCCTG
Organism: Acidobacteriota bacterium; assembly: GCA_902812415.1. Lineage (GTDB taxonomy): Bacteria > Acidobacteriota > Terriglobia > UBA7540 > UBA7540 > RH2-MAG17b. The sequence continues at coordinate 22,267 of CADDZJ010000033.1, forward strand.
CATGCGCATCGACGCGGGGTGTTGACCAGCGCCAGCCTGATGGTGGCTGAGCCGGCATGCGGAGAAGCGGTCGCTGCGGCTCGGGATTGCCCTGATCTGGATATTGGGCTTCACGTGGTGGCTTGCAATGGCCGCAGTCTGCTGCCCGCTCGCCATCTGCGGGGGCTGGTGGACGAGCAGGGATTTTTCCCTCGCAGCGAGGTATGGGCAGGCTTGCGATATATGTTCAACCGCAGCCTGTGCGCCAGATTGCGGGATGAGTTCCGAGCGCAGATTGAGCGACATCTGGAATTAGTAGGCTCTCTGAGTCACCTGGACGGCCATCATAACTTGAATTTACATCCGGCTCTAGCCGATATTCTGATCGACCTTGCTGCGGAATATCGCGTGCCTTATTTTCGCCTGGTGCGCGAGCCCGTCATCACGACGCTCAGGCTTGCTTCCGATCATGCGCCGCGCAAGATCAGAGACTCTCTCCTGTTCCGCTGGCTCTCCGCTCGCGCCTGCCGGAAATTGCAAGAACGCGGTCTTGAGGGAAACGATTGGACCTTCGGCTTCCTTCAGACCGGCAACATGACGGAGCGCTACGTGTTGGGCGTGCTCGCGCGCTTGCCTGAAAATAGCGTAACGGTGTTCTATTTTCATCCGGCCCTTGAAGTGTCTCACCAGCCGCCATTATGGCCATCCCAAGCTGTTGAAACCCGAATACTGACCAGTGACAACATTCGCTCCGCGATCCGCCAACATCACATCGAGTTGACGACTTACCGCGCATTGGCAGGCATCAAAGCGCCTTCCGAACGGCTCCAAGACCTTCCAAGCCGTGCAACATCTTATTGAGGATTCATGCATCGCCACTCTGCCGTTCTGAGCGGCGGCGAAGAATCTCCGTATTTCGCTGAAAAAATATCGACGTCCTTCGCTGCGCTCGGGTGCAGGCGTAGGGAGCGGTATGGCGTTAATACGGGGATATATCAAACACCACACCTGCCGATATAATACAGATGTGGACGTTAGCGGAGCACAATTGAGCCTCGAACACACGCCGGAAGAAGAACCGCTCTTGGCGGGAAAGCCACCCGCCAGCAGGCGCATGAAATGGATTCAAAATATCCTGGCTTACGGTCTTGCCCTGGGAATTATCGTTTACCTCGCTCGCGGCACTTCATTGGGAGAATTTGCGGCCATTCTGCGCCACGCGAACCCCTGGTGGTTTCTGCTGGCGTGCGCAGGGTCGTTCGCCTTCTGGTTTTTAGGGGAAACTTATCTTTTTGCCAAACTTTTCAGCTATTTTCACGCGCGCACCACGTTTCGTGAGATGCTGCCCGCGAACGCCGCCCAATATTTTCTGCAGGCGATCAATCAAGTGGCGGGAGGCGCAGCCCTGGTGTTTTTCATGCGCCGGCGCAAGGGCGTGCCTCTATTTTCAGGCGGCGCAACCATGGCCTTCCTGGGGCTTGTCGACGTTCTGGTGATGGCGCTGATGGGATTGCTGGCGGCCATCCTGGTGCCGGGTTCACTCCTGCGCGCCGCCTGGTATTATCCGGTCGCCATCACGGCGGGAACCTGCCTGATTGCGTGGTTCTGGCTTCGTGGACGCCCTTCCTCCCGACTGCTGCGATGGATTTACGAGCGACCTTCGCTCCTCAGTTTCCGTCAGGCGCGCCTTTCGCACTGGGTGCGGCTGATGCTGATCCGCGCCCCAATCTTTGCCGCCCAGGGCTTTATGCTCTATTACCAACTGGCCAGCTTCGGCATTCACGTGCCTTTGGTGCAGGTGTTGGCCTTCGAACCGGCAGAACTTTTCCTGAGCGCCCTTCCAATCACCCCTGCGGGTTTAGGCATCCTTCAGGCGGTGTTAATTCTGGGCTTCCATTCCTATGGTTCGCGCGCCACGTTGCTGACGGTGGGTCTTGCGATCAGCACGATGGGCATTGTGATGCGCTTGCCTCTCGGCATTGGCGCAGCCGGAACGTTCGCTCGCGAAGTGACCCAGGCGCAAAAGCCACAGACCTTGGCCGCAGCCGAATCGTAGATGTGGGGGTGGTGGGACCGGCAGGACTCTGGGGGCGCCTTCAACCAATCTCTTCCATTTCACCCGTGGGCAGCAACCGCAGTTTTCGCCCTCGCCATTCAACCGTATCGCCCTGGAGGCTTGCCAGCCAGACGATTTGCATAAGGAGGTCTTTGAAGGGCACAAGCAGAAGCTCTGAGATGCGCACCGGCAGGCGCAGAACGGCGGCATAAGTCCAAGCGGTGAGGCCCAGGCGCGCCGCGAGCGTCAATCCTGCAACGGCAACCCAGGGCATGCCGAAACCGGAGGCCAGCAGCAGCATCAGCGCCCAGAAAGGCCCGTTAATCAGCATCCGAGCCAAGCTTAAGGGCCGGATCTTGCGATCCACGCGCGCCCAGCGCAGTTGGTGGTCCCAAAAATCCCGAAAGGTCAGCTTCTCGGTCACCATGGTGACAATCGACCTGGAAAGCCGAATCCGGTAACCCTGAGCCGCCACCCTGCGCGCCAGGGCAAAATCATCACCGAAGGAATTCTTCACCGCTTCAAGTCCGCCCGCCTCTTTCAAAACGCTTTGCCGGACCGCGACGGTCGAAGCGAAGGCGTGGCGCATGGGCTCCAGATAATAAGAAAGGATCGCCGTGGGAGTGAAATCCGTATTGATGAAGAGCGCCTCAAGCTTCGCCCCAAAAGTGCTTTGTGGAGCGATAGCCTTGTAGGCGCATGTGACCATTCCGATTTTCTTCGTCTCGTCAAGCTCTGCCACAATGCGCCGCAGGTAGTCGCGATCTACCCGCACGTCGGCATCGCTCATTACCAGGATTTCTGACGCCGGCGGCTGGCGCAGCATGCGCAAAAGCTTGCCGACTTTACGATTGGTGGAATCTTCATCACCGACAGTTTCCGTGATTCGCGCTTCAGGATAGAGTCGCCTGATCTCATCCAGCGCGCTTACGGCAGGATCGTCCTCGGTCGTGATGCCGAAGATGAATTCCTTGCCAGGATAATCCAGATCCATGAAGCTTTTGAGATTCGGAAGCAGGTGTTCATCCCAACCATGGAGCGGCTTGAGCAAGGCTACTGTAGGCGGGTCGGCGGGTAAGGGAGGCATCGTTGCAGCACGGCGGCTGAACAAAATTCCCGTCGCCCAAACCAAAAGATAATAAATCAGTGAGGCACAGCAGCCGAACAGGAAGAAGTCACGAAGAAGAGTCAATAGCAGGTCCTTTTGTGAGATTGCTGTGTGTAAACAAGCAGCTTATCAATGACTTGGAACTTATGGCAAGCGTAATGAAGCACGAGTCGACCTCGCTCCGCGATTCGTCAGGCAAAGTTGCGGCGAGCCATACCCATATTATCAGGGAGTCCGGGAAGCCGTGGGGCGGCACATTGCGATTTTCCTCTTGACTTTTCGCTTTTTATTCGCCAACACTAGGGATGGAAAGTGGGCGGACGTCACGATGACTGACTCTCCGCGCAATATGACTCGTTTTGAGTCTTGATTCGAATACGCATTTCTGAGATCTCACCGTGACTTATCTGGCGGCGGAGACTCGGGAATGTAGGGAGGCGCTTATGGCCCTCACACGACGCCAAAAACAGGTGCTGGATTTTCTGGTTGAGTTCATCAGCCAACGGGGCTATTCACCCAGTTTCGAGGAGATCGGGGAATCTCTGGGCCTTTCCTCACTGGCTACAGTTCATAAGCATATTGAGAACCTCGAAAAGAAAGGGTTCATCCGGCGCGGCTACAACCGGAGCCGCTCGATTGATGTGTTGGCGATGCCGGGCCCTGTACCGTTTACCAAGGCTTCCCTGCGCCCCGGCTTGCGCAAGAAAGGCAGCCTCAGCGCAGCTGAAGCTGCGCCGGGCAACCCCCTCATTGCGTTGGAGTTCCCCCTGCTCGGCAGAATCGCAGCCGGCCATCCGGTGGAAGCTTATCCCACTGCTGAGACGTTTTCTTTGGGGGAATTTGCAAGAAGCAACGGCGAAATTTTCGTTCTCAGGGTCAAAGGTGATTCTATGGTTGACGATCACATCTGCGATGGCGATTATATTCTGGTGCAGCGCGCCCAGGATGCGAGCAACGGCGAAATTGTCGTGGCCCTGATCGAAGGCACAGACGCCACTTTGAAGCGTTTCTTCCGGGAATCGAATGGCCAAGTGCGGCTCCAGCCTGCAAATTCGCAAATGGACCCTATCATTCTTCCCGCAGCCCGCGTCAAAATTCAGGGACGCGTCATCGGCGTGCTACGAAAATACTAAAGCGCAGGACACCGGTTATGGCCTCACAGCCTGCGGAGGCGTCGCCTGCGAAAAATCTTCGTTGAGGAAACCTACATCTTATGACCAAATTTACGCGTCGGGACTATATCCAGGGAACTCTGGCTATGCTGGCTGCGGCAGGCATACCATCCTCGGCGAGCGAAGCGGCGACCCCGATTCGCCGGGCCCCGCTTCAAAATGATCGCGGCATCAAGCTCGCCCTGATGCTCAGCCCCGGCCAAAATTCACGATTCCGCCTTGCCCGCCAAATGGGCGTCACTCATGCCATTGTCGGCGTCGAAGGCGAGTTGAGCAAGGTTCCCAGCAGCCAGTACGCCGAAACTCTGGCCAAGATCAAGGCGGAATTCAATGCGGCAGGGCTTACGATTGCAGGCGTCGAAAGCCATCCGGTGCCTGCGGAGAAGATCAAGCTGGGGGAGCCTGGACGCGATGAGGAAATCCGAAACTACTGCGCGGCGATTGAGGCTCTCAGCCAGGTCGGGATTCCCATGATCTGCTACAATTTCATGGCCGGCATCGGCTGGTACCGCACCAACGTGGAGGTTCCGGCGCGTGGCGGCGCGCTGACCAGCGAGTTTGACTACCAGGTTGCCGAAAAGCAGGGACTCACAAAATGGGGCAGGATCAGCGAAGAACAGGTGTGGCAGAATCTCGAATATTTTCTGAAAGCGGTCATCCCGGTCGCCGAAAAAGCCAACATCCAGATGGCGCTGCACCCGGATGATCCGCCCATCTCGCCTCTACGCGGCATCGGCCGAATTCTGATCAGCGGCGCGAACTTCCGCCGGGTGCTCAATATCGTGCCCAGTCCCGTGAATGGCATCACTTTCTGCCAGGCAAACTTTAAGCTGATGGGGGAGGATATTGAAGCGCTGGCGCGCGAATGGTGCGCCCAGCAAAAAATCTTCTTTGTGCATTTCCGGGATATCCAGGGCGCCCGCGAGCACTTTGTGGAGACGTTCCACGATAACGGCCCCACCGATATGCCCCATATGCTTCAGGTTTATCACGAATCCGGCTTTAACGGTCCGATGCGGCCCGATCACGCCCCGACGATGGAAGGTGAATCGAACGAACATCCCGGATATGCCATCCTTGGCAAGCTTTTTGCCATCGGCTATATGAAAGGCGCCATGGATGGGCTTCATATCCCTTACGCATAATTTGCCTCAGCCTATCTTCAGCTCTCCGCTCAGCGGTACGCCAGAGCGGAAATCGAGCGGCGCCGGGTAAGGCCAACTGAAAGATGAAGCGCAGAACTTATTTGAAGACCATGCTGGCGGGAGCCGGTTCATTGGCTTTGCCAACGCTCGCATCGGAACCGCTTGCCGAACGCATCCGGCATACCGATCCCAGTCAGTATCGGCTCAGCCGGTCGCATCATGGCGCGGGTGAGATGGCGTGCCAGCGCCTCCTATCGAGCGACGCGTTGATGACCAATTTCTTTTTCATTGACCGTTGCCAGATCATGCCGCAAGGAGGCGTGGGGCATCACTTTCATAACCGTTGTGAGGAGATGTTCGTCATTTTCGACGGCGAGGCTCAGTTTACGATTGATGGCCGTACATCCGCATTGAAAGGCCCGGCCGGGGCGCCCTGCCGCATGGGTCACTCCCACGCCATCTATAATCCTTCCAGCAAACCGGTTGAGTTCATGAACATCAATGTGTCTGCCGTCAAGGGGAAATACGACGCGTTCAATCTGGATGACCCGCGCATGGGCGTGCCCCTTGATCCGATTCCGGTTTTCATGACCATGCGATTAGACAAGGCCCTGCTCGAGCCCGCTGAGAATTATCTGGGCGGCCAGGGCGTTGCACAGTATCGTCGCGCGCTACACCCGGAGGTCTTTCTTACCAACTGGTCTTATGTTGACCACCTGCTTTTGCCCTCCGGAACGTCTGAGGGCCGTCATCGGCATACCAGCGTTGAAGAAATCTACTATGTCCTGAACGGCAAGGGTGAGGCGCAAGTGAATGGCCAGAGCGCCGCGATTCGCAAAGGCGATGCTGTGCCAATACGCCTTGCGGAAGCGCACTCATTCCGCGCCACGGGCTCCCAAGACCTTGAACTGATGATCATCGGCATTGCGGCGCAGAAGTGGGTTCTGGATACCGAGGAAGTGAAATGAGGCGACTCAGGCAGAAGAAAGGGTTTTGACGTCAATCGTATCGATGACTTTTTCTCTTTCGCTTGCAATGCCCACCACCATCAATTCCAGCGGCTGGCTGCCCGAATTCTCAAAGGAATGGATCTCCATGAGTTCTACCGGGACGGCGTCGCCTTCGCGGATCGAGGCGGTTTCCTCAGGCAGTCGCTCGCCCATTCTTTGGCCTGCCAGCTTTGCTGTGCCCTCGCCGCTCATCACGTAGAAAATTTCGGTGACTCGAGCGTGCATGTGAGCGCCCACAGAAGCTCCGGGTGGAAGCAATAAGTGGTCAACGTATGCCCAGGAACTTTCAAAAACTGTGGGACCCAGGGCGCGGCGATATCCCACCGCGCCTTTTCCGCCATCCATTTGCGCCACGGGATGAAGCAACCCGCGCGAGAGCGGCATCGTCATGAAAACCGGAATCGGATCAAGGGGCACGCCCACGCGCGGATCATCCAGATTGAAGGCGTCATAAGCTCCTTTGACCGCTGACACGTTGATGTTCATCCATTGAACCGGCCTGTCTGAGGCGTTATAGATGGCATGGGAATGACCCATGCGGCAGGGCGCCCCGGCTGGGCCTTTCAATACCGACGTGCGGCCGTCAATCGTAAACTGAGCTTCGCCATCGAAGATGACGAACATCTCCTCGCAGCGGTTATGAAAGTGATGGCCGATTCCGCTCCGCGGATGAAGGACGCCTCGGTGCATAAACTCCAGATTGGTATCCAGGGAATGGGAATCGAGCAGGTACATAAACCCCATTTCGCCCGCTCCGTTGTGAACGTTCTTATACAGGCGATACTTCGCCGGGTCAGTATGCGCGATCCGTTCTGTGAGCGATCCGTTCATGCCTTTTCAATGGGCTTGTTTGTAGGCGGCACTAAAGAGTTTCGCACCTGAAGCGATGCCGCAGAAGGTGTAAAATATCGAATACGTCATGCTGAACGCAGTGAAGCATCCCGGTATTTTACGGAAAACAAAATGCCGGGATCCTTCGCTATCGCTCAGGATGACAGCCACCCTTTATTGATTCACACCTTCTCACTCGTCAAACCGTCTCATAGTAATTTATAGAATATTGGGCGCAGTGGCTCTCCATTTGAGGCCATACTTGCTGGTGCAAATCGGTCGCCACCCATTTCTGCTGTAAAGGTTGGCTATCAAAGGCGATGGTGAGCCGATAATCCTGTCCATTTTCCTGAGGGCGCAGCAGGCTCACGCCGCCAAATCCCTCCTGCCGGGAAATCGCCGGCCGAAAGACTTCATTAAAGGTCTTCTCCAGGGCTTTCTGGGAGTCTGCTTTCAATTTCAAATCAACGTGCAGCACAAACATAATCACCTCACGAAAAGAGCTTGAATACTTCGATAGCTGTACCCCCCATCACCTGGGCGTAGACCTCCGGTGGAAGATCGAGCGCCTTGTACTTGGCAAATTCGACTGGAACGTTGCTGGGTAGGTCGGAGCCCATCATCACGCGGTCCGGACCAATGGTTGAGATCATCCAGCGGATATCTTCGCCCAGGCACCAGGAAGTTTCGAGGTAGAGATTGCCGCATACGGAAGCGGCTACCTGCGCCTCGGCTGAAAAAACGGCGAATCCGGCATGGGCCAGTATGATCTTCAAGCCGGGGTATTTCTGGGCGGCAGGTATGCAGAGCGAGGGCAGAGCGAACGGTATGCCAGGGCCGGTGTGGACCATGGCCGGAATCCCCAGGTCGTGCGCCGTCTGAAATACAAAGTCTCCGTCTTCAGTGAGCGGATTCACTCCATGGCCAATCGTGTGCAGCTTTACGCCGACAAACTTCAAGTCCCGAACACAGCGCTCCACTTCCCGCCGGTAGGCGTCGTGATTGCCGTGGGGACTGACGCTGGCCAGACCAAAGAAACGCCCGGGGTGTTTCGCGCACAACTCCGCGATCCGGTCGTGAGTTTTGGCGGCTTCTTTGGCTCCGGGATAGGGTTGGACGATGGTAGCGTCGACTCCGCATTCGTCCATCCGGCGGAGCAATTCCTCTTCAGTGCTCAGCAGACCAAAAACGCAGCATTCTCCTAAATGAGCGTGAGTATCGATGATCTTCGACGTTTTCGCCATGAATACAGCCTCCCTTTAAACCTTCGGTGGTGGATTGATATTTGTTCGCAGACGGCATTTTGCACATCATTGGGTATGGCCTGGAGCAGCCATGCCAGGGATCATTTCTTTGCCGCTCATAACGGGCGGGCGCAGTCCCGCCTTGGCAAGAATCAGATAGATAACAAATCCTACGCCAAATGAACACAGCACAGATGGATTATCCGCCTTCACCCAGGAAGCCGGTATTCCTGGCAAGTGATCGGGGATGCCCACCAGAAAACCGATCGCCCAGGCGACGTATCCCGCCCAATTGATCCCCAGGCGCGGCCCGGACCAACGCTTGCCCGCCAAGACATAATCCGCCGCCATAGCGCCGCAAATGGGGCCAAAAGACGCTCCCACAATTGTGAAAAATCCCACCAAATCATTGGCAACGCCGGTGATGGCCAGGATGGCGCTGATGGTCACGCCAGCAAGAGTCGAGACGCTGCGCGGGATCTTGGGCAACATCGTGCTGAAACTGTTGGAGGCAATAAACGATGAAAAGCAGGTCGGCACCAAAGAGGCGGCGGCAAAGAGAAAGAACATGGCAGGCGCTAGAGCTCCCACGCTGGCAATCGCTGCCGTGTAGTCATAGCTCGGCGGACCGGCGGCGCGGCCGAGATAACCGGCTACAGAAAGGATGGGAAGGCCGCCGGCGATCAAAGCGCCGAGAACGATGCCACAGACTCCGCCCAGAATAATGTCTTTGCGGTTGCGGTTGTTCATGCCAAAATCCGCGCCGGCTGCGCCTGCGGTGGCGAAAAAGCCAATCACAATCGTCAGCGCATTCAGGAAGCCGGATAGCGGCGCATGTTGAGGAGCCTGATAATGGGAGATGCCTTCGCGGTTGGCCCAGAACACAATGAGAATCATAATCAGGGGAACCCAATTCAGAAACTTGGCTGCCTGGCCGACATAACGAATGCCTTTAATGGCAACCCACGCGAGGCTGTAGATCCACACCACAACGATAACCGTGAAAAGGGCTTTTGCGGTTTGATTGAGTCCCTTCATGATAAAGTCAGCGGCTACTGATGTGACAACGGCAACCCAGCCGATCTGCAAAAACCCCATGAGCAGGCCCGGCATCAGGTAGCCTCCGGTCGTCCCAAACGTGGAGCTGCCCACGACATACAGGGAATGTCCGGTCTGCATCCCGAGCATTGCGGGCACGTAATAATAAAGAGCAAAGCAGAGAAATCCCGCCACCAGAAGTCCCCAAAGGCAGATGCCAACATCGGCATAGCCAATCGTCGGCGCGGCGAGCTTCAGGTAAAATCCCACCCAAAGAAAAATGCCAATGTAAGTCGGAAAGGTATTCTTATACCACGGCGCTCGACTAGTGAGGGGAACAGGAACGGAAAGTTTGACGTATTTAGGCGCCATACGCTCCATGGCAATCCTCGAATCAACACTTTAATCTACGATAAAATGAAACCCATCTTGAACAGGTCAAACGAAATGGGTGGGAAATGCTGAAACCAGCCCGCGCCAAACAAACCCCAGATGGGGTTATTTTCCATTGGATTGCAATGAGTCTGGGGCTGCTTTTGTTTGCATCCTCAAATTTCAACGCCCAGAACAGCAGCCGGCCCGCCGTTATCCATGAGTTCCAGGAAGCGCGTGCAGCGGAACAACAAGGTCATTATGCTGCCGCCCTGACTTATTACCAGCAAATTCTCACGCTTAACCCGCGAATCGCTCAAGTTTACAGCAACATGGGCCTGGATTATTACCGGCTGAAGCGTTACCCTCAAGCTGCGGAATCGCTTAAGGGCGCGCTGAAGCTTCAACCCGATCTTCTTGGCGCGCAGGTCATGCTGGGGCTTACCGAATTCAAACTCGGACAATTTGAAAGTTCGCTCGGTCACTTGAAGGAAGCCTTAAAGGTTCGGCCCGCAAACCGCGAGGTCCGCCTTTTCCTCATTCAAGACCAGATGGCGCTCGACCGCTTCGACCTGGCGTTTGCCCAACAAACATTGCAACGGTTTCCAAAGGACGCGGAACTTAATTACACCATCGGACTGGCCGCTCTCGAACGCATCCGGGACATTGCTCATCACGCCAACTCGCTGGGCGAGAAATCGCCCGTTTTTCAATGGATCAGTCTGCGGCAGGATGAACAACAACAAAACTGGCAGGGCGCCGAAAAACATCGGGCCATCCTGAAGAAGCTTGGCGCCACAACCATTCCGCCCCCCCTGGTGCGCGAGTATGATGCGTTGACATCCCTCGTTAAAGAGTGTTTCACAACTGTTCTGGAATCATCTCCTGACTCAACCTATGCGCACAGCGTGCGAGGGTACATGGATGAGTCTCAAAATCGTGTGACCGCAGCTCTGGTTGAATATCGAAAGGCAGGCAACCATTTTGCCGCCGGCAGATTGCTAGCGCAGAACCTTCGCCTTTCCGAGGCCGCAAAAGAACTGAGAGCAGCCGTTGACGCAGAGCCGGAAAATCGCCTGGCTCTTGCTGAATTGGCTCAGGTATACGTGCAACAGCACCGGCCTGCCGCGGCCCTTCCCATTCTCAGGAAGATCCTCACCGAGTATCCCACCGATGCCGAAGCCTGGGCCGACCTCGGAAAGGCCCAGATTTCTCTGAATCAAATCACAGAAGGAATCCACTCCCTTCAAACTGCATTAAAGATAGACCCTACGCAAGTCAGCCTGCATTACGAACTGGCTATGGCTTACCGCAAGCTCGGCGATACCAGTCTCGCCGCGCAGGAGATTCAGAAATTCCGCCAAGCCAGTCTGGAGAATCACTGAGGAGCCCATCGTTCTCGACGGCGCTGAAAGCTCTGAACTACCAGGATACAGTTGCCGAAAGCTGGCCTGTGCGTGGCGAAGCGGCGCTAAAGATTCCTCCAAAGCTGGGATTATTAATGTCGGTTACAGGCGGCCCGAAATTGACGGTATTCAACGCGTTGAAAAACTCGCCTTTCAGGCTCAAACTGACGCGCTCGGTGATCGGTATCTTTTTGATCAGCGCCATATCCCATTCTCGAGTCCCAAAGGACCGAATCTGATCGAAGAGCGGCGGCGCATTTCCAAAGCTGAAGGGCGGCGGCGGAGCGAAAGCGTTGATGTTGAGGTAGAGGTTCTTTGCAGGATCAAACGAACCGCGATTTCTATTGATATAAAACGCCTGGCCGGGAACCACATCAGGCCGTATGCTTCCGATGGCAGGCAAAGAAAGCTCGGTCGAGATTCCCACGGGAACACCGCTCTGCAACGTGATGATTCCCGACGTAGTCCATCCGCCGAGAATCCTATCTGCCAGGGGATTACTCAAATTCAGCAGCTTGCCCTTGCCGATCGGCAAGTCGTAGGTGTAGGCTGCGACAAACGCTTGCGGAACGTCGAAGCTTGCCACGGCCTTTTCAGCCCTCAAATTATAGTAGTTCTGAGCCCCACCCAGGAACGCGCCTCCGCCGTATCCGGGCGAATCGGTCAAATCCTTTGAGACCGTGTAGGTGATGAGGAATGAGATGCCATCGCTCAGGCGCTTTTGCGCGCGAACCTGCAAGGAGTTGTAGTTGTTATTGCCAACCGGGTCAGAGGAAAGAGTAACTCCTTGATACTGTGGAAACGGGCGCAAGGCTTGAGCTACAGTGCCGCTGAAACCAGCATACGGCGACGCAATTCCGGCTGATTGCGCCTGCGGCGAGTTAATATCACTTTGCAGGACAGACCCCAGAGCCAGATAGCGCGGATCGAGCTGATTATAATTAAGCGCTCCGTTCAGCATGTGGTGAGCGGCTGTTCCCACATAAGCCGCATCCACCACCAGCCCGCCCCACAATTCTTTTTGGATTCCAACATTCCAATTTTCAACAAGCGGCAACCGGGCCCCGTTCGGCTGAAAATAGGCCGTTGATCCTCCATTGGCAAATGTAGGAGTGAAGTAAGGTCCAAGGGGGACAGGAGGAAAACCCGTATTCCAGTTAAACGCAGGGGTTACGCCGCCGTTCAAGCTTTGCAGTGTGGCGTTGGTAAAGAAGCCCTGCTGATTCATGAAGATCGCCGGACCGGAATTCGTGTCATACATCACGCCGTAGGCCGCGCGAAACACAGTTCGAGCGGAGGGGGCGTAAGCGATGCCAAGCCGCGGCCCGAAACCGCGATGCCACGAATCGGCAAACTGCGCTTTCCCGCTGCGCCCTGGACCGCTTCCTGCAAAAACCAGAGCGCCCGGCAGGTTCCCTGCGCCGGGATTTGGCAGAGTCGGATCCAGGTTTGCAATCCGATCCTGCCGATCGGTGATCGGCGAAGAGTAGCCCCATCGCAGGCCGTAAGAGAGCGTGAGATTGTGCCGAAGTTTCCAGTGGTCCTGCGCATAGAGCGCCCAATAGGGCATCACCCAGGCTTGGGAAGGCTGCTGGCCAAACGTCCCAATATCGACATCGCCCAGCAAAAAGCTCGCCACTGAAAAGCCTGTGGCCGCATTCCCAGGAAGGCCGGTTTCCTGCGGGCCAAAGACGAAAGATCCAAAGGGCGTGATGCGGCCTGCCGGTCCGCCAGCCAGTTGCAGACCGATGGTGTAAAAGCGCGTCGTATTAAATCCAAACTGCATCTGATGGCTTCCTTGAATCCAACTGAAGTCGTCGCCGATTTCCCCGTCCGAATGTGAAATCTTGTTGACTGCTCCACCGACGCCCAGGTAGTACGGCCCCACGGTCATCAAAGCTTCACCCGAAGTGTCCAGAATCCCGCCAAGTCCTGCCTGAGCGTTAAGGTTTGATCCTTTGGAAAGACTCTGTTGCTTCCCATAGTGGTTGAAAAAAGCCCAGCGGTTGTAGGAAAGCAGCACGTGGTTGAGCTTATTGCTGGAAATGGGCTTATCCCAATTCACGATGGCTCGATATCCGTGATTAATTCCATTTGTACCACTGAGCGTTGGACCAAACGCGCCATCGCTGATGGTGGGTTCGCGCATGAAGCTGAAGCTTCCGGAGAGCCGCGAACCGGAGCCAATGTTGTGATCGATTTTGACAAGAAACTGATCGCTGTTATTAACGGTTGTGGAAGTTCCAATGTAATTGTTGGTTAGACCCGGCAGATTTGGATTCGGAAATAGCGCGGCGAAATGGGCGGAGATCGAGCTGATCCTGTCAGGGCAAATCACGTTCAGAGCGCCGTTGCACGAGAACTGCTGCCGTGTGAAGCCTCCCTGAGCATTCGCAATGGTCGTCGCAGGATCGTAGATCGGGGGGATGCCTGCGGCAGTGAAGTCACCCGCTTTCATCGCCGGGGTCAACACGCTATAAAAAGTGGCGGGATTTGAGTTAGTGTACCGGAAGCCATCGTAATAGCCATAAAAAAATGTCTTGTCTCGCCGAATCGGGCCTCCCAGCTCGAACCCGAACTCATTCTGGCGGTCAAGCCCGCGATCCGCACTGAAGAAGTTGCGCGCGTCGTAGACTTCGTTTCGGTTATATTCAAAAGCCATCCCGTGCAAATCATTCGTGCCTGATTTGAAAACGTACTTGATCGCCCCGGTTGAGGTCCGCCCATACTGAGCATCAACGTTGTCGCCGATCACCTGAAACTCCTGGACTGCAAAGCTTGGCACGGTCATTTGACTTCCCTGGATTCCGGTTCCGAAGCCTACCGGAGAAACATTGGCGCCGTCAATTAACACTTCCTGATCAAGCCCGTCCCCGCCATTCAGGTTGGCCTCAAAGGAATTTCCCTGATAGCCCGGAGTAAGTTTTAAAAAGTCGGCGGAATTCCGCATTCCGCCTGCCACTTCAACCGGAAGCGTTGACACCAGATCGTTGCCGACTGTCGTTTGGACCGAAGACTCGTTTGGCGTGATTAAGGGAGAAACCTGGCCCTGCACCTGCACGACGGTTTTGGACGTGGCCACCTGAAGGTGAAAGTCAATGCCAACATCCGCTCCTACCGTGATGGTCACATTCGTCCGCACAGTCTCCCTGAAACCTGTGCGGCTGGCGGCAATTTCATAAATTCCCACCGGCAGTTGCAGCAGATAGTAACCGCTCGCGTTGCTACGAGTCATGCTCACAACATTTGTGCTGAGGTCGCGCGCCTTGATTTGAACGTCGGGAATCGCCGCTCCCGATGGATCTGTGACTTGGCCGCTCACCCGCCCGCCGGGATTCTGAGCGAAATCAGGAAGCGAGATTAGCCCCATGGCAACCAGGAGAACCAGGGTCAGGAACTGGGATGGGATAAGCCGTTGGCGGCACATAGGCAAAACCTCCTGAACTGAATTTCCTCCCCGATAAGCTGCAGTACTACAGTTCCGGGGAATAAGGGCTATGCCATTTTCAATAACCATCGAACGGCGTTCTTTTGCAGCTTGAAATATTCCGGCTGCCACATCGCGGGATTGTTGTGGCCCACAGCCGTAAACACGACGCGGCCTTTGCCGTATTCATACGCCCAGCCGCTGATGGATTGGGTTCCGTGGTGTTCGTAGGCAAGGCCGTCGATGTTCTCTGCCCGGAGAATGATGTTTTTGGGATCTTTATCATAGGCCACGTAGTGCTGTTCATCATTCACCATAAAATCTTCCACGCCCTGCGTGATGGGGTGGCCTCTATTCACAACCCTCACTTTGAATGGGCGCAAGGGAGGATGTCCGATGTATGCGCCGCCCATGACGTCGCGATAATTCTTTGAAGAGAGTGAAATGTGGCTGCTGTTGTGCAGCGCATAAAACCCGTTTCCCGCCGTCACAAAATCTTTAATCGCCTCGCCTTGCTCCTCCGTGATCCAGCTTTTGGGAGTCTCTTTTGAAGATGTTGGACGCTCCCAGTTGAAGCCGACTTCCAGAAAACGCTCGTAGTCGCTATAAGCGTCAGGGCCCAAATAGCCATCCGGCCAGATCATTCCATCGCGCAGGCAAACGAAAAGCTGATAATTTCGTAATAGGTTTCGTGAAATGCGGTCATAGTTGGTGGTGTAGTCTACCGGAAGACCCAGCTCATGAAAGAGCCGGTCCAAACTGACACGGATATAATCAGAGTTATGATAGCGATCTCCGATCAACGCCAAGACGCGCGGGTGGCCGCCTGCCTCGCCGATATCGACCTCCCCTGGAGCGATAGTAGGTTTTCCAGCCCACGCCGCCATTCCAGTCGCCAACGCTCCCATACCCTGCAAAAGATTCCTTCTCGACAATGATTTCGCGCGGTTTTTCATATAATCAGCCCCTTATATCCACCAGAATGGATGACCTCCCTCTGTGGCGTTGAGATCAAAGGCTTCGATTCTGCATTCCGATGATCAGCACGCCACTTTTTGTGATGACGTTGAAGACAGCCAAGCCATTCCCGTACTCTGCGCTAAAGTTGTGTGTGTCAAGGTCGACTTCCTGAATA